>CAYMKI010000013.1:23748-35885 GCA_964390695.1 uncultured bacterium
CTGCCCTCGCACAGGTCTCACTGCTCTCCCGATCTCAGTGGTTTAATTTTATTTTCTTTGGGATTAGGGTGCGTAATGTAAAAGAATTTTGGAAGAGGCAGGGGCAAGGGCAAGGGCAGGGGCAGGGGCAAGGGCAAGTTAAGAATGCACACGGGGGTTGAAACTTACATAAACACTTCCACAGCTGATGATATACTTTAAAGCCTGCTCAACGGTCATGTCTAACTCAATGACCTTGGACTTGTCATAAAGCAGCATAAACCCCAATGTGGGATTCGGCGATCCAACCACGCAAAGAGATAATTTGTCTATAAACAGAGGGTCAGAACCTTGTGGAATATGAGGAGTAGTGATGAAACCCAGACAATAGGCTTTGTCATGCGGAAAGGGTACTAGGGCTACACGAATATAGCTCTTCTCGTCTCTATTTAAAAAGGAATGGGTAACATTCTGCATATTGATGTAGATGCGATTGATAAGGGGGATACGGTGCAGAATATAATCTCCAAATTCAAAAGCTTTCTTTAAAAGGAAATACTCTGCTAAAAATCCTGTGAGGATAATTAGGGCAGTTAAAAAAAACAAAATTAAAATACGACTGAACAGAAATAATGGGAAGTGGTGCGGAACATATGGGCTAAATAATGCCGTAGTGATGTCTAAAAAAGGATTGGTAAATAAATGAATAAGAAAAGCTAAAATCCAAAACGTCAAAGCTACGGGAAGTAAAATCGCCAAGCCTGTCAGGAAGTTTTTTTTCATAGATTGACAGCCCCGTTTTAGCCTATATTTTCAGGATTTTTTGTATGAGGCTCTGTTTGGGATGATTTTATGGGTGACATCACAACTCCGCAGGAGATAATGTATTTTAGAGCGTCTTCGACTTTCATATCGACATAGATGACATCCTTTTGGTCGAACATCATCATAAATCCAGAGGTGGGATTAGGGGTGGTTGGCACAAAAACTGAAACGACATTAGCTTCTGTTTTACTTGATAGCCAAGGTAGTTGTTCTCCGGTGAGCAGCCCCATAGAGTAGGTCTCTTTGCTGGGAAAAGGCACCATGACTACCTGTTTAAAGGAGTTGGTTTTAGATTCAAACAGCGTTTTAATTACATCTTGGCAAGCTTTGTAGATAGAGCTGACTAGAGGAATTCTATGCAGCACATAATCCCAAAGATTCAGCATATAGTGGAAAAAAAACCACCTACCCAAAGCTCCCAACGCGGCTGTAACAAAAAAGATCAGCACGAGGATTATCAGTTTGCTGACGCCTATCTGAATCTGTTCAGCCGAAAGGAATAGAAAACCTTTATCGAGCAAATCAAAGTAATCTAAAACTCCTTGGACTATCCCTACAAATGGAGTCGTGAGGAGATTTACTATAAACATCACAATAGCTACTGTCAGGGCTAGGGGGAGCAGGAAAACTAGACCTGTGACAAAGTATTTTCTCATCTTAAACCTCTCATTTTTTTAGCCTGAACCTCCAGGGAAGCCAAGCATCTTCGCCTGCATAATCGATGCCGATGCGCGGTCCGCTGATAATCTCGCTTTCGGCTACCAACACTCCACGGTCTTCGATCCAAATGTGCGGTCCCAATAAAGAAAGTCCGTTGTGTATTTTGGCAATGCCCAGTGCCTGGGACAAGGATCCTGGGCCTGAAGCTAAGGCAGGTGTCTGGGTGTCTTTTTTTCTTCTGGATACCATGACTTCGACACCTATTTCAGGTTCTATGGCCCTAATCAAGATTGCGTGAGGTATGCCTTCCCCATGGGTCACAACATTAAACATCGCATGCATGCCATAACAAATATAAACGTAGCATATTCCGCCTTTATGGTACATGACTTCGTTGCGTGGGGTGCGCCGACCTCCATAGGCATGCGAGGCCTTATCTTCAGGACCTCGATAAGCCTCGGTTTCAATGATTTTGCCTCCGGTTAGCATACCTTGAAAATGGGTGAAGAGGTACTTGCCTAGAAGGTCGCGACTTACCTGCACCACATCCTCTTGGAGGTAAAACTCTAAGGGCAGAGGAGCTAATGTAAGGTTACGACCGGATTCCCTCATGATTTTTTTGTTTTTGTCTTTTTCTTTTGGGCAGCTTGGGTCTTCCTCTTTGTTTTGGTTTTGGCTGCTGTTTTGCGGGTGGGTTTAGTTTTTGATTTGGGGCTGGCTTTCTTGGCACCTTTGACAGGGTTAGCGCTTTTTGTTGTGCGAATAGGTGCCTTATCTGTTTTTTGCTCTCTGCCGCCCACTAGGTTCCAAATGGTTTCCTGCTGGATGAAGTTAACCTCTTTAAGCATCACAAAGATACGGTTGCCGCTGGCATGGATATGGCCTTCATGCCTGCCTTTCAGATGTTCTTGCTGTTCGTCGAAGACGAAATAGTCGTTCTCTAATTCTGAAATATGTAAAAAGCTCTCCAGCATCAGGTCTAAAATTTCAAAGTAGATCCCGAAAGGCTTCACGCGTGTGATGATAGCTTCATACTGCTTCTTCGGGTCTTTATCTTGCCAGTTCTTAAGCAGGCGCAGTTTCTTCAATACTTTGACGCTGCCTTCGGCTTTGGCGCTGGCGCGTTCTTGTTCGGAACACTGGAGGGTGATCGATTCCAGGCTTTCGCGGTCGCTGACTTCTCCAAATAAGGTCCTATGTACAATCAGGTCTATATAACGTCTGATCGGGCTGGTGAAGTGGCAATAATGAGTCAACCCTAAGCCATAGTGGCCGATGTTGTCGGCAGAATATACAGCCAGGCGCATGCGTTTGATATAGCTGGTGGCTAGATACTGGCCATAGGGGGTTTGAGAGGCCTCTTCAAAAAGGGTTTGCATTTCCCGAGAAGTGGGGATTTCGGAGAGGTTGTATCCAAAGTTACGAACCAGCATGGAGAAATCTTTCATGTTATCTTCAGAAGGCTCGTCATGGATGCGATAGGGCAGCCCTTTGCCTTCTACGGTCAAATGTGTGGCCACGACTTCATTGGTCTTGAGCATGAACTCTTCGATCAGCTGATGGGTTTCGTCGTATTCTATATGGTCTAAACCTGTCGGGATGCCCTTTTCATTCACTAAGACCATAAGCTCGGGCATGGCGAATTCCAAGCTTCCGCGTTCATAACGTTTGACTTTTAGGAGTTTGCACAGTTCGAGCATGAGCTGTAAATTTTTTAGGAAGGGGCTCTTTTTCTTGCCGTCCAGGATCTGCTTGGCTTCCCGGTAGGTGAAGCGTTTGCGGCTTTTGATCACTGAACGCGCGATGCGGTAGTTGATCATATTTCCAGAGGGATCGAATTCCATTAAAACAGAAGCTGTCAAGCGGTTGACGTTGGGCTTTAAGCTGCAGAGGTGGCTGGACAACTCATGCGGGAGCATGGGCAAGCAATAGCCAGGAAAATACGTGGAGTTGCATCGTTGTTTGGCTTCATTGTCCAAGTAAGATCCAGGAGTGACATAATGTGCAACGTCGGCGATATGAACGCCTAGATGGTAATGCCCTTTTTCATCTTTGGTTAAGTTGACGGCGTCGTCAAAGTCTTTAGCGGTGTCGGGATCTATGGTAAAGCATTCCAGATGCCTGAGATCTTCGCGTTGTTTGATATCTTTAACGGTGACTCTGCTGCCGTACTCTTTGGCCTGTTCTAGGGCTTTAACCGGAAAGGTTGAGCGTAGCTGGAATTCTTCGATAGCTGCTGGAATATCACAAGAGGGGTCGGAGATGTGCCCGATATAGCTTGCCATTTGGCAGAGAGTATGGGACTGCTTGCTGCCCCATTCGATGACTTCCATGACGATACGGTCGCCCTCTCGGAGGGTTCTGTCTTTGGGAGGTTGTACGCTGATTTTCTGCGTGTTTCCTAAGAGGGGGGCGTAGGCTAGGATTTCGCCATAAGGTTCGGCTTGGGTGATGATTCCGGCGACATGTGTGCGCCCTCTGGATAAGATCGATACCACTTTGCCTTCGGGACCTTTTTCTGAGACGACTTCGGTGTTTACCAAAACTTCTACAGAGTCTCCATCCACAGCATTTAAAGTGAGATGCTTCGGTATGAAAATATCTTCGGGATATAGATTGGTATCGTCTGGACGCAAGAAGCCAAACCCTCTGTGGTGTACACTTAGGGTGCCTGTAACGGTGTTAGGATGCGTGGTCTTCCAGATATATTTATGGTGGGATAGCTCAATCAAACCTTGTTGAATAAGTTCTTCCAGGATTTTCTCCAGTAATGGAGCATGCTGGGGTGCAAAGTGGAGGCGGCTGGAGAGTTGCTCCGCTGACATGGGCTTATAGCTTTTCCCGCTTAAGAACTGCTGCGTGGTTTTGAAAAGGTTCTGATATAACTTTTCCTGCTTGGTGGGTTTCTTTTCGGGCGTATTTTTTTTTGATTTATTGGATCGTTTTGACATAGATTGATTTCATACTTTTTGGTATACTGTGATAAACTTGCTTATAACTTCAACTATAACACATTTGAAAGAAAGTAGATACATAAAATGAATGCAAAATATGATCATAAAAAAATAGAGCCCAAATGGCAAAAGCGCTGGCTGGAAAATAAAACCTTTAAAGCTGTCTTAGATCCTTCAAAACCTAAGTATTACGTCCTTGACATGTTTCCTTACCCTTCAGGATCCGGACTCCACGTCGGACACGTAGAAGGTTATACTGCCACCGATATCGTAGCGCGGCATAAAAGGCAAAAAGGATTTAACGTCTTGCATCCCATGGGATGGGATAGCTTTGGGTTGCCCGCCGAACAATACGCCATTCGCACCGGAACACATCCTGCCGTCACCACCCAAATAAATATAGACAATTTCCGCCGCCAGCTGCAATCCCTGGGATTTAGCTATGACTGGGATCGCGAGGTTGCCACTAGTGATCCAAAATATTACAAATGGACGCAATGGATATTTACAAAGTTGTATGAAAAAGGTCTGGCCTATGAAGCGGATATGTATGTAAACTTTTGTCCCGCATTAGGTACGGTGTTGGCAAACGAAGAAGTGGAAAATGGCCGCTCCAAAGAGGGTGGGCATCTCGTCGAAAGAAAACCGTTGCGGCAATGGGTGCTCAAGATCACCTCCTATGCCGAACGCCTCATGGAAGATCTAAAGTTTGTCGACTGGCCTGAAAGCTTAAAGAAATTGCAGATCAATTGGATTGGCAAAAGCGAAGGTGCGCAAATTCAATTCAAAGTGAAAGGCAGCGAGGATCTGATCACCGTATTTACTACCCGACACGATACGCTCTTTGGTTCCACCTTTATGGTTTTAGCTCCGGAGCACCCTCTAGTATCCAAAATCACTCCTTCCTCTCATCTTAAACAAGTGCAGGAATACCAGCGCCAAGCTTCTTTAAAAAGCGATTTAGACCGCACGGACCTGAATAAAAATAAAAGCGGCGTATTTACCGGGGCTTACGCTATAAATCCCGCCAATGGCCGTGAAATCCCTGTGTGGATATCCGATTATGTGCTAATGGGTTATGGCACTGGAGCCATTATGGCAGTGCCATCGCATGATGACCGCGACTTTGAGTTTGCTACGAAATATCACCTACCGATCATCCCGGTATTTGATCCGGATGTGGAAAATTATGCCGAACATGTACCTGCCGGAATCGACAAACAAACTTTCAGAAAGCAAGTGGTCGAAGGCAAACAGTGCTGGCTAGGAGAAGGGACCTATATCAACAGTCATCATGCCGATATCAGTTTGGATGGCATAACGGATATGGTTCAGGCTAAGCAGAAAATGGCAGCTTGGCTCGAAGCCAAAGGCGTAGGACAAGCCACGGTTTCCTATAAACTGCGCGACTGGCTGTTCTCCCGTCAGAGATATTGGGGAGAGCCGTTCCCTATTTTGCACTTTGAAGATGGTTCGCAAAGGGCTTTAGGACTCGATGAGCTGCCCTTGACATTGCCCGAAATTCAAAACTTTAAACCTACCGATGAAGGCTTAAGTCCGCTCGCCCAAGCTAAAGAGTGGATTCATACCACGGATGCTAAAACCGGCAAGGCTGCCAGACGAGAAATAAATACTATGCCCCAGTGGGCAGGCTCCTGCTGGTATTATCTGCGATTTTGCGATCCCCACAATGAGAATGCCGCCTGGAATCCCGAAGCAGAAAAATATTGGCTTCCTGTGGACTTGTACGTGGGAGGCGTGGAGCACGCCGTGCTGCATCTGCTATATGCAAGATTTTGGCATAAAGTCCTTTACGATTGCGGCCTGGTCACCACCTTGGAACCCTTCCAAACACTGCGCAATCAGGGTATTATCATCTCCAGATCCTACCAAAATAGTCTAGGGGCTTATGTCGATCCTGAAAACGTCAAGGAAAAAGAAGGTGTTTATTACCATAAGGAGACCGGCGAAGTGCTGCGTTCCCAAGTGGAAAAAATGTCAAAATCAAAGCTCAACGGTGTAACTCCGGATGATATCATCGACGAATTTGGCGCAGACTCCTTGAGGATGTATGAGATGTTCATGGGGCCTTTAGAAAAAGAAAAGACCTGGAACACGGATGCGGTCAATGGCTGCCGCCGGTTTTTAGCGCGTTTTTATGAACTTGCCATATCGGAAAAGGTGAGCGATGAAGACACTCTGGAAGGTCTTAAATTAGCACATCGTCTGGCCCACGGTGTAGAAAAAGATGTCGAAGCCCTGCAATTTAACACTGCTATAGCCAAAATGATGGAGTTTGTGAACGAATTTGTCAAACTACCAACCTATCCCAAATCGGCGATTAAAATGGCAGTACAAGCTTTGATGCCATTTGCTCCGCATGTGGCGGAAGAAATATGGGAAATATTAGGATGCACTGAAAACTTGACCACACATCCTTATCCAGTAATCAATCCGAAATATCTGGAAGATGATGTGATTACTTATGTGGTCCAGGTCAACGGCAAACTAAGAGGTCGCTTTGATCTTCCCAAGGATCAAACCGAAGATGTCGTCATGAAGTCTGCCATGGCGAATCCGAACATCGCCAAGTATGTGGATGGTATGGAAATCGTCAAAGTCATATTTGTGTCCAATAAGCTCTTGAACCTGGTTGTTAAATAATAATTGTTAAAAAATTGACTTTTTTTTCTGATCCTCCTAGAGTTAGAAAGCTAGCCATTTTTAGGCTAGCTTTCGAAAAAACAATATCAAGGAGCGAACATGAATACCGTAAATTTCAATGCCTTTATCCAGCAAAATTATACAACAGAATTTAAGGGCTCTGAGGTGGATGTAAACGATTTGACATCTGTCTCGGAGTTTTTCCTCGTCACAAAACATGGTTCAAATGGGCATGTTCAACTCAATTCACTCTTTATTAATACGTTTGCCAAAGAAGATGATGCTGTATTGGTAGAATCCATGCCTTCAATGCAAGAGGTAAAGCCAGAGGATACACTACAAACTGTATGGCTAAATACCAAAGCTAAAATTTTGGGATGGGATATAGGGACTGTCGATAAAATCATCACTTCTAAAAAAATGCTTAAAGTAGGAAAACTAGAATTACAAGCTCAGTTGCTGTTGAAAGAAGGTCAGAGCCTTAATTCTAGCGGACAGCAAAATGATTTAGATGAAAAGTTGATTCTTATTGCAGAAAAAGTTCTTAGCCTTGCGCCTACCCTTAATATGCAGAAGGCTTTAGGGGATATCGTTGATAAATATGAAGCTAGAACTAAATCTATAGCCGAATCTACGCAAACTGCAAGCAAGGGTTTTAAACGTGTTTTTCAGATAGTTCCAGAGCTTTATTTTAAAAACGAAATGAAAGATCCTCGAGTTTCTTGCGAAAAATTAAAAGAATTTCTAGTTGATAGGAATGTAGTAGTCCTCTTCCCTAAGGAAGAAGCCGTAAAGGAAAAGGGGCAAGAACTTTCGGATAAATTGACTTCGATCTACCAAAGAGTCTTGGCTAAATCAGAATAACTCATGACACCGAAACAAACCCTTCCGGATATATAGGAGCATCTTTGCCTATAGGGAGGGTTTTATTGAAAAATTCTCGGTAGACTTTAAGTCCTTGCTCTGCCGTTTGCACGCAATAAAAGCAGTTGCTGATCCATTCAGAACCTTTGATAGTGCCCGTATCCAAGTTGCATTTAAAGCGGTTTGAGATCTTCTTCTGCCAGTATTCAACAGGACCAAAAAGCAGGACGGGAGCTGGAGGCACGGCGCCAACCTTCATCCTGACTTCTTCTAAGCTGTATTCGAAATCGGTGCCAATGCCTCCGGTTAGGAATATGGGAAAATTTAAGTTGAATTCCGCTTGGCGTTCCACGAGTTTGTCCAAGCGATAGGTCATTTTGGCTTGGATATAGGGATTTTGCTTCTGTTCGTTGACGACAGAGGTGTCTTTCTGGCGAAAATCTACGATATTGGCACAGGAAAGGATGTTCAACTCCTTGGCGACGCGGTTGCCGACTTCCATGGCTCCTGGGCCTCCGCCTGTGACTAAAGCCAAGGGGGTGTTTTTGTTCAGCATGGGGTGGTTGACTTGGGATTTTAAATCGAGGATCCCTTGCATTAGTTTGCGTAATTCTTGTTCAAAGCCGCCCTCTAAAAGATTAGAGCCATAGATACCGAACACTGTGGACTTCATAAAGGTATCCACTTCTTTCAATGGCACAAACATACCTGAATCTCGGTCCTGTTTTTGACAATACTGCAGAATCGTTTTAGTGGTTTCATCTACCCAAAACACGGGGATGGCGAATTTGTCCAAATCGTGCAGCAAGGCCCGGTCTTCTGCGGAGAAGAAATTCTGATGGGAATGAGAGGGGTATTGGAAATATATGCCTTTCAAACAGCGTTGGACCTGATCGCTGAGCAGCATACGCTTCATCAGAGGAGATGGGAAATATCTGGTCAACAAAATACCTTGGCTGGTGATGTACCCGCTGTCAATGTTTTTCAGGAAGGGATAGGATGACTGCTGCTCGATGTAGCGTTCGACCATCAGGGCCTGGCGGGCGCCATGGTGAGGTCCCGGAAATTCATGCTGGCGAGGTTCACGCACAATCCAATCTTCGGATGTCAAATTAAGCATCTGCGTGCCTTTAACGATAAAGACTGAGGCGCCGCTTTCTTTGGGAAGAGGTGCTGTTTGAAAAGCTTTAAAGAGCGTGTTGCTGTCTTCAAGGCAGGATTGCAGCTGATCTCTATCGGAGAAGAAAACGTGTTCTCTATAAGGTTCCAAGGTGTAAAATTCTAGCGGAATGTCAGTAAGTTCGCGTACGCTGCTGCCATAGAGCTCGTAAATATCTCCGGATGCCTGCGTGTCTGGTTGCAGAATGGATGCAGACGTGTGATGATACCCATAAGACAGTAAGTTTTCGACTACGCGGCCATATACCGTGCGGATGTGCAAGGGGAGTGTGCGTACCAGCAAGATTTCATCGGCGTCTACATTTCTTGGAGAGTAAGGCTTCCAAGTTTGGTGCAGCCTAAGCAGCTCCCGAACGGCGATTTTAGAGTTCAACGCTTTGGCTATGGTTGGCAAAAAACCATGGATCGATTCTTCGTACTGGATTCTTCCGTTGAGTAAACTGAGATAGGCCACGGTGCGGCCTTCGACTTTTTCAAGGATCAGATCTTTGCTACCTTGGAGGCCTCCTAATGAAAGCAAGGGCCTTCCCCACCGGTCGGAGCGCCCGAACATTCTATCTAGATAATCCGGATCGCGCACCCTGCGTCTTTCATCTGCGGCAAAAAGTTTGCCGATAAAGGCCCCCACCTGGATATAGGCGAGGAGTTCGACGGCCAGCTTGCCGATAGCTGTCAGTTCTAACGTCACTTCGGCACACCGTCTGGTCTTGTCGAGCTCAACTTTTATGTCTGAGCTATTCAATCCAATTTGAGCCAGCGTGCTCTTGATATTAAAGAACACGGATTGTTTATCGATGTGGAAACCCACAAAGTTAGGCTGTATATTTTCAATGAAAACCGTGGCCTCAACTTTTTTATCGGAGAGCTTGGTGAGGTTGGTGACAGCTCCATCCGGAGTCACAAGGTCAAAATATTTGAATTCAAATAAAGTATCCATGGGGCACATCAAGTTGTAAAGGTGAGTTTTAACCGAATTCTAGCGTAAATAGAGTTAGTTGACTAGGTGAATTTCTCATCAGTAAATCGGTCGAGTTAATAACGTACGCAATATGTACGCATTTTTATGTAACTTATTGAAATCAATAGGTAAATTTTGTGGAAAACTTGTTAATAAAATGTTAGCAAAAAATTCCTTTGCACTCAAAAATCTACTTTAAATATATGTGTATGATTGTTGTTATTCTGGGAAAAACAGTTTTATGTAACTGATATTCAAATACATAAAAAATAATATAGCAAAGATATTCAACTGGAACGGTTTAAATCCTAAAACTACCGTTGAGGTGTTCATAACTCATGATCAAAATTGTTTAAAGCGTATATATGGGCATATCACTTGAAATGCAGATAAATGTTGACGTTTCGCCGAAAATTGTATATCAATTTTGATTTTAACTGATTAATATTGGATCTGTAAAAAAAATACTTACTCAAGCCGCTTGATATTTGGCAAGTTTGGGGTTAGTGTAGGTGCATTTCAATAAATATGAAAGACGAGAAGGTGATTATGACAGTAATAACAAATACACCTGAAATGATGCTCACACAACTCTTTAGGGTGGGTTTATGTGCAGCGATGCCTGTTACTCTATATGCCCTTGGAGGGCCAGTTGCAATTTGGAATGAGGGAGGTGTCGTGGTGAGGCTATTGCTTAGTGCTAATATATTGCCCTCAGCTATATGTGCGCCTGCTGTAGTAGAAAGTGCACTTAAAACCGCGTATTTGGGAATAAGCAGAGTTGGAGCCTCTCCCCATTCAAACCACAACGAAGCTGCGCAAGGGCCTTTTGAACGGGAAATTCGACGCGCATCCGGAATGCTCCGCGCTACTCTATTTCCTATCAGCGGATGGGCTGTTGTGGTTCAATTGCCTGTCAATGAATATAATGTCTATTATATTCCTAAAGAAGGTTTGAGACATTCAGTTAAGGGTGTTATACAGGGAGCAAAAGCTGTAAATCGCGTTTTGGAAGCTGTTAAGTTTTGGGATGGTGTATGTGTGGTCGTTGATTACACTTTGGTGCCTACTTACAAATATGCAGTTAAGCCATTATGTAATGTGGTCGCCTCTGTGGCTGGTGCAGCTATCAACATAATAAGTGCTAGTTTGGGCGTACGCTAAATAATTTTTTGGAGTGATCTTATGATTGAATCTAGCATGTCTTATTTTGCTCAATTAGGTTGGAAATCCCAGGCCGCCTGTGTTGTATATGCATATCCCATAGCCTTGTGGGGATTAGGTGCTGTTGAAGGTGTTGTGCGTACTTCTTTTAACGGTTTAGCTTCATGCTATGCACGCTGGAATAATCAGCCTGAAAAAACACATAGCTATTGGATGCAATGTAAAAAAGATGCAGGGATCACCAAAGGCTGTCTTCTGATTACAGGCATAAGTCTTATCCCTGTAGTGGGCACTGGGTGGGGGATTTCGGAGTTTAAGTCGCAGTGTGCGAAATACTCAAATATCAAGCGTGCGTGGGCTGAGCGCTATGCTGAAAATTATTTATATAAAATGGATGGGATTGTGGCTGAACTGAATCGATCAGCACCCATCACACCGAATAAATTAAATAATTTGTGGAAACAAATGGATACACCGGCAACTTTTACTCCCGCAGCTTCTGAGCAACTCAACCTGCCGGATTCTCTCATTCACAACTATATCGGATTCAGCATCACTTATGTCGCGTTAGAAATAACGTCGGATTCTTTGCATTTCACGGCAAGAAAAGTGAAACAGTTGGCGATATACTTAAGCCAAAACAACATCTTAAAAAAAGTAGCGATTTGCTTTGTAGATGCCATAAATCAGGAAGTAACTCAAACTCTTGAGGATACAGTACGTAATACCACAATCAAGTCCAGAACTACTTAAATCACATCATCGTAGGAAAAAACTATGACTACAGCTTTAGCATCGATACCTCCTGCCGAACACATAAGTTCTTCAGAATCAAAAAATATCTCTATTGTCGATTTGCCCAGCGAGATTGTTTACGAAATATTTTTTAT
>CAYMKI010000014.1:0-23909 GCA_964390695.1 uncultured bacterium
GTCCAATGGCTCACGTTTAGCCCTGCTGTTTGAAGTATGGCTTAGAACTAAAGCACCTGAAACACCTGTCTACGTATCCCTTACCGCCGGGGTGCTTTTTGGTACCAGCGGCGCTAATGTCACAAATAATTTGTTGAGAACAGATGGTAGTAATAGTTCTATCATATCTGGAATGATCAGCCAGGAAAATGGATTAGAGTTGCCTTTTGGCAGCGATATGGCTAGAAAATTGGTAGGGGAGGCTCGAAAGCCTTTAGAAAAAGGTACTGCCGAACGCCATTATTGTTTATACGCCCCCTTATTGCCGGCGATAGACCTCTTTGTTCCCGATACCGGATCAAGCTTGCCTATACTAGTCCCCGATGAACAGACATCTAAATCCGAAAAGCATTATCTAATCCCTAACCACGGACACAATGCCATGGTCACCGTTATTGCGGAAAGACAGGTGGCGGAGTGCCTCGAGTGGTTGAAGAGCAAGAACAAAACTTAACCTTCCAATAGGTTTTTTAGGGGACTATTTTGGTAGCGAAGCTGTTTTTGTGGAAAGCCGTTGAGGATGTGTTCTACAAACAGCTTGTGCATTTTTTCTTTGCCTTGGGCCTTAAACCATAATTCGAGAAGATGGAGTTCGTCTAGTGAATACAGGGATTCTCCATTTAAAAATTTGAGTTTTACAACCTTGAGCAGCTGTGTCGGCGAGAGTTTTCTGTCAGGGTCATAAAAACCTAAGGCTAAATTGTAGTAGTTCGGGTTCGACTTATGGTCTTGAAACTCTTCGTCTGTTATGAGGGTCACAGTATCATCATCATTGATTAACACATGATGGAAGTTTATGCGATTAGGGCCTAGCAATAGCCAGTCAGGCGTTTTGAGCGACCATTCTAGAGCATTTAGCGAGATGTTAATTCCCTCGAAAGCAGTTTCGAGTGGTTTCAGGCAGCGATCTGTGCGTTTTGATTGAATAAAACTCTTTAAGGGGAATAAGGGGTAATGATCTAAGAATACTTTAAGGGTATATGGGTTTTCATTGATACCCTTGCTTTGCTTCATGGCCTGCAAAGCCTCTTTAAAAGATCCGTATAAGACTAAGTTGTTTTTGTTTTTATTGAATGAAGAGATAACGGCTAGTTTAGTGGTTTCATAGGATGTGGATGCTTTTGTTTCTTTTTGTGTTTCGGTTTGCTTGTGGGCCTGTTTTTCAGATTCTTGGGACTTTTCTGCTTCTACAGTGGTGTCAAGAGATATTTCACCGGAATGCGCGTTCATGGTCTCTGGGAGCTTGCCTTTAAAGCGGTCAACAATCGATTCTACGGCTTCGATGTAACTCTGTTTTGCAATGCCCACTTGTTCAAGCCAGGGCATTTTGGAAAAGAGATGATGGATCATGGCCAAGCCCTGGGCTTTCTCTTTTTTCAAGATGTTATCGATGCTATCTTCTGAAGAGAGATTGCCATATAGGTCTTTAGCTCTGAATATAGCAGGCTGGATCCAATAAGCTTTCAAATAGTGAAAGGCTTGGGATTTGGCTTTGTGCGAGAGTTTATTGTTTAACAAAAGAGTAACTAATAAGCTTTGTGCTATGTTGTTGATCTCATTTTTTAATGCTTTATAGTTATCGGTGCTTTGTTGAGCTGCCTGGTTGGATATGGCAAAGTTTAATAGGCTTTCCAATCCAATGGCCTCAGTGCTTTTTAATCTTAGCTTTTGACGAATGATGCTGGCGACTTCCTCGCTGACGACAAATCGGACCTTTTGGTGTTTATCGAGTCCGCGCAAGCGCCACACGCTTTGCAGTAAATCCCTTAGGAGTATATTTTGTCCGATAGTGACCAAGGCCACGGCATTCCATTTTTGAGGGATGTCGGCGCCTGTCGTATGAATTTGATCGAGAAACGTCAGCCTTTTTTCAGGCGATACATTGGATTCGGACAAACTAATATCCTCGCCCTCTTGTGTGAGGGTTTGTTCACCCTTTGAGTCATAGTAGACAGTGGCTTCGCCTCGCGTACAGGCTATTTTATGAGCAATTTCCTTGTTGCTGCCTTCTTTAAAGTATCCTCCGGTATCGCAGATCATATCGAAGCTTATGGATTGCTGTTCAAGCTGCTTCAGCATTTCTTGCGTGGAGCCTTCTTTCAACGACAGGGCGTTTTCTCTGCTATTGGCCCACAATAGCTGCAAGGTCTTGGCTTCGGTGCCGGCTTGCGGCTCTGGGTGCAATGAGTGATGCATGCTATGGCTATTCCAGAGGGTGCCTGTAAAGCCGCATAAGTGCTGGAATAGGGCGGCCAGGTTATGAGGGTTGCAGCTGATTTTATGTTCATGCAATTGCATCTGTGGAAAAAGAATTCGGGTCACAAAAGTACGGATGGCAGCGGGATCTGCATTCAAGTGTGTAACCAGTTCAGAAAGATGGATGGGTTTGTAGTTGAAGAGAGGGAGGGGGAGCGGTCCCTTTATGGCGTCGAAAGCTTTTCCGGCCAGAGTGTCTTTCAGCTGCAATTTGCCTCCACTTGCTGTAATTTCACGTAAGGCCTGTTCTTGTAAGATTTTAAGCTGGACTTCGATTAATTTTTGCGAGATACCTTTTCTCATGTAGGTTTGCATAGTATAGTTCATTGTGATGAGGGGATTGGCGAATTGCGAACCGCGGTTAGGAGTATTGGCTCCTGAGAAGGGGATGGCTAGAGGATTATCATCAGAGCCATCGATCCCATATTTTTCATCGCAGTTCTTGGTAAGCGTGTATGGGAGGAGATGCGAGATTTGTTCGCTGGCAAGAGCTAGAATATCTTGCAGATCTTCGTCCAGAGAGTCAAAGTATTCTTGAGCTTGTTTTAGGTGTTCTTTGTTTCTGCATAGATAATCTAAGAGGATGTTTCGATGTTTATGATCCAGGCCGGCTTTAAATGCCGATACTTTTTGGGTGAGAGATTCCGATTGGAATGATATGCTGTCCAGTCGTTGGATGAAGGCTTCGGCGAGGGGGTGCTGTATTTTTTCATAGTATAAGGATTCTGTGAGCAGGGGCAAAGATTTATGGCTTCTCGGATCGCTTTCAATACGGGCTATTTTTTTTATCTCGGGATGTTCATAGATAAGACTGTAAATTTCCGATATCAATTCGAGTTCGTGGACTACAGGTGATAGCTGTCGTCCGCCGGTGAAGTTCACCTCGTGCAGCACATTAAAGATGGTGTCGGCTTCATCGATGAGCGGATATCCGGCCTCATGCAGCATCTTTAAAATTCGGCCCATGACTTTTAATTCATGGGAGAACTCTTTAGGGGTTTCTTTAAGTGAGAAATGATGTGCGCATTCGCTGATGTATTTGAGGAGAAGGCACTGTACGCTTTTATTGGTGAGGATGAGGCATTCTTTGTGTTTTTTTATGTGCTCGAGATCTTTGAGAATGGTTTCTAGAAATTCTGAAGTGAAAGGCGTGTCGCGATCAAAATGCAGGCTATGCAGAGCTTGCGAAAAGGCTCCTTGCAGGCTGATTTTAGTGTCATGGGCTACGCTCTCAAATAACTGCTGGGGAACAACCAGCATGGACAATGTTTTACCGTCGGCTCGGAGCAATCCTAACAGAGGCAGAAGCACTTTTGATTTTCCGGATCCCATGATCATTTCCATGATGGGATTTTTGTCTTTGTCTTGCAGAAATTTTTCTAGTTTTTCTACTTGGGATTTCCTCATGCTGATGTTGGCATAGTATTCAAAAACCAGATAGGCCGGGTGAGAGAGCGGGTCGAACTGGCGCGTGGCACCGATTTCGCTGCCAAGATCGCGGAGCAGTTCTTTGTATTCGATGTCTTCGCTGTTTTTATTTATCTTTCGTAAGGCCAGGATTTTATCGATAGTGGCGAGGGCTCTTTCCCTTTGCTGATTATGCGTAGCATATAGCAGAAAGGCTGCGGTTTTATCTGCGAGTAGTTGGATATCGCCTGCCTGTAAAGCCGGATTTCTACGCATCAAGTCTGCATAGTCGTTTTGGGCGAAATGGACAAGGATTTCCTCTAATGTAATGACCTTTTGCAGTTCTCCCAATTTTTTTACTTCAGTGAATGCTTGAGCTGTAGCTGAGATAGGGCTTTTGTTGGCTATCAAGAGGATATCTTGTTCAAGGTCTTGGATCATTTTCTTGTCGCGAAGACTTGCTATGGATAAAGTATAGAGAACTTCATCCACGTATTGATTTTTAATGGCATAGGTGGGTTCTACCTTGACGTTATCTAAATCATTAATCAGCCTGAGTCGTTCATTTTCTTCCACATTAAAGGAAGAGGATAGAATATGTATGATTTTAATCAAGTTTTGACGGGGGATGAGGTAATTAAAATCTTTGAAATGCGTATTCTTTTTTATATGTTTCACAAACTCAGGAATGCCACTGCGTTTTATACTAGATAGCATGTGGATGATTTCGGAATGTTGTGCCGAGGTAAAGGCGTATTCATCAGAATTTTTGACCGAGATCTTGGCTTGAAGTCTTTCTAGGAGTTTTTGATTTTCGGAAGAGAGGCTCAAAGCTATTGCTTTTTGAAAATTGTCAGTTGATTTTTCTTCAGGAATGCGTTCAGAATATGTGGAGAAGTTTAATTGATACTGGAATGGCAAAATGGCAGGCAGTGAAGGTGTGATCTGAAGCGATTTCTGAGCAGGCGCTGCATTTACAAAATGGAATCCGAAGGCATCACTCGTGTCTGGTGCTAGTTTGGTGGATTCTGTCTGTTTAGATGCTCTCTGTGTAAGCAGTTTATTGGCTGTTTCTCGCACTTGTTTCTTCCACTCCTCTTCTCTCTTTTGTTTATCGAGTGGGCTTAAAACTAGCGGCTCCAGAGGATCCGGAAAGGCATCAGGATTATCTAAAAGCACATCAAAGAAGTAGGCGAGGTCTGCGTGTTTTGCATTCTCCGCAAAAAATGCAAAGGCTAGCGATGATTTCAATCGTTCTTTTTCCTCGCGGTTTCCGGATTTAGCAAGTTCATAGAATATCATAAAATCATCATATAGAGATTGATGTATGCGTGTCAGCAGAGGTGGGTTTAAAAGAATTCGGCCATCTCTATAAACTTTCGGTATGTATAAATCGGATAGATTTGTAGGCAGTAAGGGAGGTGCAGATTTTGCAGAGGATGCTGTGGGTAAATTGATTTGTTGGGTGGATGCAGGGTCTAGCTCATGCAAACGCATATAATAAAGGGTATTAAATTCATCTTTTAGAAGATGTTTTAGGATAAAACTTTCCTCGTGTGCATTTAATTGCAACGCGGTTGCATGCCTCAAATGCTCGAGGTAGAGGTTATACAGCTTGTTCAAGCTGCTGCGATCGGTTGCGGATATTTCATGCAGATGGGCCTGGTCATTTTTGGCCTTTAAATATAGAGCATGTAGTTGGATAGCAATTATATTTCCGCTTTTATCCCCAGTGATTACATCCATATGAGCTAGGGTATCTAAGAGATGTAATTCTTCTGGAGAGTAAGCGCTGAGTTTTTCTCCATAGTTTTTCAGGTAGTCTGCAGCTAGGTGATATTCTTGGGAGATTGCCAAGACGTGTGCCAAGAAAAGATTGGCTTGCCTAGATTTATGAAAGAGGAGTCCTTTTTTGCTGATTTCAAAAACCAGAACAGGAGGGAGTTTGGATTTATGCAGCTCCATATCAACAGTATAGTTGGGGTTGAGTACTTCTTTTTTGGGAGAGGTGGTAAAGGTGTGTTTGGGAAGGATGACCTTGCGGATGCCGCCGGCATTTTCTAGTACGAGATAGTGTTGAAACGATCCTAGTTCCTTTACGATGGCGTTTTGTTTGATATGATAACCCTGAAATTGATCGCAGTTCAATAATTCAGGCTTTTTACTATCCGGTCGAAATGAAAGACCCAGCCGTGGAAGTTCTATTTTTTGCAGCTTGCCTTCTTTAGTATACCATTCATGGATGCAGGAGGGATGTTCAAGATGGGTGAAGGTAGAGGAGGTTACACTGAGCTTTGAGTGGTCGCTCACGTCTTGGATCTCTTCTAAAGTAAAGTACATAGCGTCTGCATGGGGCTTGACGGTTTTGATCTTGCCTTGCGCGTGCAATTCCTTTATTTCTCTCTGAAGTATAAGATCGTTCGGACTGGCTGTTAGATAGGAGTGATTTTTTTTCAGGTCTGCGATGATAGCAATGGAAAGATTGTTGTTTTCTTTTTCCACTTCGCCGGGAGGAATAAGAGTTCCTGTGAGTTCATAGCAGGGTTTCCTGTTCTGCTTATCAAGAGCATAGAGGTGTAGCTCTTTGCTATTTTCCTCATCTAGCGTTTGCCAAAAGTGGTAATTATCGGCCAGGTATCGGCTTTCGATGAGCGGCGATAAAGAACCATCTACTCTTCTATGAGTTAGGCAAGAAGAGGGCACGAACCGGCACCATCTTTCTTGGGTATTCAACAGCATTTTTTGCTCTATGATGAGCGTGTTGTTATCTTTCAGTTGTACCACCGTGTCTCGCCCGCTTGAATCTTTAAAAGCAAAGAGGTTGCCGGCAATTAAATGGCCCTGCTTTACCTCCGGAAACAGTTCGTTGAAGAGCGGATGACTGCCTATTGCGGAAGGGGTGCTGATGATAGCATGCGGCATGGTTAACAAAGATTTCAGAGGGTAAAGCGTATAGTCGCCTTGGACAGAACTAAAACAAGGGAATGTCTGTGGAACGGACTGGACCTTCCATAGGAGGTCTTTTTTAGAAGCTTCGGGATGGAGCATGCGGAATATTTGGTTCAATACAGCCTGGTTGGGAGCTCCCTGCATCAGGCAGTCTTGGATTTTTTTGGCATGTAACATCAGAGCTTCACGCCCTTCTTTGCGGGTATAGGCATCTATGCTGACAGAGCCTAAGGGTAGATTTTCTTCTATATAGATAGAGCTTGCCACTAAGTGCACGATATCTTCGGTATTTAATTCTGTGCGACGGCTCAACTGTGCTAATAGCTCGGCATGGAGGGTGAGTTTTTCATCCTGCTCTAAACCTTCTAATTGCAGCAGCGATTTTAGATAGTCGTAAGCATGCGCATAGAATGGATTTTCCGGGCAAAAGTCGTGTAATTGATTGGCAAGCTTCAGAATAAATACAACGGTGTGGATTTCATTTTGATCTTTGAACAATTGATAGTTGTTCTCCAAAAACTTTAAGAGCAGCTTGGGAAAATCCGGGAGTTTTAAATTCTCTATCAAGGCGGTGTTAAAAAGGATGACTTGCAGCAAAGTTTGATAGTCGCGCTCTTTTAATTTTGAGGGATATTTAGTGAAGTATTCTAAGGCGGCATGCATCTTATTGCCTGAGGGTATAAGCAGGGGCATGAGCTCCCGGTAATCTTCTTGGCTGATGGTAAGTTTAAAATCTTGCGGTCGTGTGCTAACAATGCCTTTCTCATGGAGTGGATAAAGGCTCGTAGTTAGCCATGTGAGCAGCTGATCCAACGATTTGGACTGTATGTCGGGATATTGAGACGTGTAGCGCTGCTTGAATCCTTTTTTTAATATCTTTTTCACTTTTTCTTGCTGCAATATTTCTTGAGAGAGGCCTTGAAGATTTGCGACCACCTCGACATGCTCGGGGAAATCTGTTAACGTGAACTGCTGTTGCAAATCTGCGGAGCGGTCTATTGCATGCAAAGTTCCCAGACAGCATTTTTGGATGTACATGCCAGCGATTTCAGCTCCGCGCATAGCCTTTATCCAATCGGGTAGCAAGGAGCTGGTGAAGATGTAGGCGTCTTGTGAGTGTACAGGCAAATTCTTGAAATGTGGTATTTGCTGGTATATCTGCTCTACAACCTCAGGATATTCGTCACGGATGAATTTTTCCAAGCTCATGGGTCCGAGTGCTGTGGCATTGTTTTTTTTAAAACTTATTTTTAAGGCTGGATTATGGTCTTGAGGTTCTCCCTCATGGATTGGATTCAATAATTTCTCAAGCCGCAAGAAAGAGGTGATGGTCAGAATGTCTTCGTGGATTTTAGCTTGAGGAAATGATAGGAAGAGATTCTCCGTAGAGGTTATGTCCGACAGCAGATTCTTTAAATTACATAATTTGATTGTTTTGGAGGAATCTCCTAGCCAATGATTGCAAAGGGTTTGTTGTAGGAAGAGGATTTTCTCTATGGCATAGATTTTATGGAAAGAAAATACATGTGGATCTGTAGCGGTAAAGCAGCTTTTTAGAAAAAAATCAGCGATACTGCCCAGATGCATAATCAGCAATTCTGCCTTCTTGCGCTCAGCGCCTACAGCTTGCTGCCAAAAATCAGGGGTGATGGGCAATTGGGTAATCACATCGCTCAGCCCTCTATGCAAAGCTAGGTCATCGCCTGCCAGCCAAGCTTTTTTAGCCACGTTATGGATATATGCCAGGTAGCCTTCTAGCTCTTGTGGTTGCGTGATGGCGTAGTTAAATTCGCTTATGGTATTTTGCCATGGTTGTAGATTTGCCGTATCGGTTTTGGGCGCTGTAGCTTGGGTATAGAGGGGAATGAACGTAGTCTCTTTATTTTCCAAAAGAGTGGGGGTGGGTCGGGTGTAATTGAATTCAGTGGTTTTGTGTATTTTTTTGAATCGGCAGTCGGCATTTTGAACAATCCACGCAGCTATCGGGTCTAGAATTTCTTTAGCACTTTGGATATAGATATCGCCGATTAGTCCTTCTTGATACAATTTGACAATACTGCGGCATAAGTTTTTGTGGCTTTTTTCTACTAGCCTCCAGTCTTCAACGGGTATATAGGGTGAGTGGTTGGCGACAAAGTCGTGCAATGACTGCAACTTGATATCGCATTTGAACCTCTTATAGTCGCGAGTGTCCATCTTGGTGCGCACAAAAGCCATTAAAGATTTCCACGAGCAAATACCGCTGCGCTGCGCGGATCTAAAGTGGGAAGTGTCGATGGCGGTGCTAGGCTCTCTGATAGTGTGGGGCTGTAGAAGCAGTTTCAAACTCTCATAAATATCTGAGGTTCCATATTCTGTAGGCTTAAGATTGTAACGGGCATGGGTTTGAAGTTCGAAAAGGGCTTCCAAAAAATAAGGCGAGAGCAGCTTTTCGCGGCTCACTCCTTGCCATTCCACATATGCTTGATATTTCAGTTTCTGCCCTTCAGGTTTGGATGCATGATATTGGTTGATGCCGGCTCCGGTGTTGTAGATGCGAAATGTGGCACTTTTATCTGATGTCGGGAGGATTTCATAGTAGATCGCATGGCCAAAGGGTACTCCCACCCACCCTCCGAGTAATAATAAGGGAGTTCTTGTATCCAGGGCTTGACCGATTTTTCCCATTGAACTTTGAATAAACTGACTTAAAAGTTTGTTTGATGTTGCAGACGAAGCGTTGGGGGGAATGTCGATAAAATTGGACAATTCACGGATTAAAGCTTCGGTGTCTAGTAAAGAGGAGGCGCTTTTACTTTGATAGGTCTTCTCTAGATAAGATTTGAGATAATCCACAGCCAGCGGCGCTTTTGAGCCTTCTAGCTGTGAAGATGTGCCAAATTCGTCAGCATGAATATGGAATAACATTTTCTCGGTAGGTGCTTTTAAACCCTTGCACAGAGAGAAGTGATAGCTCTCTAGGGGCTTGTCTGGAATTCGAGTCGAAAGTGGGCTGGGCATTTCCTCGGATTTAAGCAGGGTTTCTTCGGGACTATCGGGCAGGATTACGTTGCCGGTTATTAAATCTTCTAGGTCGGGCGGGGGTATGGATGTTGAGAGGGATGGGCTGGCAGGAGATTCATGTGCATGCAGTAATTCTTGATCTATGCCATCGGCCCAGGAGCCTGTGCCTCGATTTAACTGAGTGAGGCGCTGATAGATTTCCACGATTTTATGGTGTTGACTTTTAAGTTTTTGCGTACAGTCCGGTTTATTGATATAATCGACCACCAGCTGGCGTGCTTTTTCTACACTATATAATTGGGAAGGGGCGTTTTTGGATTGTTGGATGCGTAGGGCTATATTTTCTTCGAACTGCATGATATGCGAGGGAAGAGGCGAGGGGGGGCTTTCTTTGAGGTGGGTCGAATTAAGATAGTTAATTAAATGTTTGATATAATCGCTGTTGTAATAATCGTTGTAATTATTCATATATTAAAAACATGTTTTTATTAATTATATATTATAAATTTATTATATTTTATTTTAAAATTAACATCAAATTTACGCGATTATTTTAACTTTAATAATTATTATGAGTTAAAGTATTGGGTATGATAAAATAGTGGGATTGTTTTGAAATTAAATTCTAGTTAATTCTCTGTTAAGATGTAAAGGTGCGTAAATGCAGGTAAATGATTCGCTATTGAATACAGATAAAAAAAATAATAATTATATTTTTTTTTCTAATGCTGACTTAAAGTTAAAGGCCGATGAGGAAGAACACGCTTGGACAGTCAAAGCATTTGAGGATATCAAGGAAGCTGATACAGGAATCAAATCTTTAGAGAGAATAGGCCATCAGTTGAATCGGTTGACTTGTTTAACATCCGCTCAAATTACGCGTAGGGTAGAGCGTTTATACCGCCTCATCCAGCAACAAGCGCAATTTGAAGAAGCAGTCGGCCATTTACATCAAGCTTTTGCGTTGTTAATGATGAATAAAGGTTTCGAAGAATTTGAGATTTTTTTAAAAACTCATGAAGACAAGCGTTTTGCCATTGAATTGATTCTCGCACGTTTTAAAAAAAGGACTATTCAACCACAAATAGCGATGAGCCTTTTGCAAAATTATGGGATCGATCCCCATAGCCGGCAAGGGCAAAAAGCGCTCCTTGAGATTGCCAAGCTGGCCGTGCAAAAAAATGGCAGAGAAGCTTCCAAAAACATAAATACTTATGGTATCAATGCCTCATTACCGGAGGGACAGGCAGCCTTGATAGAAATTGCCAAACTGGCAGCTCAGAAACACCCGGAAACTGTGTTGGAACATATACAGTCCTATGGTATAGAGGCCTCTACTCCAGAGGGACAAAGAGGCTTAATAGAGCTAGCCAAGCTGATAGCCCTGCAGAATGGCGGTCTGCTTTCAAGTTGTATCAAGAATTTTAAAATCGATATGTCGACGCCAGAGGGTGAGCTGGCGATGCTGGAGATAGCCCAGCTAGCGGCTAAACAGAATGGAGCGGAAACATCCCTGCATATCGAGAACTATGGATTTGATCCTTCGACTGAAGGGGGACAAAAGGCGTTGATTCAAATAGCTAAACAGGCAGCACAGCAGAGTGGAGTGGGCGTTTCCTTATACATTCAGAACTATAGAATCACCCCTTCTAGTCAGCAAGGATTGCAGGCGCTGATCGAAATTGCTAAGTTGGCAGCCAGGCAAGCTGGCAGAGGAACCTCCTTATATATTAAAAACTATGGAATAGACGTTGGGACGCAGCCAGGTCTACAGGCACTGTTAGAGATTGCTAAGCTGGCGGCTTTGCAAAATGGCAAGGGAACCTCTCAATATATTAAGAATTACGGCTTCAATGCCTCAACACCTGAAGGATTGCAAGCGCTCACCGAGATCGCTGCGGTGGCTGCCCAGCAAAATGGCGAGGGAACATCCGAATATATTGAAAACTATGGATTCAAAGCTGATACTGAATCGGGTCAACAGGCCCTGTTTACGATCGCCAAGTTAGCGGTGCAGCAAAACGCAAGCTGCGTATTAAAACACCTGCCTGCTTATCATCTGGAAAAAATTACGCCCGCAGGAAAGAGACGTGACGAAGATTTGTCAAATTATATATTCGTCCATCTTGTCAAGCAGAGCCCATCCTCCTCCTATGAGGCCTTTAAAGAGTCATTCAAGGTATTTAAGGCTCAATACAATGGAAATGGCAAAGATACGCATGAAATACACCTGGAGCTTTTTGATTTGCCTTATGAAAAAATAAAAGCGCAGGCTTTTCAAGATGCTCTAAAAGAATGTGTTAAAATTACTGCGGATTGTTTTAGAATACGTCCTGAACATCTGCAATGGCTGGAAAGTGTTCTTGTGCGTGCCGCTAGTCAGCGCGATAAATCCGAATTCTTAGAGTGGTGGATCTGTCTGGCTTCGTGGTTTAGCAGTCGAGTAGACCTTCAAGATATATTTAATTCTAATCAAGATTTTTTTGAAAGCCTAGCGCAGCAGCCTTCGGATTTACGCTTTGCCTTGACGCAAGCGGCGGTTGCGTCTTCTGAAGCGCAGACCGGGATTTTATTGAAAAAATTGATAGGGGCGGTGTTTTGTAAGCCTTTCATTGTAGCCAAAGTGGCGGTGTTACCGCGCGATCTCCGCATGGCAATGACTTCAATATTGGTTCAAGCTTGCTATGGGGGGCAGCCAGCTCTAAGGTGGGAGAGCATGAAAAAGGTCACAGATGATGTGGTGCATGTTCAGCTAGCCTGTCTGATCTTGTCTCAGTTCCCAAGCGGAGATTTAACACCTATACTGGCAACTATTAAGTCCGATAGGCAGTTGCGAATTGCTGCACATCAGCAGCTCTTTCTGGAGATGTTAATAGCAGTCAAAAATAGCACGCTCGATGAAGCGGCAAAAATCACCTTGCTCCGCCAGGTATGTAACTTGTCTAGCGAAGATAAGCTCACAGCGTATCGGCATGTTACGGATATTTTAAATTTCAAAGGGGAGGTCTATTTGTCAGGCGCCCTCGACCTTTTACAGTTAAAAGCGGCTATCCAAAAGCTATTTGCAGACAAGTTCCAAGTGAGGCTTGATAATTTTTCGACCTTATATGATAATACTGTGGCTAAGTGGAGACGCAAAGAAGCTTTGCTGACCTATGCCGGAAAGCATGTCTCTGATCTTAGGGTGATGCCCTATTTGCAGTTGTTTCTAGAATCTATCATGAAGGGGGAGTTTCATCAAATTCGCTATATGACAGACAACAATCCTCATCTGGAAGATATCCAAAAGCGCTTTCCCGAAGTGTTCGAAAAATGGCAGGTGTCGGTAGCTTTAAAAGACGAAGACAAGTGGGCTGTTAAACCTATGAATACGTAGATGCGTTGAGAGGTCTGCAATCCGGGGCGTACACTATATCCGGAGTTATGCAACTCAACGCTGAAAATGAGAATTCCAACAAGCTATACCCAATGAAAGGATGAAGATGTATGCAGGATAAAGCAAAAAAAATGGCCTGGCTGGCTAGCCTTGGTGCTGGTATGGAATATTATGATTTTATAATTTATGGGATGATGGCCACCTATCTCAGTCCTTTGTTCTTTCCTGTAGATGATAAGGCATTGGGATTGCTTAAGGTTTTTGGAATTTTCGCTGTCGGATATGGAGTGCGGCCCTTAGGGGGCGTGTTTTTTGGGGCGTTGGGAGACATTTATGGCCGCAAATATGCATTTTTAGCCGTGATGGCTTTGATGGCCTTCTCTACTTTTGCCATAGGACTCTTGCCAACCTATGCAATGGCTGGCGGGATATCTTCGTTTTTATTGGTGTTTTTGAGGATTTTGCAGGGGTTGTCGTTCGGAGCAGAGCTTCCGGGAGCTATTACGGTGGTATGTGAATACACTGTCCAGCAAAAGCAAGGAAAACATACGGGTTATGTGATTTCAAGCGTCAGCATTGGGGCTATGTTGGCGTCTTTCGTGCTGTATTTGCTATCTCATTACTGTTCCTTGCAAGATATCCAAGAGGGATTGTGGCGTCTTCCTTTTTTGCTGGGCGGCAGTTTGGCTTTGGCCAATTTCTTTATCCGGAAGTTTTTAGAAGAGACCCCGGCATTTGCCCGCTTACAACAGTCTGAAGAAGAAAAATCTAAGGCATTAGTTCAGCCGGTGAAGGTATTGATCCGAGAATACTGGAAACGGGTCTTGATAGGCATCGGCATCACATGGTCAGGGGCGAGCCTGGTGATGTTTTCTCTGTATTTTCCGACGTACCTATCGCAGTATTTCTCCTATAATCCGGAAGAGGTCTACTATGCCATCACATGGGGAATGGTTGCGTCGGCGATCACTATACCCTGGATAGGTTTGCTGTCCGATCGTGTAGGCAAACACGTATTTATCTTGGGGACGTGCCTGGGATTTATGACTTTGAGTTACAGCTTATTCCAGATGATAAATCATCCGGGTCAGGGGATTTTGGTGGTGTTTATGATCCTCTATCAAACAGTCATTTCTTGCCTAACGGTCTGCTTTTGGCCTTTGTTGGCCGAGCTTTTTCCGACCAAAGTGCGCTATACGGGGTTGGCCGTGTGTTACAATGTAACCTATTCGATCATGGGGTGTTTGCCGCTGGTGATGACATGGTTCATACAAACTCTTCATACACCCCAGTGCGGCCTTGTATTTTTGGCCGCGAGTGCCGGGATGACGGCTATCAGCAGTGGCTGTATTCTGTGGATGCGGAAAGAATCAGCCTTATCGATCACTGGGTGAGGATATAGGGTTGTATAGCCTCTCTGCCTAGGCAATTCGCAATACTTTGCAGCTGTTGCATCCAAATATAACGGAACATGGAGCCTATAGCTACTTCGTTCATATACAAGGTAATGTGATTTTCTAACATTACCAGCTTGAAACAGGCGTAGAGGTTGTTATAAAGAATTTGACCCGCTGCCGCACTTTGAAAAGGTCTTTGAAGTGGATTAGGACGGTACTTTTGCGCTTCTGAGCGTATCCACTGCGGTACCTGCTGCGAGCGCTGGCTTAATTGAGATACTAAGGAGCTCCATAGGCTTTGGTCTATGTTGTTCATGCTGAAAGCTTGAGCCGTTATTTCGTATTTAAAAAATTGCGTGGCCAAATTAAAGTAGCAGGGTGGAGCCGACTCTTGGGCATAGCTTTTGCCCGCACTTAAGCTAAGCCACACGGCACAAAAGCAGAATATTGCAGTCAGCGATTGGGTCACATGACCGCAGCATATTAGACGATTCCTTGTTTGCATATCTCTTCAAGGCCTCTCTTTATCTTGTTTAGAATTGTAGTAACTATTCAGCAGGTTACAGAGAGTGTAACTGATTGAACCACAGAGCCCACAGAGAACACAGAGGGGTAAATATATATATCAATGTTTTTTGTAGGCTCTGTGGTTCAACATCTTATGTTTTATGTGGCCATGGAATAGTCACGGTTTTTATTTGTACCTATTTGTTATATTTATTATCATGAACATTTTAGGCAAGGATTCTTATACATAGGTTAAATAGCGATGATTATTGATGGCAAGGCGATAGCCGATGAAATACAGGAAGAAATCAGGAAAAAGGTTCTGCTTTTAACTGGGCGTAAACCTTGTTTGGCAGTGTTGATAATTGGAGAACATCCGGCCTCGAAAATTTATGTCTCCCGCAAAGTCCAAGCTTGCGAGAAGGTAGGCATCACCTCCATAGTCAAGAAGCTAGAGGCACAGGTGTCTGAAGCTCAAATTTTGCACGAGATAGGAGAATTGAACCGAGATCCTAATGTCGACGGTATCTTAGTCCAGTTTCCCCTGCCAACTCATATCCGTCCGCAAAATATTACCCAGGCAGTACATCCGACTAAAGACGTGGATGGTTTCCATCCGATAAACATGGGCAAAATATTGACAGGGGAAACGGATGGCTTTTGTCCGTGCACTCCACTGGGGATCAAGGCGTTGCTGGAAAGATGCGGCATAGAGCTCACCGGCAAGCACGCCCTGGTGATCGGGCGCAGCAATATCGTCGGTAAGCCTATGGCGGCCATGCTCATGCAAAACAGCTCTTTTGGAAATGCCACGGTGACCGTGGCCAATAGTCATACCCGCGATCTGAAAACACTGTGTCGTAGTGCCGATGTGATTATAGCCGCAGCTGGTCAACCTCAGTTTATCCATGCGGATATGGTCAAAGAAGGAGCTGTAGTGATCGATGTGGGCATCAACAAGATCCCCAGTTCGGAATCGGCTTCGGGATACAAAATTGTCGGTGATGTGGATTTTGAAAATGTCAAAGACAAATGCTCATTTATCACGCCCGTGCCTAAAGGGGTCGGGCCAATGACCATTGCGATGTTGCTCAGCAACACGCTTTTAAGCTTTCAAAGAAGGGGAGGATAACTTCATGATGACACTGCGCATAATCCTATGTTTGCTTGTATGTGTTGGCTGTTCTAAACAACCCTCTTCTGATACGACGGCTTTTTCGGGCAGGGCCTTGACTATGGATTATAATATCATCGTGGGAGCCAAGCTTTCCTCCGAGCAATCTCAGGACATTCAGGCTTTGATCGACGCCACGTTTCAAGAAGTCAACGACACCTTTAGTACAGACTGGAATCCAAAATCCGAATTGTCGGCTTTGAACCGCTTAGGCGCTCACACAAAAGTCAAACTATCACAGCCGATGCTAGAAGCATTGACTATAACAGATACTATCGAGCGGTTGACCCAAGGTAGATTTGATCCCACCATTGGCCCGTTGAAGGTTTTATGGAAGTCGCAATTGTCACAAGGGAAAAAGCCTTCCGAAGAAGAAATACAAGCAGCAGCCAAATCTGTGGGGTGGCACAAAATCCATGTGGAACAGGGTATGTTTTGGAAAGAGGATGCAGACACCGAGCTCGACCTAGGCGGTGTGGCTAAAGGATACGCCATCGATATGCTAGTTGATAGGTTGGCAAAAGCCGGCTATCAAAATGTGTTTGTCGAATGGGGCGGCGAGATCAGAGCGATAGGCCATCATCCGGATAATCGCCCTTGGAAGGTGTACATTACCCGTTTAAACGATATAGATCCTTCGCATGCTATAGCTGTGGTTTCTCTGGAAAATCAAGCTATTGCCACCAGCGGCGATTATGTGCAGAATTGGACCGTAAGAGCCGGAGATCGGAAGATTTCTTATTTTCACATCATAGATCCGGTCACTCATCATCCCCTAGAAATAACCCCTCAAAGTATTGCCAGTGCTAGCGTATTAGCTTCCACCTGTGCCTTAGCGGATGGATTGGCTACGGCGGCGATGATGTTTGCCACTGAAGATGAGGCAAAAGCCTGGTTTGCCGAAGTCCAAAAGCAAATTCCTAATGTGCAGTTCTGGTTGTTTACACGCGAGAATTAACGGCTTTTCGGCTTGCCTGCCTGCAAATTTTTTTCGATTTCTTGCATTAAGGATTGGTATCCCTGAATAAAACGGTTTGAGAAGGCAGCAGGATGGCCAAAAAACTTAATTTTGAGCGCATCTGCATACATTTCAAAGGGATCATGGGATGGAATGGGGTGAGCATGCATCTCTTCGACATATTGATCTGCGACCTTTTTCAATATTTTTAGGTCGTCTTCGCTTAAAACCTCTGCTTTCATTATAGCACCTCCTACTCTTAATATTTAATAATTTACAATTAATTATCAACCATTTTTTAACTTAATTTTTTATTTATATATAAAAATTATTGTTATTGAAGTTAATGCAGTTTTAACAGATAATAATTTTTCATGAAAAAAATATTAAGAAAAGATTAAGAAAATAAGTTTTTTTAACTTGCCTTAAGCAAAAACAGGTAAGTCTTAAATATAAGGGTGGTTTACAATGTCATCTGTTCCTTCTAGAAAGAATAAGGTTGATCTGTCAGAGTTCAACTATCAAAGAGATGTTCAAAATCGCCTATTCCTCTCGCAAGTCACGGAGTGCGATATTGAGGTTATTAATGAAATCATCGATAGTTCTCTGCGCTTTCCTCTTCAACAACTTCAAGATGCGCTCGATATTCCCAAAGCTCAGCTGCAAACGATTTTAAATAAACTAGCTGCCGTGCGTCTGATCAAAGTGCAAAACGATGTGGTCCTTGTAGATAAGGACATGCGTAAATATTATGAGGGGTATCTAGACAAATTCCAGGAAGATTTTATTCCCGGAATCGAATATATTCGCTACTTGCTGGACCAAGTGCCGATCTCCATATTGCCATCTTGGTATGTGATACCTAGAACAACCGACCATATTTTTCAAGCCATCGTAGAAAAGTTTTTGGCCACTCCGAAGACCTACGAAAGGTATTTGGAAGAGCTGCAGCTGGACAATCCCACCTTGGATTCTATTTATAAAGATGTTTTCGCGGCCCCTGACTATACGATAACAGCTAAAGAAATCATGCAGCGTTATCAATTGAGCCATGATCAATTTGAAGAGTACATTTTGTTGCTGGAGTACCACTTTGTTTGTTGTCTAGGCTATCGAAAGGTCGAAGATCGCTGGGAAGAGGTGATAGCGCCTTTTTATGAATGGCATGAGTATCTGCGTGCTAAACGTGATGCTGTGCCCAAGTCAGTGCAGGATCCCAAAGGTGTCCAGCGCCGTCATGTTAAGGATTTTGGTTTCATCGAAGATCTCTCAGCCTTGTTAAAATCTGCCTACAAACAACCGCTGGCCTTGGCCGATCACAAGGGGACGGGGAAAATAGATGCTGAAGAAATAGCAGCGCGCTTGAAACAGCCGACAGACACCATTTATGCACAAAGATTATTGGATGCAGCCGTGGAAATGGGCTTAGCTATGATTGAAAATTCTCAGTGGATCGTTGCTCCTAAGGCTAAATTATGGCTGAATAAATCGGAGGTAGATAAGGCGGAGAAGTTCTGTTATCATTTGTCTACCGTAGATAAGAGTTTGAGCCGACTTAGAAAAAATGAGTGGGTTTATCTTCAAGATTTTATGAAGGGATTTATCTCTTCCAATGGAACGAAAGAGCAGGTGGTCTTAAAGCACAAGGGGAAAAGATGGAAGTATGAATTTCCTGTGTATACCGCCGATGAGCTAGAGGTCTTTGAGGATATAATTTACGAGAAGCTTTTTGAAGCTGGAATTATAGCTTCCGGCATGCATGCGGGGAAAAAATGCATTATGCTGACCTCATTTGGCTACATGCTGCTTTCCTAGCCTGGGGCATGGGGCATACCCATTCATCTGAACCTCTTGCATAATTAATCTCCTTGCCCGCGCCCTTGGCCATACCCGAGCATATAAATACTTTATCCTGATCACAAAGGAAACAAATTGAACCACAGAGGGCAGTGAGAGCGGTGAGACAAGTGTGAGCACAGGAATGGTGAATGGGGTCATACCCTTACCCCTGCCCTTCTTATTAAAAAAAATATCACAAGGGAACTTTATAGCAAAAAGATCTCTGGTGACTATTCACCACCCCTCATAAAATAATAAATAAAAACCACAGAGCCCACAGAGAACACAGAGAGGGATATAACAAAGGGTCTACAGCAAATGAGTGCCTCACAGAACGAGACAGCTGCTTTCAGCTGCCTCTATCGTGAAATAACTTGGATCTTTGTTTTATATTTCAAACACAGATTCGCAGACGCGCTGATGCGAAGTTTTTGCTTCTTGTCACTGTTCTGTCATCGTTCTCACTGCTCTCCGTGATTCAAATCTTTTCACACTACTCTCGCTAATCAGTGGTTTTATTTCTTCCAATTTCTTCCAATTTCATCCATTTTTTTTCAATTTTCTTCGGTTTCTTTCGGATTGCGAAAATTTCTGCTATCTGTTATATCCTTCCTAAACTAATCATGCAGAAGGAGTTACAATGCAAGCCTTAGGACAACCTTATAGAATGATCGCAAGAGGCATCAATACAAGCAGAAGTCAATCGCGGCGTCCCTACAGTGCCATTCAAAAATACACACCTCCAAATACAAACTTTGAAGATCCGTTTGCCTATATGCTCACAGTCGAAAAGAGGATCAACACCTCGCGACAGTCTAACGATGTCAACGCTAAGATTCAAGGGGTGTTTTTTAATTCACTACTGCACATGGTGCACGGGGGATTCAAGGTAGATCAACCTATTCCTGAAAGCCAAAAACACCCTTTGCATACCGCCATCTCCAAGGATTGCGGCTTAACGGCCGAAGCGCTGGTAAAATTGGGGGCTTCGGTGAATAAGTATAATAAAGCGGAAGAAACGCCCTTGTTTGTCGCTGCTTTTTTCGATAGAGTATCTGTCGCTAAAATGCTGATCGATCGTGGCGCTGATGTGATGAAGCGCAGTTTTACGCAATCGGGGCATTTTGAACAGCCCTATCGTTTGAGCTTGCCCTTTCATGTCGCTTCTTCACCGACCATGCTCGAAATGCTGTTGGAAAAAGGCACGCCTGTTAATGCGATTAGCGATAGCGAGGTGTCTTATACGGCTTTGCATTTTAATACCGTGTGTATGAAGGTAGATGCTGTGCGGTATTTGCTTGAAAACCAGGCTATCGATTTCCCTAACATAAAAGGACACTCTGCTTTACAAATTGCTAGGCAACTGCATGTAAAGTACAAAGCGATGCCAGGTGCCGACTATGCCGTGTGGAAATTAGAAGAAATCATCTCCATGCTAGCCCATCATCATGCGAGCCGTAAAAATCACTAGCCAAGATTGTGTATGCGGCAGGAGATAGGCAGGTCTATAGTCGAGGAGACAAAAACCTGCCCCATTTGCGTCAAATGCTCCAAAAGCCTCCGCTTGCGCTGGGGGTCTAGCCCCAAGCCCAGGTCGTCCAAGATCATGATAGGTGTCTCGTCGGAGGCTGCCTTGATGAGTTCCCATTCGCCCAGTCTTAATGCCGTAGCTACAGTGCGCTGCTGCCCTTCACTGGCAAAAAAACGCGCTTCTTGTGCATCTAGCTTGATAGTAAGGTCGTCTTTATGGGGACCGACCAGCGTAAAGCCTAGCTCCATTTCGCGTTTTCTATGCCTTTCGTAGGCGGCCATCACTTTGTCTTTAAGGTTTTCTTCAATTGGGGTGGCAAAAGACTTGAATCCAAACGATAGAGTGGAAGGGTGATCGGTCAAGGTCTCATGCAGGCGCTGGCAGGTGCTTTGCAAAGCGTGTATAACCCGATCACGTTGCCTCCAGATATAGGCCGCAGCATTTGCCATTTCCTCTTCCCAGCATAAGGCCCCTTTGCTGTCTCTTTTTCTGAGAATGCAGTTGCGTTGCTGCATGGCCCGGTGAAATCGTGTGGAATAGTGCATGTAGAGAGGGTCGTTTTGGGCGATGAGCAGGTCTAAAAATTGGCGCCGGAGGGCAGGCGGTCCTTTGATTAAGGCGACATCATCGGGGGTCAAGGCGGTGCCTTGCAAGAGGCCTATCAGCGCGGCGAAAGTGTTCAGCGGGGTTTGGTTGTAGAAAATTTTCTTTTCGGTTGGGCTGCAGGAGATCTTTAAGGATTGCTCAATGCCCTGCTTTTCAAACTGGAGGTGTATGAAAAAATATTCAGACTCGTTGCGTATGCATTCGACAGGCGCGGCGTGGCGGATAGAACGTCCCGCAATGCCGAAATACAGCGATTCCAAGACATTGGTCTTGCCACAGGCATTGGGCCCGCATAAGGCATTGATAGCCGCGTCAAATTCGAAGAAAGCCTCGCGATGGTTGCGGTAATTTTTTAAGTAGAGCGATTGTACACGCATGCGCACCGTAAGGCTGAATGAGCCTACTCTTCCTCTGTTAGCCGCATCGGCATCAAGACGAACAGCGGAGACGACTTTAAGGACGGAGGTGCGTCATTGTCCGTGATAATACCCGGATTATAAGCATCGGTAACACCTAATGTCACCACCTCTTCTTTGCTGCGGCGAAGTATATCTAAAAAGAAGTTCGGGTTAAAGGCGATCTCCAGCTTTTGGCCATGATAATTGGCAGGCATGCTGACCTTGCCCTCGCCGATTTCCATGGTATTGGCGGTGAGTTTAAGCTCGCCTTCCTGAAAAGTGAATTTGACGGAGTGGTTGGTGTCTACCGTGAATAGAGACAGCTGTCTCAGTAATCTCATCAGCTCTTCGCGATGCAAGGTCACCGCCGCCTCACAGTGTTCGGGAATGATGCGGTTGATGTCCGGATAGTCGCCATTCAGGAGCTTGGTGATGATGGTTGTGTTCGAGGCTTCCACAGCGATTTTGTCGTTCATGAGATACACCGTGGCAAGACCCTCTTCGCCGAGGTTTTTCTCAATTTCCTCTACGGCCTTTAAGGGGATGATGTAGCTGGATTTGAACTCCGGATCGATGTCGATTTTGATTTCAGCCCTGGCTAAGCGTTTGCCATCTGTACCGGCAAAAGTGGCAGACCCTTTCTCGATATGCAGGTAGACACCAGTCAATACATAGCGGTTGTCCTCTTTGGAGACAGCAAAAGAGGTGCGGAACAGAGCGCTCTTCAAATCGGTCTGGGGTAGCGTGAATTTGACTGCATCGTGTATGGCTGGAAGGGAGGGGAACTCCGATTTGTCCATACCGTTCAGTTTGAATTTGGAAGCATTGGAGTGGATCTCGGTGACCTGATTGGCATGCGTATGGATTTCAAGATGGTTCGATGTCAGTTCCCTCAGGAGCTGAGCTAGGCGTTTGGCCGGCAAGGTGGTGGAGCCTTCTTCGAGGATTTTTGCTTCGGTGTAGCAGCGGATGCCCACGGTTAAATCCGTGGCAGTAAGGGTCAGTTCATCGTTGACAGCTTCAATTAGGATGTTCGATAAAATGGGAATCGTCATTTTTTGCGATACCACATTTAAACATTTGGAGATGAGATTGTTTAATTCCTGCGTAGAAATGATAAACTTCATAAAAGACCTTCTTAGGTTTGAGAAGATGGAAGTATAAAAATAGGACAGATTTCGGTATGAAGTCAAGATCTTTTCGTGGAAATTTATCTCGCTTTTATAGTAAGATGGTGACATGAATCGTCCAACATCAGAATTAGTATCCAACAAGAAAGCACTTTTTAACTTTGAAGTTATCGACACTTACGAAGCCGGTATCGCTTTACAGGGCACCGAGATTAAGTCTTTGCGCAACCATGGCGGCAGCTTGCAAGACAGCTGGGTGAAGATTTCCCATGGAGAGCTGTGGCTGGTCGGCAGCAGCATCGCCCCTTATAAATTTGGAAATATCCATAACCACGAAGAACGGCGCGAACGCAAGCTTCTCATGCATACGTATGAAATTCGCAAGTTAAAAGTAGCCCTTCAAGAAAAAGGCCTAACGCTCATCCCTCTTGCTTTTTATTTGAAAGAAGGGCGCGTCAAGGTCAAGCTCGCCCTCGGTAAAGGAAAGAAAACCGCCGATAAACGCGCTGTCATCAAAGAAAGAGATGACAAACGGCATATGCAAAAAGCCATGAAGCAGCATCAGCAGCGGTAAATTTCTTTATACAATCTTTATAAATTAATGTTATTATAATTTAATATTTTAATAACTATTAACGCTGGTGTTTTTATGAATTTCATGGAATTTGTGTCTGGTTTTATTTTTAATAATGAAACTATAGTCAAAAAAATAAAGAATAAATCCGACCTTTATTTTATAGACAAGGCTATGAAATTAAATAAAATAGCTTTTGGATATTTTTTAGACAGATACCAAGTCTTGAATGTTCATGAATTCAGGGAGATAGAAGCGCTGCGCAAGCATCAATGGTTTGCAGGGTCTTTGACAGCGGAACAGTTTGCGCTCTTGCTGCAAGAATTTCTCTCGTCATCGGCCTCTTCAGCCATGACCGCTCCTTTTCGACAAAAAATTGAAAACTACGTCTTAATGCTGCAAAATTCGGCAGACCAAGGCTATCTGATCGACTTGATCCGCTCGCGCGATTTGAAATTGATTTATTTGATTCTTACGGGTAGCCATGTAGGGGGTGATATCCAGCTCGACCCGCAAGAAATCAATGCGATTACTCAAGAAACACTTAAACAGCTGCATCAAATGAAGGTGGGGGAGAAGCGTCTATTCCTGGCGGGCAGCCTATTGCATGAAACGCGCTTGCGTGTGGAAAAAACGGAAACAGGGTGGCAAGTGTGTTATTTTGATTCCAATTCCTCTCATTATAAAGTTTTTGACAGTGTCGACCCTAGTCCGTTGCAGGAGGTTGCGTTTTGGAATAAACTCTATACTTTTAAATTTAAAGAC
>CAYMKI010000014.1:23919-35597 GCA_964390695.1 uncultured bacterium
ACCTCAAAAGATGTGGAGAAGCTGCTAGATCGGCATTTAGCAGGCAAAGTGGTTCAAAACCACTATATCATGAGTCCGCAGGAAAAAAACACCTGCCACTTCAAAAGCCTTTTAGGAGTTTTAAAAAAAGAATGTCTTCAGGATTCTACCCTGTCACCGGAAGAGTGCCTAAAAGAGTGGAAAACTTTTAAACTCGTTTTTGGGGAATTTTTACTGCGCCAACAGGAAATCAGCCCAGGAGTGAAGGCGTCTGCCAGCAGAAAGCAAGAGCTGAGAAACGAAAAAATTGCGCAAAGGCAGCGCTTCTTGGAGATGGTTGAACAAAACCAAGTAAACCAAAACGTTCAAGATTATTTCCACGCTTTGCATATCTTAAGTAGGCCGCCTGAGGTTGTTACTGCAAAAACCCCATACGAGAAGCTTAAAGTCCTAGATCGAGAATTGCGGGATTATTTAAAACAAAATGCGGGGCAATTCGAACTGTTAGAGCCACAGTTGCGCGCCTTAAAGAATCCCTGCATCGAGAGTACCCTCAACCTATTCAAAGCCTCTTTGCAAAAAGAACGTTCTCGAATTGAGCAAGAACTTGAACAGGAAATGCAGACGGCGCACTCTGGTTTTCATAAGACTATAGAACAGCTGCAAAGCCTGCTAAAGAAAGAGGATCGGGATGCCTTTAAACAGAGTATTTCTAACTACAAGCCCTTGAGTAAAGAAAAGGTTTTAATCTGGCTGGATGCTGTAGAGCAGGAACCTCAGCTGTTAGTGCATTTAAGCCAGAGGCCTGTATTCGTATCTATGCTGCTGCATAGCCTCTATTTGGGAGAAGCGGCGAGGGTGCTGAAGTTGTTCGACATGCTAGAGGAACAAGATAAAACGGTGATGATGGAATCCTTGGATGAATTTTTAAGTCATTCCTACTTGTCAGTCCAGTGTTTACCGGATTCGCTCATGGAATTTTATAAATCTCATCAAAATCACCCATTGATGAAAGGCGTCGCTTTGATGCTGGGTAAACAAATTCTAAAAGCACATTCTATTACAGACATTTTCAACTTTGAGAAGACGGCTCCTCCCGAGATCTTCGACTCTATGCTTTTTAGGGCCGAGTGGATTAGACCCTCCTATCAGCAGATCCTTGTTTTTTTTGACGAGATTTCTGAAGGTAAAGTGCAGATAAAATGGGATACGGAAGCACACCGGCGGCTACTGTTTACTATCATGAAGCGGATTATTCAATTGGGAGCCTTCGACTTGCTCGATTTCGCTTCGGTTGATTTACGCCAGAAGTTGACAGATTCCCTTTATGTGAATCAAGTACTTAAAGACTTTAGGCTCGTCAATCTAACTGTTGAGGAGTTGCAGCGTGTGGAAGCTTTTATGAGCTCTTCTAACGATAACGAAACCATCCTAAAGAAGGCTTTAAGGGATACGCTAGCGATAAATCAGTATCGGCACAAACGTTTTGACCAGTTATGCAAACACGAAGCTCTGACGGCTTCAGGATCTGGGCTCGCCAATTTTTATTTGTCCAAGGTATCTGAAGAGGATGTTCAGCATATCCTCGCGATCATGCCCAAAGTCAAATCGAAGGATTTATTTTTCCACATCCTGAAAGATCTCGTGGAAAATATCTACGTGAATTTAAGAGATCGGGAACTCTTGGTTAATAGTTTAGTCTTAATAAACACTATACATCCTGAGATGTTGAAAAGATGGTTGGATAGTTATGCTTCTGGAGCTTATGTTTTAGAGCCTAAATTTAGGTGGTTTTTACTCGAAGCTATGCTTACAAAGGCTCACTTATTCGATCAAATCCAGGTTGAACATGTGATCAACGCTAACCTGACGGTTATAGACGAAGAGCAGTTCCAAATGATCGAAGGCTGGCTTTTACAGGCCGGGATTAAGACGCTTCAGTTGTATGATGTGCTGCTGTGTCGTCTGCCTGAGGAGTGGCTAAAAAAATGCCGTATCCAGATTGCCGGCAAGCCGATGCTTGCAGAGGATGCTAAGCAATAACATCAAAGCGTTTTATTACGGGGTAATAGCCCCTATTCAACTTTCACATCGAATCTCATCAGTTCTTCGCGATGTGAAATAACTTCATGGTGATTTATGAATTTCATAGAGTCAGTTTCTAGTTTTATTTTCAGCCATAAGACTATAGCTGAAAAAATAAAAAATAAATCTGATCTTTATTTTATAGACAAGGCGATGAAGTTGAATAAAATAGCTTTTGGATATTTTTTAGACAGGCATCAAGTCTTGATTATGCATGAGTCCAGGGAGATAGAAGCGCTGCGCAAGCATCAATGGTTTGCAGGGTCTTTGACGGCGGAACAGTTTGCGCTCTTGCTGCAAGAATTTCTCTCGTCATCAGTCTCCTCAGCCATGACCGCTCCTTTTCGGCAAAAAATTGAAAGTTACATTTCGATGCTGCAAAATTCGGCAGACCAAGGCTATCTGATCGACTTGATCCGCTCGCGCGATTTGAGATTAGTCTATTTGATTCTTACGGGTAGCTATGTGGGGGAGGATATCCAGCTGGACCCGCAAGAAATCAATGCGATTACTCAAGAGACATTTAAACAGCTGCATCAAATGAAGGTGGGAGAGAAGCGCCTATTCCTGGTGGGCAGTCTATTGCATGAAACGCGCTTGCGTGTGGAAAAAAAGGAAACAGGGTGGCAAGTGTGTTATTTTGATTCCAGTTATTCTAAGTATAAAGTTATTAATTATCCCGACCCTAGTCCGTTGCAGGATGCTGCGTTTTGGAATAAACTCTATGCCTTAAAATTTAAAAATACCTCAACTGATGTGGAGAAGCTGCTTGATCGGCATTTAGCAGGCAAAGTGGTTCAAAACCACTATATTATGAAACCTCAGGAAAAAAATACCTGCCACTTCAGAAGCCTTTTGGGAGCTTTGAAAAAAGAATGTCTTCAGGATTCTAAGCTCTCTCCTGAAGAGAGCCTAAAAGAATGGAAAACCTTCAAGCTGGTTTTTGGGGAATTTTTACTACAACAACAGGAAATTAACCCGGGGATGAAGGCGATTGCCAGCAGACAGCAAGAGGTGAGAAAGGAAAAAATTGCACAAAGGCAGCGCTTCTTGGATATTGTCCAACAAAGCCAAATAAACCAAAACGTTCAAGATTATTTCCAAGCTTTGCAGATCTTTGATAGCCAGCCTGAGGTTGGGTCTTTCTATTCACCCTACCAGAAGCTTAAAGTCCTAGATACAGAATTGAGGGATTATTTAAAACAAAACTCCGGGCAATTCGAACTGTTTGAACCGCAGTTGCGCGCCTTAAAGAATCCCTGCATTGAGAGTACCCTCAACCTGTTCAAAGCTGATTTGCAAAAGGAACGCTCTCGAATTGAGCAAGAGCTTGAACAAGAAATGCAGATGGTGCGCTCTGGTTTTTATAGGACTATAGAACAGCTGCAAAGTCTATTGAAGAAAGAGGACCAGGCTTCCTTTAGACAGAGTATCTTTAACTACAAGCCTTTGAAGAAGGAAAAGGTTTTAACCTGGCTGGATGCTGTAGAGCAGGAACCTGACCTGTTAGTGCATTTAAGTCGGAGGCCTCTATTCGTATCTCTGCTGCTGCATAGCCTACTTTTGGGAGAAGCGGCGAGGGTGCTGAAGTTGTTCGACATGCTAGAGGAACAAGATAAAACGGTGATGATGGAATCCTTGGATCAAATTGTAAGTCATCCCTACTTGTCAGTTCAGTGTTTACCCGATTCGCTCATGGAATTTTATAAATCTCATCAACACCACCCGTTGATGCAAGGCATCGCTTTGATGCTGGGAAAACAAATTCTAAAAACTCATTCTATTATAGACATTTTCAACTTTGAGAAGATTGCTCCTCCGGATATGTTTGACTCCATGCTGTATAGGGCTGAGTGGATTAGGCTATCTTATGAGCAGATCCTTGTTTTTTTTGACGAGATTTCCACTGGTAAAGTGCAGATAAAATGGGATACGGAAGCTCACCAGCGGTTGCTTTTTACTATCATGAGGCGGATCGTTCAACTGGGAGCCTTCGACTTGCTTGATAATGCTTCGGGCGATTTGCGCCAGAAGTTGATAGATACCCTGTATGCGAATCGAGTACTTAAAAACTATAGGCTCATCAATCTAACTGTAGAGCAGCTGCAGCGTGTGGAAGCTTATATGAGCTCTTCCAACGAATCCATCCTAAAAATGGCTTTAAGGGATACGCTTGTGATAAATCAGTATCGGCACAAACGTTTTGATCAATTAAGCAAACACGAAGCCTTGATGGTTTCAGGAGATTATCTAGAAGATTTTTACATGTTCAAGGTATCTGAAGAGGATGTTCAGCATGTCCTGGCGATACTTCCCAAAGTCAAATCCGAGAATTTGTTTTTTCACATCCTGAAAGATCTCGTGAAAAATATCTACACAGATTTCGGGGATCGGGAAGTCTTGGTCAAGAATTTAGTCTTTATCAACAACGAACACCCATCCATGTTGAACAGATGGTTGGATAGTTGTCTTTATGAGGCTTATAGGTTTGAGCCTGAAATAAGTAGGTTTTTACTCGAGGCTATGCTCACAAAGGCTAAATTATTCAATCAAATCCTGATAGAACATGTGATCAGCGCTAACCTGTTTGGAATAGACGAAGAGCAGTTTCAAACGATCGAAGGCTGGCTTTTAGAAGCCGGAATTAAGACGCTTCAGTTATATAAGGCACAACGGCTTAACTTGCCTGAGGAGTGGCTAAAAAAATGCCGCATTCAGATTACTTGCAAGCCTAGGCTTACAGAGGAAGTTAGCGCTAAGATCAAAGCGTTTTATTAAGCGGAGATGGTTGCTATTTTTTGTTTTTAACCGCAAAATTCTGCATGGCGTGCGCACGTTCCGCGGTGGAAAAACAAAGGGCGCATAGGTTTTTCTCCAGCTCTAAACCTTCCTGCAAGGAAACGGATGTGCCAAAATGGATAGCTTGCTTGGCTTTGGAGATGGTAAAAAATGGATGCTTGGCGATCTGTTCTGCCGTTTCCAAGGCGTTTTTCATCAGCTCTTCATCGCTGCACAAGCGGTTGACCAAATGGATTTCATGCGCCTCTGATCCCGAGAGGGTCTTGCCAGTCAAGATCATTTCTTTAGCTAAGCGTGTGCCTACGGCTCGTGCTAAACGCTGCGTACCGCCAAATCCGGGGATGATGGCCAGGTTAATTTCTGGTAACCCCAGCTTTGCGCTTTGGGCGGCATAGATAAAATCGCAGGCCAAGGCCATCTCGAGACCCCCTCCCAGAGCATAGCCGAATATCGCCGCTATAGTGGCACAGGGAGCTGTTTCTAAGGCATGGGCGACAGCCTGACCCAAGGAGCAAAACTCCAACATTTGAAAGGTGTCCATGGAAGCCATAGCCTTGATGTCGGCGCCGGCGACGAAGGCTTTGTTGCCTGCGCCAGTTAAGACTAGAGCTTTGAGTTCATCTTTTTTAGGGACGGTTTGCAAGAACTTGAGCATCTGGTGTAAGAGTTCGCCATTCAGGGCGTTCAAGGCATCTGGCCGGTTGATGGTGAGTATACCTACGCTGCCCCGTTTTTCGTAGATTAATGTTTCCATAAACATCTCCTGCTGAAGAATTGTTTTCGTGTCCCGTGCCCCTGCCCTTGCCCTTGCTCGTGCTCGTGCCCATGCTTTTCAATTCATTATCCTAATCCCGAAGGAAAATAATTGAACCACAGAGGGCAGTGAGAGCAGTGAGACAAGCGTCAGCGCAGGAATGGTGAATGAGTACTTGTCTTTGCTGGTGCATAACTATAGTTGCTACTTTACTTGTATAACAAAAAATTTCTTTTTTAAAAAGTGCTAGCATTTTCTGCTTAAAATTTCATGCCTTTAAAAAGGCTCTTAAACATGAAAACAGGGTTAAAGATTGCGGTATTTGGTCCTAAATTCGAGATGCAGAATCACATCTACCAAGGATTGGGTCATGAATATCTCATAATCATGTCGTCCTTTCAGGACTCTGACCCAGGCCTCGCTGCGCTCGACCTGGTTTGTAACATTTGGGGCTTTTCAAGCCTGTATCTTATCGAACCAGCTCTCCCGATCTCAGTGGTTTAATTTCATGTGGTTTAATTTCATTTTTCTTCACTTGTGATTTGTACACTAACCTTCTCGATCTTTCTCTGCGCTCGCACTAGTCTCACTGCTCTCCCGATCTCAGTGGTTTAATTTCATGTGGTTTAATTTTATTTTCTTCACTTGTGATTTGTACATTAACCTTCTCGATCTTTCTCTGCCCTCGCACTAGTCTCACTGCTCTCCCGATCTCAGTGGTTTAATTTCATGTGGTTTAATTTTATTTTCTTCACTTGTGATTTGTACACGAACCTTCTCGACCATCATCTGCCCTCGCACTAGTCTCACTGCTCTCCCGATCTCAGTGGTTTAATTTGTTTTTCTTTGGGATTAGGGTAAGGCATATAAAACAATTTCGGTAGATCCAAGGGTAAGGCAAGGAAAGGGCACGGGTAAGGGGAGAGGCTTCCAGGTTAAAGATTTTCAAGTCATTTTAAAGTCATTGATAGTTTCTGGAAGAATTGTTACAATGATTATCAACTTTATACAATATTTTGGATGAGGAGGCATAATGAAATTCATAGTGGCGGTGAAAGCTTTTTTCAAAGCGCTCAAAGATCCCAAGAAAGCTCAGCTTTTCCTAGAAGACACCCCTTCAGTACAAGAGAGTCTAGATACTTCGCATTTGCGTTTGCTGTCGGTGCTGCAGCAGTCCGGCCGCTTGGTCGATTTCTTTAAAGAAGACATCTCTAAATTCAGCGATGCGCAAGTCGGAGCGGCTGCCAGGAAGATACACCAAGACTGCAGTAAAGCCCTGGAAGAGGTGGTAACTATACGTCCGGTGATGGTGGAGAATGAAGGCGCCAAGGTGCAGGTTTCCCCTGGCTATGATCCTACAGCCATAAAAGTAGTCGGCAAGGTCAAAGGCGAGCCTCCTTATAAGGGCACGCTGGTGCATAAAGGGTGGAAGGCTTCCAAACGTTCCCTCCCGAAAAAAATCGGGGAACAGCAGAGCGATATACTCCATCCTGCCGAGATAGAAATCGTATAAATCAACCCATTGTAAATCATACCCTAATCGATGTTAATTATATGCAATCCAATCGTTATATCATAGGCATAGACCTAGGCACAACCAATTGTACCATGGCCTACGCACAGGCGTCGGCAGAAAATCCAGACATTGTGCAGTTTAAAATTCCGCAAGTGGTCGGAGCGGGCACACAGGACGAACTGTACGCCTTGCCGTCCTTCATCTATTTCCCTCTGCCCGAAGAATTAAAAGCTAAACTAGCTGGCATCCAATGGGATCCGCAGAGAGGCTACTGCGTGGGAGCCTATGCGCGCGACCGCGGAGCTGAAATTGCTTCTAGGCTGATTGCATCGGGTAAATCATGGCTGTGCCATGCCGGTATAGATCGAAAGGCGCCTATGATGCCTATGGATTCGGAAGATCTCGAAGAGAAGATGAGTCCTCTGCAAGCTTGTGCCACGCTGCTTTCTCATCTCAAAGAAGCCTGGGAAGAAAAAATGGCAGGACATCCCTTTGATCAACAGCAGGTGCTGGTGACTGTGCCCGCTTCCTTCGATCCCAGCGCAAGGCAGCTGGTCTTGGAAGCAGCGAAGATAGCTGGATTCCCTGAGATCGTTCTGTTGGAAGAGCCGCAGGCGGCCTTTTACTCGTGGCTGCAAAGGCATGAACAAACTTGGAGGAAGCAGCTGAAGGTCGGTGACTGCGTACTGGTCGTGGATATCGGCGGGGGAACCACCGACTTCAGTTTGATAGCTGTAGAGGAAGAGCAGGGAGATCTGACGCTGAAGCGCATAGCTGTAGGCTCGCACCTCTTGCTGGGCGGAGATAATATCGATTTGAGCCTGGCCTATCTGGCAAGAAATAAGCTGGAAGAGGAAGGGCATACCTTGGATGACTTCCAGTTTCAGTCGCTGGTCCATGCCAGCCGTAAAGCCAAGGAAGCTCTCCTGGCGGACAAGCCTCCTAAATCCTTCGACATCACCATCATGGGACGCGGCAGCCGGCTGATAGGTAATTCCTTGACGACATCGATTACCAAGGCCGAAGCCGAAAAAGTGATTGTAGAGGGTTTTATTCCTATGGTCGAGCCGGAAGAGCGCTCTTCCATGGAAAAACGCATGGGATTTCAGCAGATAGGCCTTCCCTATGCGCAAGACCCGCGCATATCCTGCCAGCTGGCAAAATTCTTGTCGATGACCGGCGAGGCGGATTCTGACTCTATGGACCAGTTCCTTCTGCCTACGGCCGTCTTGTTCAATGGCGGGACCTTGAAAGCTGCCGCCCTGCGCAATAAAATTTTGGACGTGCTGAACAAATGGGCCAAACGCCTGTCAAAATCGCCGGTTAAGGTCCTGCCCAACCCGGATTACGACCATGCGGTCAGCCATGGGTCAGTGTACTATGGGCTTTCGCGGTCAGGCCAGGCCATCCGCATCAAAAGCGGCACCAGCCGTTCCTACTTTATCGGCGTGGAAGACGCCCTTCCGGCTGTTCCTGGAATACCCACACCACTGAAGGCGGTATGTGTGGCACCTTTTGGCATGGAAGAAGGGTCGGAGTTAGAGCTGCCCAAGCAGGAATTTGCCTTGGTGGTGGGCCAACCCACGCTGTTCCGTTTTTTCAGCCGCTCCACACCCGCTCTGTCCAACGGCAGCGCACCTGTCATGGGGACGGTCGTGAGGAACTGGAAGCAAGAACTGACAGAGTTGCCTTCGATTGAAACGCGCTTAGACAAACAGGAGGATGATAACAAAACCCTGCAAGTCAAGCTGAAATCGCGCATTACCGAATTGGGCGTTTTAGAGCTGTGGTGTGTGGCTGCCGATCAGCGCAAATGGAAACTGGAATTCGATGTGCGGCATGAAAGCCAGGCACAGGCCAAAGCCTAGCCTGTGAGAATTATAATATAAATCACACCCGTCTCGAAAAATATATATTGCTATATGTATCTTTAAAAAGAAAAGGATATGTATTTTCTGCAATCAAAACTTCTCATTTGCTCATCTATCCCTTAATTGCGTAAGGTGAGTGAATTGTTTTCGGGGACTGCCGCAATCAAAACCTCTCATTTGCTCATCTATCCTTTAATTCCGTGAGGTGAGAGAATTGTTTTCGGGGACTGCCGAGGTGTATCCATCAGGCTGCAGGCCTGATACGTATTAGCCCAGGGCATCGCCCTGGGAGCGATTTTGACGTTATTTGCAGCCTGTAAGGCTGCCACAAAAAAGCTACAAAAGGATAGACTTTACAATGGTTTTTATCGGACATTAGCTGCGCTATCTCAATTTCCTGATTGAATGTGAGCTAGGATTTAGGGGGCAAGTTGGTTTTTAATATAAATAAATGCATCGATCTTCAAACTGAAGGCCTGATACGTAATTACCCAGAGGCAACGCCCTGGGTTGTAACAAAATACTAGCAGACTCTATGGGGCTGCCGCTTTGTCTAGTCTAACAATTCATCATCCTAAAATCTTATAAAATATAGAACCACTGAGGCGGGGAGCCCGGTGAGAACAGCGAGATATCTTGAGATAGGAAGCATGACGCTGTTTTTTCAAAACGTGATCTAGTAATCGATAATTATAACATTTTTATTTTCTATTCAAGTTAATTATGTTATTTTTTTATTTTAGATCGTATACATAAAATATTTATTATTAATATAATAAAATCTATAAAGATTACAGGTGTTTATATTCTGTTTATTTTGCTGTTTTAAATTCTAATTAAGTCTGATTTAAATTGATTGGTATGATGGAATTATTAATTTATTAATTATGATGCAGGGGGTAAATATGGGCGAACCAAATGTTGATAATAAAAATTTGTCATATCACGCTACTTCAAATCCTGACCAAGAGGGTATTACAAGTGAAACACGAAAGACTAAGCCGCGAATTATTCCCTTTAGCACAATGTCATCAAAAATAAATGAATTAAAAGTTAAATTAAGAAATAACGATGTAAATAATCAAACTGAAAGAAGATCTTTGTTGAGTATTATTAAAAATAAAGTAAAGGTTTTATTTAACAATAGAAAATCGTTTACTTATGCAGTATCAAATGTGGGTATGGATGGTGGTTTGGCAAAATTAAATGAAGCTATAAATCGTAATAATAGTGGTAATTTAAAAGTTGTTGATTATAGGAACGAATGTTTTGAAAAAATTATTGACAACGGAAAGGTTGTAATCAAAGTATTAGAAAATTCAAAAGATAATTCATTAAAAGAATTTAGAGATCAATTAGAAAAAATTGTTAACCTTAAAAAGCCTTCGGATGGAAAAACATTTTTTACCGAGAAAGAAGTATTTACTAAAGAAGAAGAGGATATTATAAACAAGCTTGTAGAATTTCTTTCTGACCATAACAATTGCCGAAAACTAGTAGAAGCTGATAAAGCTTACATGGCAGCTAATAAGAAAGTGGGTCAATATGAGAAATCTTTAGCGATAGGTTACACAGATCCAATATTTAAATACTATAATTTAATAAAGGTGTTCAATCGGCTTACATATGATGAAAAAAACGATTTAGAAAATGTAAAGACTTATGTGAAAGTTAACGTAGAAGAAGTCATCAAGGATCGATTAAAAGAAATTGAAAATAACGATGTGATCTTAACTCATGAGCTAGATATTCACTCAGATTTATGTAAGGAAATTGCAAAAAATCAAGATAAACAAGTATTTATTGGTTCCGATCTACAACCGTCCATCATAATTAATAAAAGCAGATTTAGTGTTAACGACATAAATTTAACGTCTTTTAAAAATGAAGGAGATAATATTTCAGACAGTTCGTGCGGTGTGGTGCGCGTGTATGCACATGATGGAGTTAAAGACGATGGAAAAAAAAGCAAAATTAAATTTAATTTAAATGATGATGGTTCTATATCCAGCGAAGGATATAGAATTGTTCTGGCATATGATTTAAAGACAAAAAAAAATATCCTATTTTGTTCGATTGGATTATTAGGATATGGTATAGGAACTCAAAAAGAGAGACACGACGAGACGTATAATAAACTAAAAGAAATTCAATTTCTTCTAAATAAATTAGCTAAAGACAATAACGTAAGCGCAACAGTTGTTGGTGGCGATTTTAATTCTGTAAAGGAAAAGGTAGGAGAAGAAGGATTAAGTCCATTGGGTGCTTTGAAACATCACGATAAACAAAGAAATATAACATCCGAGGACCCCAAACATAATAGATATCGAAGGTTAAAATTTGACTCAGCTACTGAGGTCGCTCCTTCGGGATTTATGCAGACGGGATATTCTGCGGTCAGACAAATTGATCATGTATTTTTAAAAGTACAAAAAAATATGAAGGTAAAAACCTTTCAAGGTGATGTAGCAGGTAGACCCATTGGAAGCATGCAAACACAACATGAAGAGGTCTATGACCACAAAACTATTTTCGGAAATATTGAGGTAAAATCTAAATTTGGTTTCGTTAAATCGAAAGCAAAACCCGTCATGAAACCAACAGAAAGTCAAACAGAACGATTTCATAAAATTAGACAGGATGCCATCAAAGAAAATAAGAGTGTATATGCCAC
>CAYMKI010000015.1:0-20312 GCA_964390695.1 uncultured bacterium
CGTGGGTAACGACCATGATGCCTTCAGAAGCTAACTGATGGATATGATGAGGATTTGCTAAATGCGCAGGGACGACTGCTATGGGCTGGATTTCACTAGCATGTGCAGCCGCCGCGGCTACGTCGTGAGCGACTGCAGCATCCAATAAAATACGTTCTTCTAATACTATGATTTTGTATTTACTCATGAGATTAAATGATGTATCTAATTTGTTTATTAAAACTCTGTTTGTATTTAATTACAGATTTTTAATTATATTTAACATTGTATCTAAATGAATTATACTAATTAAAAAATATAATTGTCAAATTAGAGGTTGTATGTATTAAAATTAAACTTGTTATTTATCTAATTGTAAAAAAATATTTTTAATAAATTGATTTGTGTTATTATAAGAAAAGAGTTTGATGTTAACTCTAAATATAAATTAGATACTAAAAGTATTGATTAATAATTTATGGTGGTAGTTATGAAGAAGCTAGATAGACTCTTAAGAATCGGCTTGTTAGGTTGCGGTCCTATTGCTCAGGCTACGCATTTTGATGCTATACGCAAGGCTAATAATGCCGAACTATATGCTATTTGCGATATAGCTGAAGACTTGCTTCAAAGGATGAGCGAAATGTACCAGCCAAAAATCGCTTATAATGATTACGATAAAATGTTGGCCGATCCGAATGTTGAAGCTATCTTCATCGCTGTTGCCGACCAATTCCATGTTCCTCTGGCCATAAAAGCCTTGGCCGCAGGTAAACACGTGCTGATAGAAAAGCCCATGGGTTTAACCGTAGAAGAATGCGAGAAATTGCGCCAAGAAGTACATAAAAAAGATCTAATTGTCCAAATAGGAAATAATCGTCGATTTTCACCTACTATGGTTGAAGCTAAGCGATTTATTGAGCAAGAAGTGGGCGAACTGCATACTTTTGAAGGATGGTACTTTGATAGTGTTTTTCGCTATACCATGCAAGACAACCTTTATCCGGTGCCTGTAATGAGTGAGAACGTAAAAAAGCCCAGAGGAGATCCTAAGTTGAACCGCCAAAGGTATACCTTCACAACACATGCCCCGCATTTAGTGGATAGGGCAGTCTTTCTAGTTGGTAAGATTGCAGCCGTGCGTGGCAGACACAAAGCTTTAGATAACAAAGCTCAAGGTTGGTTTATTGACTTGGAATTTGAATCAGGATGCCTAGGACATTTAATTTTGATATCACCTCGGCATGGTGATTTTGAAGAGGGTTTTAGAATCCACGGTAAAAGTGGCATGTTGCAAGGAAGTTTTCTTCTCCCTTGGTATCAAAGATCCCATGTCGAATATTTCAAAGATGGCAAATTTTATCGGCTCTTGGGTGAAGACGATTATTCCTTTAGGCGGCAAATAGAAGGGTTTGCCTCGACTGTTTTGGATAAAGTACCGCAACATGGAACGAATTCTGAAGAAGGTGTACATGAATTTAAAGTCATGGTAGCGGCATCTATGTCAGTAGAATCCGGTAATTGGGTAAGAGTTGAAGATGCAGTAGGAGGTATCCGAGCTCCAGATGTGCCGGGAGAATTCGGCTCGATTGAAGAGCGTAAAGCTGCTTAAATTATGTTGTTAGAGACCATTTTCTTTTTCTAAGGGAGGTTTGTATGCATAAGTTGGGTATTTTTGCTAAAACGTTTTCTAGACCCACCTTCGGCGAGGTATTAGACGCTGTGCTTTCGCATGGTTTAAAAATCATTCATTTTAACTTTGCCTGTGTAGGGTTGCCCTCTATGCCTGAAAGTATTCCCCAAGAATTAATAGAATCCATCTATAAAGAAACGGATGCTAGAGGTATCGCCATCGCCGGGGTTTCGGGAACTTTTAACATCATCGACCCTGATCTTCAAAAAAGACAAAAGGGGATGGAAAGTTTAAGGAAAATTGCTGAATCCTGTAAGGGTATCCACACAAAACTGATAACTTTGTGTTCTGGAACACGCGATCCCAAAGACATGTGGAAAAGACATCCTTTGAATGATACGCCTGAAGCATGGAAAGAGGTAATGGCCTCCTTAAAAGAAGCCGTAAAGATTGCAGAGGAGTTTGATGTGTTTCTTGGCATAGAGCCTGAAACAGCCAATGTGATCGATTCTCCACAAAAAGCGCGTCGAATGTTGGATGAAATAGGATCAGAGCATATTAAAATCATTCTTGATCCTGCAAACCTCTTTCTTCCTGAAAATGTCCATCTAATGGAAAGCATTATACACGAAGCTTTTGAAGTTTTAGGCAAAGATATCGTCATGGCCCACGCTAAAGATGTGGATGTGCTAAACGGTGAGATTGTACATGTGGCAGCGGGGAAAGGGTTATTAAACTACAATGTCTATCTCAAGCACTTGGAAGGACATGATGTTCCACTGATTATTCATGGGCTCAAAGAAGAAGAAGTGGATCCCGCGATTCATTTCATCTTATCCAAAAGCAAAGTGAGGGCCTAGGATATGGCTACTAAATATTTTTCGAGAGAAGCGATTACCTTTAGGTATGAAGATACGCAAACGGGATCTATTCCGTTGATATTTCAGCATGGGATTGGAGGCAACCTTGAAAATATCGTGTCGTTGTTTAAGTTTCCTGAAAATATTAGGCTCATCTCCTTAGATAGCAGAGGTCATGGCGAAACGATTCCGGTGGGAGACTTGTCGCATTTCAACCTATATACATTGGTCGATGATATCATGGCACTTATGGATGAACTCCATTTGCAAAAAGTATGGTTAGGAGGAATGTCCATGGGTGCGGCATTAGCGATGAATGCTGCCATCCGATTTCCAGAGCGATTAAAAGGGATCATCATCTATCGCCCTGCCTGGCTGGATGGGGGCATGCCAAGCTACGCACTATCCCTGTATGAGCAAATTGTAGCTTTGCTAAGAGGTTTCGGTCCAGATGAGGGAAAAAAGCGATTTTTGGAATCTGAGGCTTACAAAACTTTATTAGGCAATTTTCCAGATACAGCCAAGTCCATGGCAGCACAATTCATGGCTAAAAAAGCCCTCGAAAATGTCATTCGCTTCGAGAAGCTGCCCTATCAGAAAGTCGTCCATGATATTTCAGAAATCTCCAGGATTGCACTGCCGAGTTTAATCATTTCGACAAAGTTGGATCCTGTGCATCCCTTTGAATATGGTAAATGCATTGCCAGCCTCATACCCCACTCGACCTTCATGGAAGCTACGCCAAAGTCAGTGAGTGCTGAAAAACACATTGCAGAAAGCCAGGAGTCGATTACTTCGTTTCTCTTAAATCATGAACCTTAAACAAGGAGTATAACAATGACTATACATGGTTATGCGGCTTTAGAAGCTAAACACCCCTTGGTTCCTTATGAATATGATCCAGAGATATTAGGTCCTTGGGATGTCGAGATAGCAATTACACATTGCGGCATTTGTTATACTGACATCCATTTCATCGACAATGATATGGGAAATAGTACGTATCCCATGGTTCCTGGACATGAGATCATCGGAAAAGTCATATCTGCCGGCAGTCTAGTTAATCCCCAGAGGATCGGCACCAGAGTGGGCGTGGGATTTCAACGCAGCTCCTGCATGTGCTGCGATTGGTGCAAACGCGGTATGGAAAATGTATGCACAAAACAACAAGCCACCTGCCTGCATCACCACGGCGGTTTTGCCGATAAAATTATCATGGATAGCCGGTTTGCCTTCGATATCCCCGAGGGGTTGGCTTCTGAAGCTGCAGCGCCGTTATTATGCGGGGGAGCTACGGTATTTCAGCCCATGCTAGATTATGGAGTAGCGCCAATGAAAAGAGTGGGCATTATCGGTATAGGGGGATTGGGACACCTAGCTTTGCAATTTGCCCGAGCTTTTGGCTGCGAAGTCACCGCCTTTACCTCTTCGCCTTCAAAAATCGCTGAGGCTAAAGAATTTGGCGCGCATCAAGTTGTCACCTCTAGCGATGCCAAAGATTTGCAGAAAGCTGCCGGTTCTTTGGATTTTATACTCTGTACGGTCAGCGCTGATTTGGACTGGAATGCTTATCTCAAAGCTTTGCGGCCTAAAGGGGTATTATGTTTTGTTGGTATGCTGGAAAAACCCCTGGCTATCCCTTTCAAAAATCTCATTAGAGGTTGCAAACTTATCACCGCCAGCAGTATTGGCAGCCGGCCAGGTATTGAAGATATGTTGCATTTTGCTGCTTTGCATCACATACAAGCCAAAATTGAACTGTTCCCCATGGATCAGATAAACTTGGCCATAGATAAAGTGAGAAAAAACCAGGTGAGGTATAGAGCTGTATTAGTAAATCCCTAAAAAGTTATCTAGTTACAAGGAGGTTCACAATGACACCGAGAGAAATTATAGAGCAGGTAAAAGCGGAAAAGCGGAAATTTCTGGCGCCAGGCGAGGCAAAAATCCTGGCTGATGCTTATGGTATAAATGTACCTAAAGAAGGCTTAAGCACTAACCCAAAGGAAGCCGCACAGTTGGCAGATCAAATTGGCTATCCTGTAGTGTTAAAAATTGTTTCGCCGGATATCCTTCACAAAACCGAAGCAGGAGGAGTCTTGGTCGGTGTCAAGAACGCCGCCGAAGCTGAACAAGGCTTTGAAAAGCTCGTTGCCAATGCTAAAGCTTATAATTCCAAGGCTGTTATCACAGGTGTGCAAGTTCAACAGATGATCGGTTCTGGACAAGAAGTCATCATCGGCGCGGTCACAGATCCCAGCTTCGGCAAGTTGGTAGCTTTTGGGCTAGGAGGGATCCTGGTAGAAGTGCTTAAAGATATCACTTTTAGGTTGGCGCCAGTGTCCGAGGATGAAGCGTTGTCGATGTTGGACAGCATTTCAGCTCATGCGGTATTAAAAGGCGCACGAGGCAAAGACCCGGTAGATCGGCATGCTTTGGCGCAGATGATTCGAAACGTCTCGAAGCTGATAGCCGATTTTCCTGAAATTTCAGAGATAGACCTTAATCCCGTCATAGCCATGAAAGATTCTGCGGTGGCTGCAGATATTCGTATTATTATCAATGCGGATTATCAACAACCGCGTTTTCGTTACGAAGACAGTGAGATTCGTTGCCAAATGCAGCGCATTATGAATCCAGCCACCTTGGCAGTGATAGGTGCATCCCCTGAAGAAGGCAAAATAGGCAATTCAATCATGAAAAATCTCATCAATGGGGGCTATTCAGGAGAAATTTATCCCATCCATCCTAAGGCTGAGGATATTTTAGGTAAAAAAGTATATCGTAGCGTTAAAGATGTCCCCGGACCTATAGATATTGCCATATTTGCTATTCCAGCTAAGCTAGTTCCTCAAGCGCTGATTGAAGTAGGGGAAAAACAAATTCCCGGAGCCATTCTCATTCCATCGGGATTTGCAGAGACAGGCAATACAGCCGCGCAACAAGAAATAATCGATATCGGAAGAAAATATCATGTGAGGTTGATGGGCCCTAATATCTATGGATTTTATTACACGCCAAAAAATCTTTGCGCCACTTTCTGTACAGCTTATGATCTTAAAGGACAAGCTGCGCTGTCTTCACAATCAGGCGGTATCGGCATGGCTATTATCGGCTTTAGCCGTTCAGCGAAAATGGGGGTGTCTGCAATTGTGGGTTTGGGCAATAAGAGCGATTTAGACGAAGATGATTTACTGATTTATTTTGAAAACGACGACAACACTCAGATTATAGCCCAACATTTCGAAGATCTCAAAGATGGTCGTTCATATGCAGAAGCAGCTAAAAGGGTTTCTAAGAAAAAACCTATTGTGGCGTTAAAAGCCGGGCGCACCTCGAGTGGAGCCAAAGCCGCCAGCTCTCATACCGGTGCCTTGGCAGGCAATGATAAAATCTATGAAGATATCCTTAAGCAAGCAGGCGTGATCCGAGTGCGCTCGCTGCGAGATTTGCTTGAATTTGCACGGGCAATTCCATTGATTCCGACGCCTAAAGGAGAGAATGTAGTGATTATTACCGGAGCAGGAGGATCTGGTGTGCTTCTCTCTGACGCGTGTGAAGATAATGGTTTGACGCTGATGAAAATGCCGCCGGATTTGGATGCGGCCTTCCGCAAGTTTATCCCCCCTTTCGGATCGGCAGGCAATCCTGTGGATATCACAGGTGGAGAGCCCCCTGAAACGTATAAAAATACCATCAGGCTAGGGTTCGAAGATCCGCGCGTGCATGCCTTGATTCTCGGCTATTGGCATACGATTATATCACCCCCCATGACATTTGCAAAACTCGTTGTAGAAGTGGTGGAGGAAATGCGCGCCAAAGGCATAGAAAAGCCTGTAGTGGCTTCCCTATCCGGAGATATCCAGGTTGAAGAAGCTTCAGAATATCTATTTGCCCACGGAATCCCTGCCTATCCTTATAGCACTGAGTTACCAGTTGCAGTTCTCGGAGCTAAATATAAATGGGCGCGCGGCGCCGGTCTAATCTAAAATGAGAAGAGAGGTGATAATATGCAGATCATACCGACTTTAAAAACAGAACGTTTGATTTTACGCCCCTGGCGTGCTTCAGATCTTGAAGCCTTTGCAGTCATCAATGCGGATAAGAAAGTTATGGAATTTATTCCTAAATCACTGACTCGTCAGGAAAGTGATGCCTTAGTTAAAGCTTTTGAGGAGGAGTGGAAACAGCGTCATTATGGCCGGTGGGCTATCGAAGTGCCGAATGTGGCAGACTTTATAGGGTATGTAGGATTTCACTACTATGATTTTCCCGCCAAATTTACACCTTGTGTAGAAATTGGGTGGAGATTAAGTGCTGATCATTGGGGTAAAGGCTATGCAACAGAGGCTGCTAAAGCCGCGCTGGATTATGGTTTTCATCAATTGAATATGAAGGAGAATTATGCTTTTACCTTTCAAGGAAATGAAAATTCCAGAAAATTGATGGAGCGCCTAGGCATGACCTATGAGCCAGAATTACAGTTTGAACATCCTGATTTGCCATCCGGTCATCCAATGGGAATTTATGTAGTCTATCGCATTCGACCCAAAGTCTAGATGCGATTTTGGGGTCAAGGTGGGTTTATATTATAATGAGTTTAGATCAAAACTTTGTCCCCTTCTAACATAGCCCAAAAAACCATGTTTCTCGGCTTCGGGGCGTTTGCCGGGATTGTAGTGGTAAAGCCACATCTTGTTCTTGATGGCTGGATCTAGAGTCTTCAGCTCTTTAAAATTCGTATGCACGCCGCTAGGATGAGCCAAAGTTTCACAGTCATGAAAGATGAGATCGGCTTGGCGGTAATATGGATCTAGCATCTCTGGAGTATACTGTGTGTCAGCAGTGATGAAAATAGCTTTCTTATTGACCTTGAAAAATAACCCGAAGCTTGGATTTTCCTTTCCTTTTGACTGTGTATGATGGGTTTTTACAAGTGTAAATTTTATTTTCGACCAGATGAATGTTTTATGTAAGAGGATCCTTTTTACTTGAAAATACGTCGACAGTTTTGCTTGCTTATCATCCAAGGAAGACAATCCACCTGAAAGCACATGATCCCATAAGTCTTTTTCTAACAGTTCAGAGATATACAATATCGGTTTGCGAGGTTCCTTAGCAAAATAGTTGTTGAATGCCAACCATTCGAGTCCACCTGTGTGATCGGTGTGTAGGTGACTGACAAAAATCGCCTGAATGTCTAGGGCTGTTAAACCAAGATCATAGAGTCCAAATCTTATATCTCCTCCGCAGTCAATCAGCAGTCTTTCTTTAGAACTGTTTTCCAAAAGCAGATTGGATTGATAGTTTCCTTCCCCCAGAGTAAAGGCAGAGCCGCTGCCTACAAAAGTTAATTTCATAAAAATCCATCTGGATAGTATTTATTGTTATAATTTTAACATATAGAAAAAAAGCCTCATTTTTTTAAAGTAAAGAAAATAGAGGAGACAGTATCTTCTTTATTTTTCGTGACTATTCAACACCCCTCGAGAAACATAAAATATTGAACCACACTTCCTCACTATGGGTCACCTAGTTACAAACTTTGTACGGTGCTAAATAGCTCCTATTCTTCTAAGTTCAAGCCTGTTGTAAATTCTGAAAAAAATATTTGATTGACTCTTCCTCTACAAAAACTTATATCTAATAATAAAGGAAACTCAAAGGAGTTGAAATATGGAAAGACAGAAAGTCCCCACAGGTACTCGCTGGGAGCCTCTTATCGGCTTTTCCCGCGCCATTAAAGTAGGCAGCCATGTCTTTGTTTCTGGAACTGTCTCTGTGGATAAAGATGGGAACGTAATAGGCATCAATGATCCGCATAAACAAACGGCATTTATCTTGAAAAAAATCGAGGAGGCCTTAAAAAGTATAGGTGTCTCTCTCCAAGATGTAGTACGGACGCGTATCTATACTACCAACATAGATTATTGGGATGAAATTGGCCGTGCGCATGGCGAGTTCTTTTCTGAAATTCGGCCGGCTTCCACTATCGTAGAAGTTCAACGTCTTATCACCGAAGATATGATCGTGGAAATTGAAGCCGAAGCCATAGTCAACACATAGACATGCATGACTATATCAAATATGCTTAAACCCAACCTTGACCCCTAAATCAGGCATAAGTTGGGTTTCAAGAACAGTTGCTTGTGTATAGCACATAGTAGTTACGCGCGTTTATTTATATGCAGTCTTCCTTATTAGACTTTGAAAACAAAGCCCATTATATAACATGGGCCTTGTTTTGAAAAATTGTATCTAAGGGCTATAGCTAGGTCGAAATTCAGACATTTAGGGTTGTTAGGGTATGCATTTAGCTATGTCCTATGTAATTTTATAATAATTGATGCGTTTTATGGTACTCTTTGCGGACTTGCTCTAAAATATCATCATCAATGGGGCAGGGTTCCAGCTGCCATATCAGATTGCAATAATTCGTAATGGCGTTATCCGTCGAGAATTTCCCCATTCCGGCAATGTTACTGATGGCATATTGTGCCCAAAGATCAGGGTTACAATATAGCGATTCGATCTTGAGTTGGGCATCATAATAACTTTGCAGATCATAAAGAACATAATAGCGGTCAGGCCTTCCATCATAGTGAGATACCATCAACTTATGGTAAATATCACTGAAGGCGTTATGCTCACTATCATTCTGAGCGAAAGTACGATCTTTCAAGCTATTAAGAGCGCGCCGAATTTTTTCATTAGCCTCATATATGGCGCCGGGGTGATAGCTCTGGTTAGCATTCATTTTAGAAATTTCATCTGCGGTGGCTCCAAATTTGAAAGGCCACCACTTATCGGTGATTTCTTCGCTGATTTCCACGTTGGCACCGTCCTGCGTGCCGATCGTTAAGGCACCATTCATAGCAAATTTCATCACGCTAGTGCCCGAGGCTTCAGTGCCGGCCATAGAAATCTGTTCTGATACATCCGCGGCAGGGATGATGATCTCGGCTTTGCTGACGTTGTAGTTTTCGATGAATACTACATTTAAAACACGTTGAATAAGAGGATCTTTGTTGATTTTTCGGGCGATGGCAAAAATTAATCGGAGGATATTTTTGGCTGCTTCGTAGCCGCCGGCCGCCTTACCTCCAAAGATCATCACGCGGTTGACTCTCTTATGCTTTTCCGGTTGGTCCAATATGTCGTGGTACATCATGATGATATTGAGGGCATTCATCAGCTGCCGTTTATATTCATGGAAACGTTTTATTTGTACATCAAATAGAAAGTCATTCTTGATGATAGGTGCAGAACCCACTACTTTTCCTGAGGCATTACGAAGCTTGCCATATTGTTTGATATAACTGATGAACTTGTCTTTATTGCGCTTGCGAATCTCCCAGAACTCCGCCTGAGATTCTTGATCTTTGGCATAAGCTGCCAGCTTTTTGATTTGGGAAAAGTCGGTAATCCAGCCATCACCAATCCTCTTGGAAATAAATTGTGCTAATTCAGGATTGCAATGCAACAGCCATCGTCTTTGTGTCACTCCATTGGTCACGTTGACAAAACGATCAGGCCATAGGAGGTTGAAATTTTTAAAGACTTTATTCTTTAAAATATCTGAGTGGATTTTAGCCACGCCATTAATTTTATGCGATCCCACTATGGATAGGTTGGCCATACGCACCTTGCCGTGTTCGAGAATAGACAGGTCCCTGACAAGATCTTCTTGTTTTGGGAAAATTTCTCTCACAAAATTGCAAAACTCATGATTGAGCTGTTCGATAATATGATACTGTCGCGGCAGCAAATGCTTCATTAATCCTTGATCCCAGTGTTCTAAGGCTTCTGCTAAAATAGTATGGTTGGTATAGCTGGTTACCGAGCGAGTCATATCCACGGCTGTTTTCCAAGGAATGTCGTGTTCACGCGTCAATAAACGTATCAATTCGGCAATTATCAAGGCTGGGTGGGTGTCGTTGATCTGGATACGGATCTTGTCTGAGAAGTCTTTGAAATTATCATGGGTGTCAAGGTAGTTTTTTAGTATGTCTTGCAGAGAGGCCGAAACCAGCAGAAATTCTTGTTTGAGACGTATTCTCTTACCGGTTAAATTAAGCTCATTTGGATAAAGTACATCGGAAATCAAGATGTTTTCAGCCGCTTCATCGATTTGACCGGCATTATATCTTTGCAATTTAAAGTTGCGGGGGGATTCTTTGGTCGACCACAATCGCAAGGGGAGAACTGTAAATTTATTATGTGCATCATATCCTATGATGGGTATATCATAGGGCATAGCCGAGACTTCTTCGTAGTCATGGAGAATTTGCACAGAATTGCCGTGATAGGTGATGGCGTTCGTCGTATGGCCATAAAATTTTACTGTCACCCGCTGCATCTCTTGTCGAATTTCCCAGGGATTTTCATTGATCAGCCAACAATCGGGCGCTTCGATCTGCATGCCGTCCCGGATCAACTGTTCAAAAATTCCGTATTGATATCTCAGACCATAGCCTTTTGCAGGATAATGTAGTGTGGCTAATGAATCCAGCAGGCAGGAAGCTAAGCGGCCCAGGCCGCCATTTCCAAGACCTGGTTCATGTTCTTTGTTAATCACATTGCGAAAATTGCGATTCATTTTCTGCAAGGTCAGCTTGACTAGGTCCATGTGGGCAATGTTATTCACATTGTTGCTGAACAGACGTCCAGGTAAGAACTCCATGGAAAAATAATAAAGCTTCCTCACATCATGCCTAGCAAATGTTTGTTCGGTGGCTAGGTAGTTGACCATGATCTCTTCGCGAATGGCATGCGACAAAGCTCGATAAATGTCTTCGTCTTTGGCTTCCGTTAAAGCTATACCCATATTCGCTATTAAATACTGCTTAGTTTTATTCAACAGACTTTCTGCTACGCTGTCTAATTGCTTATCCATATATTTTCTCCTCCCACCCCGGACATATTCTTGAATTTTCAAGACGTTTGGGTATAACTTCAAAATATATAATATTTACTTTAATGAAAAACTAAATTTGATTCGCAAGGCGGTTGATTGGTGTCTAAAACTAAATAATCCCATGGGTATTAAAAAAAATACCATTATGGTATAAAGAAAAAAGAGCAAGAGGAAGATATGAGCCAGCGCATAAAAAATTATTTCGGCCGTTTTGCGGATGATATGCCCAAGGGGAATATTCATAACATTATAGCTTTACACGAGAACCCGGGTTACGAGTGGGAAGATATTCAGAAACTCTCTCCAGGATTATGCAGGGGATGGTTTGAGCTATCGAAATTAAATAAAAAAGACCGGATTGATTTTCTGAGTGAGTTTTGGATGTCAAAGCTTCCCTATCGCCAAGGAGTCAGCGAATTTCTAGGAAGCTTTTTGCAAAATCTAGATGATGTAGGCATCTTCATTACCCAGCAGATCTTTGAAGGCCCGCGCGAAGCGCAAATTATCTATTGCCTCAAAGAGGATAATGGATTTTACACGGGATACCCGCCCGCGAGTGAAAATCAGATTCAAGCCCTATCAAAACAGTTTCCGGATTGGATATTGCCGCATGATTTTTTAGCTTTTTTACAGATCCACGATGGCTTTAGCAAAACCACCGATTCTACCGGGATTATACCCTCAGGCAAAATGCATGAGTACTATCGCCAATTTCAAGAGATGTTAGCCAATAATGAAATTATCAATACTTTGGCAGGTACCGATGTGAATCCTTCGACCTTAATTCCCTTTTATAAATCATTCGGTATGCCCTTTTTTCAATGCTTCTGGACAGAGTGGTATCCGGAAGAAGAAATGGGCAATGTTTATTACTCCGGGCAAAATAAAATGATCATGATCAATGAAAATGAAGGTCCTTCAGAAGACAGTATGGCTTTCCCTACCTTTATGGATTGGTTGAAATTCTACTTGGAAAGAATAGGATAAAGATACATTTTTCAGGTTGTCTGAGTACCAACTATTATTTTTTTCTTTTCTCAATTAACACACTTGGTTTATAGTCCCTCCATATGTACCTAGTAGAAGATCTATACAAACAACACGGCGAAGCGTTGAGCCTGGAATTGGTGGCTGGAAAAAGCGGAATCAAGCGGCGGATTGCTGTTCCAGAAGCACATCGGCCCGGTTTAAGCTTATCCGGATATTTAAAAGGTCACGCCGGAAAACGCATTCTTATATTCGGAAAAGTGGAAATAGAATATCTACGCCATCTTGACGCCCAATTGCGTATACAAAGGCTGGAAGCTATTCTATATTCTCTCACACCGGCCGTGATGGTAGCCCGCCGTTATCGCCCTCCGAAGGAATTGCTGTCGTTATGTGAAAAACACGCCATACCCTTGTTTCGCACAAACATGAGTACCATGAATCTGCTCAGCAAACTGACGCTTTTGCTGACCGAAGAATTTTCTCCCAGCATGAGCTGTCATGGTACCTTGGTCGAGGTTTTTGGCGTAGGCGTGCTGATTCAAGGCGATTCCTCCGTAGGTAAGAGCGAAGCGGCTTTAGGCCTTATTGAAAGAGGGCATCGTTTAATCTCCGATGATATTGTGAAGGTAAAAAAAAGAGAGGGAAATTACATCGAAGGTTTCGGTGCCGAGTTAACACGCCATCATATGGAAATTAGAGGTATTGGAATTATTAACGTCGCTCACCTATACGGTGCGGTATGTGTACGCGACCACAAAAGCATAGACCTGGTAGTGAAATTAGAGGCGTGGGACGACCAAAAGTTCTATGACCGCGTCGGAATTGAGGAAAAATACGGCGATATTTTAGGCGTCAAGCTCCCTTATCACATTTTGCCGGTGAAGCCAGGCAGAGATGTGGTCTTGTTGCTGGAGACTATAGCTCTTAATCACCGCTTGAAAGGCATGGGTTATAATTCGGCTAAAGAATTCAAATCAAAGTTATTGGATATGATAGCCGAAAAACACAAAAAGAAACCGGGTTCAAGTCAATGAATTATAAATTTAAAGAACCGCTCGAACTGGTAAAAAAATTTCGTGTGAAAAATGTACAGGGCCTACACACGCGCCCGGCAACTCATATCGTCAAGCTGCTGCAGAATACCAAATGCGAGGTGCTATTTACGCTCAAAGATTTGACCATCAACGCTAAAAGTATTTTAAGCCTTTTAATGCTAGCAGCCAAAAAAAACAGTACCATTAAGGTGACAGTCCGAGGTGAAGACGCCGAAGGAATAATGGATAAGCTAAGCCAAGCTTTCGAGACGAACTTTGGAGAATAGATGTTATGACCGTGTGCGAAGATGAAGTGTGCCTTTATGGACTGCCTATAAGTCCAGGAATTGCCATGGGTGCACCTTTCTTTTTGGCTTCCTCGGAAGAAAATTTGCCTCATTTCCGTGTCCAACCAGGAGATATTGATAAGGAAATTCAGCGATATAAAAATGCCGTAGAATGCGTAGAAGAGGATCTCATCAAACTTCGGCAACAATTAGACGAAGAGCACATATTTCAAGGACCGGAGATTTTAGAAACACACCAGCATATGATTAAAGATCCTGTTTTGACTGCCGAGGTGGAAAACCAAATACGTCAGACCGGCAACAATGCAGAAATTGTCTTTTATAATATCGTCAAAAAATATCAAGAAAAATTCAACTCCCTCATAGATCCCTTCTTTAGAGAGCGCTTTAAAGATTTGCAGGATATTTCCAACCGTATCTTAAAGTATTTAGTCAAAAACGTACGCCTTTCTCTTGATAACATTCCTTCGGGATGTATCTTATTCGCCAGGGATCTGACTCCTTCTGACGTAGTGGAGGCAAAACGTGCCCATGTCAAAGCGTTGGTGACTTTAGTAGGAGGAGCCACTTCGCATGCTGCTATTGTGGCCAAAGCAAATGGCATTCCTTTTATTACCAATATAGATTTCCAACAAGTCACTTTTTCTGAAGACACAGCCGTTATTGTGGATGGGGGCTTGGGCAGTGTGATAGTTAACCCTACAGAGAAAACACTAAATAAGTATCAGCAATTGTTCAATGAATTTTATACCCGCCACAATCGCCTTGAAAAGCTAGCCCACTTACCCGCGGAAACCTATGATGGATATTCTATACGATTGTCAGCAAATATCGATGTCCTCTATGAAACAGAAGCCCTGCATCGCTACGGAGGAACTGGAGTAGGGTTGTTTCGCTCGGAATACCTTTTTTTCTCCAATGAAAAATTTCCCGATGAACAAGAACAATTTGAAAGTTATAAAGCCATAGTCGAAAAAATGCAGGGGCTACCTGTAGTGATTAGAACTTTCGATATAGGCATTGATAAATGCATGTCCCAGTTAAAAGGCGTGCCGGAGCTAAACCCTTATCTCGGCTGCCGGGCTATACGATTGCTTCTGCGCGAAAGGGAGATATTCCAATCGCAACTCAGAGCCATTGTCAAGGCGAGTTACTATGGAGATGTCAGCGTCATGTTTCCGATGATTTCTTCACTTAACGAACTCCAAGAAGCCAAAAAACTCCTTGAAAAGGCAACCTGCGATGTAGAGAAGGTGACAGGTAAAAAGATCAAGCCTTTAAGGGTGGGCTCTATGATAGAAGTCCCCTCTGCTGCCTTGATTTCGGATCTGTTGGCCCGCGAATGCGATTTTTTGTCTATAGGTACTAATGATCTGGTCCAATACGCTCTGGCTGTTGACAGAGACAATCACATGTTGACGAGCTTGTATAGTCCTACACACCCGTGTGTGATTCGGTTGATCAAACTGATCGTGCATGAGGCCAGCCGCTATGGTATTCCGGTGACGGTATGTGGGGAGGTTGCTTCAGACCCTAGATTTATTGCCCTGCTGCTTGGATTGGGAGTCAATGAACTTTCTGTCACTTCTCGCTATATACCCATGGTGAAGCACATCATCAGACATACGAGCATCTTAGGGGCTCACAAGCTAGTAAATAAAGTCATGAAATTGGGCCTCTCGCATGAAATTGAAGAATTACTAACAGCAGAATATAAAAATACCATGGCAGAGTCGGAAGTATATCTTAACACTTTACAATCGTAGGATAATAGTTATGCAAATCGAAGCAAATGTTATGGCATCAGTAAAAACAGAAGTTGTAACTATGTTAACAGTCGATACATCTACATCCAAGGTAGAAGCTACGCTTGCTTCTATGCTTAAAGAAATTCAGACGGTAACTAGGGTGCAAAATGATTTAAAAAATGATCTTAATGAGTACTTGCTGCAAAATCTAACCCGCAGAATGTGGAGCAATGCTTCTAAAGCCATTAAGGAGCATAGAAATCAAACAGCTGCCGAAGCTTATGCTGATTTGCCAGAGGCTCTTCTCTCTTTCGAAGTCTTTCTGAATCCTGTGAAATATGAGCAGCCTCTAAAAGTTTCCCACAAGGTGTCTGAGGCACAAGGAAATCGAGATGCCATGGAAGATGCTAATTTTTACCTGGAAGATGAGCTTGGCGTGTTTTCAGGAGTACTAGATGGACATGGAGGTAACGAGGTGGCAAATTTTTCCAAGCAGTTCATGGTGGCAAATTTCGCCGAGATCTTTAAACAGCAGCAAGGTAATATACATGCCACTTTTTGCGAGCTCATCCAAAAGGCACATCAAGAGGTAATTAAAAACCCAAAATGGTCAGAAAGGGGGACAACCGCAGTCATTTGCTATGTGGATAAAAAGACACATCTGGTCTACACAGCTACATTGGGCGATAGCGAGGCAAACCTATATCGGATTATTAACGGAAATATGAAGTCCATTTCGCTATCTTGTCTGCGCAATTGGTCTAGTCCCAAAGATGCTTTGAGAGCCTCTATAGCTAAGAATATGCCAGAAATAGCCAGCAGTTGGCCGAAAGAGAAAAACCCAAAAAGACTAAGACACGTTGGGCTTAACGTGAGTCGTGCCATAGGGGATTTTTATATTATCAGGTGCACAACTGAACCTACGGTTTCACAAAAACCTAAAATCACGGTCAATAAACTTCAGCCCGGTGATGTTTTAGTGCTGAGTTGTGATGGGCTTAAAGATTTTGTGAATGAAGAAAAAATTGTAAATGAGATCGCTGCTTATCGAGCCGGAAAAGTAGTAGATTTGGCTAAGCACCTTACAGACTATGCTTTGAAGGATGGAAGCTCGGATAATATCACAGTGGTGGCTATAGATATCGCTTCCTCTTTAGAGTGATCCAACAGGTTCTCCCCGCATACGGGAGAGCTCTTTGTTTTTGCTCTGTTCATCTAAGCATGCTATTTGCGTCAAGGTTCTTCCTTGCTTTTCTTGTTTGAAAATCTGGTAATGGTGATTAGCCTGTTTAGCAACCTGTGGAAAATGGGTAATGCAGATGATCTGATGCTTAGCCCCAATCGTTTTGAGCTTTTTCCCTACTTCAGCAGCCGTCGCTCCTCCAATATTGGAATCTATTTCGTCAAATATTAAAGTGGGCACCTGTTCTTTACCGGCAAGAAGAGTTTGAATGGACAAGAGGAGCCTTGACAATTCTCCGCCACTGGCTCCATCCTTGACGGAAAGCAAACGCTCTCCCAAATTAGGAGCGATGAAGAATTCCACTGCATCATCGCCGTAGCGAGTGCGTTTTTGCGTGGTTACTTTGATCTCAAATTCAGCTTTGGGCATATTAAGCGAATGCAGTTGCTGGGTAATTAGCTTGGAAAATTCAAGGGCGAGAGTGTGGCGCCTGTGGCTAATTTCCTGGCATGAAGCATTATTTTCATCCAGCACAATTTGGAGTTGCTGTTTCAGCTCATGAATCCGTTCATCTGCATTCTCTAGAGCATGTAGTTGGGTTTTCATTTGTTCATATTGGACTAGCACTTCTGGTATGGTAGAACCATAACGGCGTTTCAGCTTGTTGATCAGGCTGAGTCGCGCGTTGACCTGTTCTAATCGCGCAGGGTTTGAGTCCACTTTATGATAATAATTTTGGATGCCGTAGGTCAGTTCTTTCAGTTCGAGAAACACAGCTTGGAAGGATTCTGCAGTAGGTGTCATGGCAGAATCCATCTTGGTCAGCTTTTCTAAAAGCATAGCACAGCGGTTAAGATATGTTAATGCCCCAGCTTTTTCGCCTTCCAAATTTTGTAAAATATTTTGAAGACAGGATCTGAGTTCATCCGAATTTGATAGCAGGGTATATTCGGAAAATAACTCTTCTTCTTCGCCTTCCTTTAAATCGGCTCCTTGAAGCTCTTCCAGATCTTCTCGAAGATGCTCGATTTTTCGGGTTCTTTCAATTTCGTTCTTTTCAAAAGTATGAATTTCCGAGCGTAAAGCATTTTCTAATTCCCAATTCTTTGAAAATGCGGAGACTAGCTCATGCAAATTTCCATAAATATCTAAAAGCTCTCGATGATGGTCGGAAGAGAACAGTTGATGATGGGCATGCTGGCTGGCTTGCCTAATCAAATAGGGGGCTATCTTGCGCAGAAAGCTCACCTGCACCGGCTGATTATTGATAAAGGAGCGCGTTTTGCCTTGAGAGGTAATTTCGCGGCGGATAATCAGGTCTTCACCTTTGTGCTGTTCGATGCCTGTCTCGGATAGATGGGATAGCAGGGTATCCAGCCCTTCCACTTCAAAAACAGCCTCGACACGTCCCTTATCACACCCTTCTCGCAGTATGTCCGTGTCTGTTTTGTCGCCCAGAATTAATCCCAGAGCTCCCAACAATGCGGATTTTCCCGAGCCGGTTTCTCCGGAGATGACATTAAAACCTTCTCCGAAGTGAATTTCAGCAGATTGTATCAGGATGATGTTATGAATGTGAAGTTGTTTCAACATAAAAAAAAGGGGAATTATGGGTCATAGGTTGTGGCGAGGAGTTTTTCTAAATTTCCGTAAGAGGTGTCTTTAAGATAACCATTTTTATTCCATTCCGGCACGTTGAAGATGAGATTATATTCTTCATATCTTACCGGTACAAGAGAGATATCTGGTTTGTTAAAGCGATAAATGACCAGCTTGCTGAAATTTAAAGATTTATCGGCAGGCTCTTGAGGGGGTTTACCTATAGGTATTGCCCGGTTCAAGCTTTCAATAACCGAATTCTGCTGCTCAAAATTTAGAGTGTACATAAGGCCTTTGTGCTCTATAGCAATTCCTCGTACTTCATTGAGGCCTATGTATTTACCTGCTTCAGGTTTTAACAGAATTTGCTCTATATTCAGAGCCAATAAGATAGCCATAGCTGCCAACACTACAAGGGTCAATATAAGTATATTTTTGTTCTGTGAGGATGTTGTTGTCATGTTGACATAATAATTAATTTAAAATTTCTTGAGAAGTTTTAAAATGCATTTTTCCTGCCAAAGGCAAAGAGGAGGAACCAAATTTTTGCACCAGCTGTTTTCCGGCTTGGATGACTTTTTGAGAAGCGCCTTTGGGGAGCTCAATCCCGAATTCTTCGCTGAGTTTTTTCATTTCTTCAACAAAGGTCATGCGGGCCAATATCGAGGCGGCTGCCACGACTAGATCCTCTTCAGCGCGATGTCTTTGCTCGAGTTGAATATCCAGATTTTTGCGCTTCACCGCAGTCAGTACGACATGTTCATCTGCAAACTGATCGATGACGGCTCTTTGACAGCCGGTCTGGGTGGCGATTTTTTCAATAACTGTGGCATGTCCCCAGGCAAGCAAGCGGTTCAGGTTATGAAATTGTTCGTACAGCTCGTTGTATTTTTTAGGGGAGATTTTGACGATATGATGAGAAAATTCCTGCTGGATCTTCTTACCTATCTTCACAATAGATACATCTGATAGCTTCTTCGAATCGCATACACCTAGTTCTTGCATGCGTGCAATTTCTTTGCCTTGAGCATAGACTCCTGCGATGCATAAGGGACCGAAAAAATCCCCTTTGCCCGATTCATCCACTCCAATTCTGGGGGTGGTATTCAGGTTCAAGTCCTTGTAAGAATGGGCAAATGATTGCAAGATTTCAGGTTCCAGGTAGAATTCTATAAATTCGTGCATGTTTTTGCCCTGGACCATCAGCTTGCCGCTTTGATATAGGGTGCATGATACCCCATTGCTGCGGGCGGCAAAGACCGTATAGTCTGGTTGGGAGATCTCAAATCCCTTAGCGATCAAATCTTGCTTCAGCTTGGCAGCAATAGATATATTTACCGTAGCTACAAAAGTTGTGGTTTTTTTTGGCGTCTCTGTCATAAAATTCTGCAATCTGCGATAGTGCGGCTTTTCAACACAGCAGTATCGTAATCCCTTTTGCGTAAGTTGAGTTAATAATCCTTATTATCTTAACTTAAAAGCTCTATGGGTTCAAGTCGAATTGATGTTTGCATCTTGTGATGATTTGGTGTATAAGAGATGAATATATTATAAGTTATCCAGACTGGATCAGAATCAACAATGGAGTTTCCAGAATGTCCAAGGAAGAAATCAAAATCATTGGAGATGTCTTTAAACAAAGACGTAAAGAGATGAACCTTTCCTTAAAAGAAGTAGAGAATGCAACGTCGATACGTACTTCATATCTACAAGCTATTGAGGAAGGAGAAATGGAAAAGCTAATCTCACCCATCTATGCTCAAGGTTTCTTAAAACAATACGCTATTTTTCTTGGAATGGATGGCGAGGAAATGCTCAGGGAAAATGCGCATTTGTTCAAACGTTCCGGAAACCAAGAGTTTTCCTACGGCATCGGTACCCTGGAAGTCAGAGGCAATCCCGGGGCTGGTATAAAATGGTTTCCCAATATATTATGGGTGATTGCTTTTTGTGCTATAGCAGGCGTGGCCTGGTTTCTTGCTCGCTACTTTGAATTGTTATAGTCGTTTATCTGAAGATCTCTTTAATCACAAAACCCTGGATGTAATTATGAGTGTTATG
>CAYMKI010000015.1:20322-35532 GCA_964390695.1 uncultured bacterium
ATGAACTTTTTCAATATCTGCTCCAATATCTCCACTCATTGAATTTATCTTATCCTTCACATCAGTGATCATTCCTTGCAGTCCATCATTTGTATTTCTAATCTAAGTCTTTATACTATTCATAAGTTCCTCGATTTCTCCACTTTCTTATTTAGGACCATTATCAAGCTGGATTAGCTCTACAAAAGGAGTATCCGACTCAACTCAGAAACCTTCCACCAATGAACCTGAATTGGTAATGTGGATAAAGCAGATTAATTTAGATACTGCTCACAAGGGCGTTTTAAGGACTCTAAGTGAGGCTCTCAAAAAGAAAAATATTCAGCACCCAATTTGTCAGCAACTCGATGAAAAAATTGGAAAAGTCAGACATTTTATTTTAGAAGGATCTCGCAAACAACAACACTGTTTGCCGAATATCAAGACTGGTGAAACGAGCTATATTCAGCCCTATGGCATCACTCCTGATGAGACCATAAATGCATTAAGGCCTGTTTCTGGAAAACTGGAATCCATTGAAATAGGTTTCCCCAACGATAAATTGATAGCATTTATATCAGACAATTTTCCTAACTTAAAATCTCTCGTTATTAAAGAAAAATTAAACTGGTGGTACTGGAATACCTGGGAGGATTTTACAGACAAGGGATTAGAATCTTTTGCCAAGCTACAGCATCTCAAGCGGTTTGATTTAATGAATGCTTCTTTGTTGTATAGTGTGACTCGTAAAGCTTTTGAAAAACTCCTCAGCACGCCGCATTTTACTGCTAATTTAGAAGAGCTAAACCTTGAATTTTTAGGAGTTTCGGATACCTGTTTACCGATAATTGCTAGCTATCAACAGCTAAAACACCTTTATATTAGCGTAAACATGATTGGTGGTGATTTGACTGCCTTGTTGAAATCACCTTCTTTGCAGAAATCTCTAAGCTATTTTTCATTTTATAATCAATCATTCCTCGATGATAACTCTTTTAAGCAATTGCAGAAATTTTCAAGTCTGCAACATTTTTCAATACAGGGAGAATATCCAGGTTACACAGATCTAAGTTCTCGATGGAAAGTCAGTGAACCTGTTTTTTTGCAATTTCTTGAATCTCAAAAAAAATTGATTTCCTTGACATTGCAAGATCCTAGCATCAATGATGCTATCGCAGATAAATTACACCAAATGAGCGGATTAACTCATTTGTCATTAGCAGACTGTTCGAAAGTGTATACCGATGATTGGAAGAGGGTCTTAGCTGATAAAACTAATTTAACTTCTCTCGATATTGGAAAAATAGCTTCTATAGATTTGTCCTTGATGAGCTCTCTACCCTTGAAATTTTTATCGTTGGAATTCAAAGAATATTCCCTTTTATTTGGATATGAGGAATTTTGCCGCTCAAAGTCCATACAGGATACCTTGACAACCTTGCATTTAAGCGGAATGCAATTTATGGGATCTGGAGGATTTCAACCTTTGGTTCAACTGACAAACTTAACTGCGCTTAGATTAGATAAATGCCCCCATTTTAATAATGATGCTCTTGAATCTATACTCCCTCTATCGGATAGCTTGGAAACTCTTGAATTGGGACTTGTACCTCTAGATGATCGATCATTGAAAATGTTCTCGCAATTGAAAAAATTAAGAAATTTATATCTCGCCACCTGGGGTTGGACGCAAGAGGGTAGAGAAGCATTGCTGCAGGATGAATTTCTAAAGAAAAACATCCAATGCATTGAAACAAAAAATTTTCCGTATAATGATGAGCAAGCCTTTCAATTTATGCAATTCAAGAACATCCAAGTTTTAATCCTAGACTCTGCAATCAAAATGTCAGATGAAGGTGAAACCAGTCTTAAAGATTGGGCATGGAAAAATAAAATTAGAGTCTTCTTTCCCGGCACCGCCGGTGTTTTTTACGGCGACTTCGAACACGGGGTTAAAGCTGTCGAAACTCAATAATGGTTTGTTCTTTTTTTTGCCAGCCCTTTCACCAGCCCCTTGGGCTGATGAAAGGGCGATGTTGATAGGCGACCTTACAAACAGCAAATAAAGTTTGTGTCACTCATAGAAGACCTTGCATAGGGTAAGTCCATGCGCAGGTGCAGTGGGTCCTGCCAAGATGCGACTTTGAGCATCGATAATTTTGGGTATATCTTGAGGGGATAGCTTGTGCCTGCCTACATACACAAGCGTGCCCACAATATTTCGGACCATTCTATAGAGAAAGTTATTGCCTTTGACGATAACCTGCAAGCGGTGATCCGGATGCTCCTTAATCTCCAGTAAAGTGATTTCTCTCTCATAGTTATCGTATACCACATTTTTCTGGTCATTGCAAAAGGCTTGGAAATTATGCCGTCCCAAAAAGAAAAATGCCGCTTCGCGCATCTGATGAAGGTCTAAGGAATAATGATAATGCCAAGAATATGAGCGATGCTTAGGCATCTGGGCTATGCCATAACAGATCCAATAATGATACTCTTTCCCAGCACACTGGAGGGTAGGGTGAAAATCTATGGGCATTTCGGCGGCATCCAGAATAGCTATTTCTGGGGATAGCAGGGAATTTAAGCTGATGCTCAAAGTGTTGAGATTCAGATGTTCTTTTTGGCTGATGAAATTAACGATCTGGCCATCTGCGTGCACGCCTGCATCTGTGCGGCTAGCAGCTTGCAAGCTTATAGGTTCTTGTAGAATTTGTTCAAGGACCTCTTGAAGGGCTTGTTCGATGCTAGGGCCTTCTTTGGTTTTTTGCCAGCCTAAAAAAGCCCCTCCGTCATAGGCAACGGTTAACTTGATATTTTTCATGGATGCTGCTTGGCAAATGCCAGAACCCCTTCGGTCAAGCGCTGTATAGCTAGCATCACCAATAGCATGGCCATTAGCCTTTCACAAGCGGTCAAGCCGTTTTTTCCCAAGATTTTGCTGATTCGATTCGCAGAGAGCAGGACCATGGAACATATCATCCAGGCGACAAGAATGGCTGTAGGCATCATGGACTTACACGTTTCCATATTAGCATACAGCATGATAGTGGCCAGCAAGGAAGGTCCAGCTATCAGAGGTATGGCCAGAGGTACTAGAAATGGTTCACCCTTAGGCAAGCTGTTTCTGATGCTGTTAGTCGCAGGAAACAAGACCTTAATGGCAACAAGAAATAAAATCACCCCAGCCGAAAAACGAACTGCAATAGAAGATAATTCCAAATAATTTAACAAAAAATCCCCGATGAAATTAAATAGCAGCATACAGGCCAAAGCAAATAACATCTCTCTTAAGAGTATCTTTTTTTGCAGGCGAGCATCGAGGCCTTCGGTCAGTTGAAGTACGCAGGATAAATTACCCAAAGGATCCATAATACATAATAAAGTTAAAATAATTGTGAGAAGTGATAATTCGTCCATAAACCTACTTAAGTTTTTAATACTTCCATAAACAAGCTCGCCCCTTGGACCAACATCTGTATGGATATCATGGCTAGAACTAATCCCATCAGCTGTTCTAACGCCAAGAGACCGCTTTTACCCAAAATTCTTTGCAGATAGGGAGCTACAGCCATCACAGCTAATACTCCAATCCAGGCTATAAGCAGTGCCGAGGTGATGATCAAGTTGTTTTGTACTTCATGAGATTTCAGCATCACCACCGATAACAGGCCCGCTCCGGTTAACAGAGGCGTTGCTATAGGCACTATAAAGGGTTCTTGCTTGAGGGCTACCATGTCGGGATTCTCAGAAATAGAAAAAATCATCTGCAAGGAGATTAAAAACAAGATGACCCCACCGCACAATGTGACTGCATAGTTGCTGATATTCAGAAGGTTCAATAAATGCTCTCCGGCATATTGGAAAAATAGCGCCAAGAGCAGAGCAAAAAATCCCTCTCTAAGCATGATGATTTTTTGTCTATGAAAAGGAAAATCTTTCACAAGGGCTATGATCACCGGAGAATTGCCGATGGCATTGGCCACCAGAAAAAATGTTAATGCGATTTGAAAGACTATGTCCATATGATTGGCCTATATGATAGGGGCTGGCAAGGTAAAAGATTTCGGATGGTTGGGTGGAAATTGATGGTGTTCACGATTTTTTTGAATGGCTATATGCACAGCGGTCAAAAAACTATATGTTACCATCAAGACAATCCCGGCAGCCAGTGAAAAAACAGAAACTGCCAAACCCAAAATCAGCACGGCATTGCGCAAATAAGGTAGTTTATTCTCCAGGTCTGTTACCCCTTCGAGCACTTTCAGTCTAACCTTCTGCATGGCTGAGCTTGTCATTTCCTTGCATAAATTGAGGGTTGTGTTTGCAAAATAAATAGAAATAGCGGTAATAGCTAAAGGAGCAGTTAGGAATGGTATAAAAAAATTGGCCCCGACAGCAGCTGCGAGGAAGATGGTGGAATACGAAACAGAATCCAGAGCCGCTTGGTAAAAGAGGGAAGCTCCAGAGTGCAAATGCTGAACGTTTGCATGCTTTAAGGCAGAAATGTTGGAAGTGTTCATATGAGCAAAAACTCCACCGGATTAACTCTAGTTTAATTATTTATTAAAAAATAATCAACTTTAATAAATTTTAATATGTCAGAAGATTATCACGATAAAACAGAAGAGCCTACCCCAAAAAGGTTAGCGGAAGCTCGCAAAAAAGGGTATGCCGCAAAGTCACAGGACTTAATAGTCAGCTTCCACCTCATTATGTGTGTTGTTATTTTCTACTTATTTGCAGATGGAATTTTTGGTGTCTTAGCGGACGTGTCTGTGAATATATGGAATCACTTAAATTTTCAATATGCTGATTTAAGCTTCTTATCTTCTCTGCTGGATGATGGATTAGTACGGCTATTATATATACTGCTGCCGATTATCGCCGGCGGATTATTGATAGCGATATCTTTAAACATTCTGCAAACCGGCGGGCTTTTTAGCTTTTATCCCCTTGTACCTAAATGGAGCAATCTTAATCTCTTTAATCCCAGTAACTACGAAAGGATTTTAGGTCTTCAAGCTTTTGTAAAATTGGGTTTTAGCTTGGTACGGCTACAATTGGTGCTGATCTTATGCGTATTTGTGGTAGGACAAAATGCTTTTCAGGTTTTTAGCCTGGGTAAAGTGTCTCTTCCAGAGATGCTAGCCTTTATAAAGCGAGAGTGTTTGCTTGTAGCCTTTAGCTTGGCTATCTCCTACCTGGGGGTTGCCGTTTGCGATTTCTTTTACCAAAAGTGGAGTTTCACTCGCAAAATGCGCATGAGCAAACGCGAAGTCAAGGACGAATTCAAGCAAGGCGAAGGAGATCCAACCGTCAAAAGCAAAATTCGCAATTTTATGCTGGACTCTGCCGATCAACATGTCATCCAAGATTTATCCAGCGCAGATCTCATCATTTTTGATGGCGTTCGGGAAGTAATAGCCATAAATTATAAATTATACGCAAAACCTTATTGCTTGGATAAGGGGACTAGTCGAAAAGGTCTCATTATGTTAGAAAGAGCTAAGGCTATCTCCGTACCGATTATATCCAATCCTGATTTAGCTCATAGATTGTACAGAGATACAGAGATCAGAAGTTTTATAAAATCAGAATATTATCAAGAGCTTGTAGCCTCTCTTGCTGAAGGACATTTATTATGATAAAAGACGTTCTAAAATCCATCACCAAGACATTCAAGTACAGTGACTTTGTTTTAGCTGCAGCCGTCATTTTTGTTCTCTTGTTACTCATCATCCCTCTCACGGATGTGGCCTTAGACTTCCTCATTTCCGTAAGCATAGTGATTTCCATATTGACTCTACTGGTGACCCTTTATACGGAAGAAACTCTATCCTTTAACTCCTTTCCCTCATTTCTCCTCTTGCTGACCTTGTTCCGGTTGGGGCTTAATATCGCTTCTACCCGCATGATCTTAACCGAAGGGCATGCGGGCCATATCATCAAAACCTTTGGCGAAGTGGTCACGGGAGGTAATCCTTTAGTGGGTTTTGTCATCTTCTTATTGCTTACGGGCATAAACTTTGTCGTTATCACTAAGGGGTCTGGCAGGGTGGCAGAAGTGGCGGCTCGCTTCACCTTAGATTCTTTACCTGGTAAACAATTGGCAATCGATGCGGATGTCAATGCGGGATTAATCAATGAGCGCGAAGCCAAAGCGCGTCGCGATAAGATTGTCGTAGAGGCAGATTTTTATGGGGCTATGGACGGTGCGTCAAAGTTTGTGCGAGGTGATGCCATTGCCGGGATCATCATTATCTTGGTCAATATTATCGGCGGGTTGATTGTGGGTATGGTCATGAAAGGTATGAACTGGGACGAAGTGGTCAACGTGTATATCACTCTAACCGTGGGGGATGGGTTGGTGACGCAAATTCCTGCATTGCTGGTATCTGTGGGCGCCGGTATCATTGTAACCAGATCCTCTACAAAAGAAAACTTATCCGAATCGTTTAAGAAGCAATTATTCAATAATCCCAAGGTACTCATGATTGCAGCGACCATATTACTTATGGTAGGTCTGGTTCCAGGAATACCCTTATTAGTCATCCTGCCTATCACTACAGCTTTGTATTTGTATGCCTATTATCTGTCCAGAGATGCTTCAGAAGAATTGCCTCTAGATATGTCCAGCGCTGTACCGGCTGATCTAGAAAAGAAAAATTTGGATGCTTTGGAAAAAGTCTTGGCAATTGATACTATGGAAATTGAGCTGGGAAAAAGCCTCTTGAGTATTGTAAGGGAAGAAAATGGAAATTCGATCCTCAAGAGAATTGCCTTAATAAGAAAGCAGATAGCTTTAGAATTGGGCATCATGATACCCTCGATTCGTATACATGATAGTCCTCAAATAGATTCTGAAGCTTATAATATTAAAATCAAAGAAGTAGAAGTGGCCTCTGGTAAGCTATACATGGACCAGTGTTTAGCCATAAACCCAGGGGATTCAATCGCCAAATTGGTCGGTGAGGTTACCTTCGAACCTACTTTTGGCATGCCGGCCATTTGGATTTCAGTAGACGAAAAAAAGCGGGCCATTAACAATGGATTTATTGTTGTCGATCCATTGACGGTGTTACTTACACATTTAACAGAAGTTATTCGCAGCCATGCCAAAGATTTATTGACGCGGCAAGAGGCTTCATACCTTATCGAAAACACCCGCAAAATCGCCCCATCCGTAATTTCAGAGCTAATCCCTATAAAAATGAGCATGGGCCAAATCATGCGCATCCTGCAAAACCTGCTCAAAGAAAGAGTGTCTATTCGGGATATGGTGTCTATTCTTGAGATCCTTGCCGATCACATCAACCAAACCACGGATCCAGATGTGCTTTCGGAATATGTAAGAAGAGGTTTGGCGTCATCTTTCGTTACCAAGTATTTAAGCAGTGAAAAAAAACTGTATGCGATATTGCTGGATCCAAAAGTCGAAGAATTACTTATGGATGGCTTGCAAGCCACTGAATTTGAAAAAAGTATTAAAATTCCCCCTGCTATATTAGAGGAGCTCATGCAGCAAATTTCTCAGAATATCCAGAAAGCAGCATCGCATCGTGTGCAAGCGATTATCTTGACCTCAGCACCTGTAAGATTGTATTTTAAAAGGCTTATAGATAGAAAGTATCCATCCTTGCCCGTTATGTCCTATCAAGAACTGGGCACAGATATACAGATAGAAACCTTAGGCATACTGTCCACAGACGTTTTTGTGAAATCATAAAAGGAAGTAAGCTATGTCAGATGACTTGAATACTAGAATAGCTACAGATACCATACATGAAAAACATCAAGCAAAAAAAATTAGTAGAAGTATCTGTGAATTACATGGCATAGTTCCTGATGTTCAGCAGATTTCACAGGCAGATACACCGAAAATCCAAAGAATTCTGAATAATTTTGATCTTTTTGTACATCAATGGCTCGGTTCTTCTGCCGATTCAATAAATATACAAAGTAATCTAATTGGCGAATATCCTCTGGGTGAGAGCCTCTTTGACAGGTCTACGTTTCTAAGGTCATTTCTAGAAATAAAAGGAATTTCTTCCGGGCGCAGCCAACACCTGGTGGAAACAATAGAAAAAAAATTAAAAAGTTATAGTTTTCCATTGTCTGACTCTGAAATCAGAAAGCTATTTCAAAAAGAAATGGCCCTGCTATTGGATACAGCGGGTCCTGTTTGTTTAATCCGAGATAAACCCACCCTTTTGATGATTATAGGCGCTCCTGGTGTAGGAAAAACGACCTTTTTACTCAAATTAGGAGAAAGATATAGTCGCGAATTAGACAAAAAAGTGGCATTTATTCCCTTAGATCGTCCTGGCCATAATAGCTTTTTTGAATACACAAATTCCAATCTCATAATAGCTGATAGCATAGAACGTTCAGACTTATGCCACTGCATCGAAGCCTATAAAAGTTGCAACCTGTTGCTTCTTGAAGTCTCTGATGGGCTTCAAAGTGACATTCAATCTCTTGAATGTATCAATGTATGGAAGAGGGAAGGAATGGATGTGCAAGTTCAAATAGCCGTAAGCGCTGAATTTCCGCTTTCAGAGGCACTAGAGTATATTGATAAAGCAAAGACTTTGCATCCGTCGGCCTTGATTATTACAAAAGTAGACCAGAGCATATCCTTGGGTTCTCTCATAGACCTTGTTCAGCAGTCTAAATTGCCGATTAGTTATTTGCTGAGAAAACAAGATGAGGCTATTCTCTTAGACATCGCAGATTCCCAAGAAATGGCAGAAGCTATTTTAACATCATAAATATCCATGAATTAACTAATCAATCTATATTGAGGTCAATATATGAGCAAATTGAAACTTTTGTTTTGTGTCTCACTCTTCTTGTTATTGAATACAGTTGCTGTTTTGTCAGGTTTAGAAAAAGGGTGTGTATTTCAACAGCAAGCTCAAAGCTTTCTTCATACGAGAGAAAGGCTTATTCAAAATATTAAACAAATGGAAGTATCGAATCCGGAGTATCAAGGCATGGATGTGGTGATTGTTTGTTCAAGTACGCCCCAACTGTCTGATTTCTGGAAGAAACGCCTAGAAACTACACGCTCCTATCTATTATCTGGAGAGACCCTTATCATTTGTGTAGACGAAGATTGGAACAACCCTAGCGGTGCAGGAAATGGCTTGGGCACATTGTATGCCTTTCGAAAAGCCCAGAATATAGCACAAGACGAACTTGGTATAGACCTCTTGGATAAACTCGCCGACGGGTCCGCTATAGCTATGTATCACACCGCAGGCATGGGAAAAAGGTTAGCTCCGCTTACTATTAGCGAATATGGGGTTAAATCTGCAGTGAAACTTCCCGGCTTGATCAGCTCGCCCGATGAAGATAACCGGCAGTTTGCCGAACTGATCACCCTGTTAGAAGCTACCATCAAACAGAGTTCCATATTTGCCTCCAGCCGCAAAGGAAGGTTGTCTGTATTCTGGAGCGATCAGGTATTTATCCCTTCGAATAGTTGCAAATATGCTTCCGAAAGTCACATCGATATTCTCGTGAAAAAAATTCCGGAAGTGTCCAGTGAAGTCTGGAAAGCTCAAAACTTAGAGAACTACGGCCTGGCCATATGGGATGAAACTCGGGCCGCTAAGCTATTTGATAAATGCGATTATGATACTTTTCATGCTCTCCACACTTCTTATTACCCCACATCGGAATTGAATGTAGGCATTAGCATGGGAACCTTCAGCTTGTCTCAGCAAATGATCCGTGCCTTATTGGAAGAATTTAAGCCAGAACTGGCGGATAAAACCTTGTTGTTAGATAGCGATCCGTATTTCTGGATGCCTATGACCTTGGATTGGAATTCCTATTCCTCTGCGATGCAATCCCGTAAAGTGTCTGTGGAGGAAATCAAACACCATTACGACCGTATGCAGAAATTTAAAACGCAGTTTTTGGAAAATACCGCAGGGCTGCCTGGATTTTTTCAAGCTATTGATATAGGCAGCGAAAGCTTTTGGTGGGATTATGGGACGGTGCAGGCTTACTATCAGAACAATATTAAAATGCTGCAAAATAACTTGGAGGGGAGTGTTATGCGATTATTCTACAATATCCCTCCCATGGATTCGCAAAGTCTAAATAACGTACAGACCTTAAATTCAAAACTTTTAGGCAGCAAAATAGAATCGGGTAATGTCAAAGATAGCCTTGTCATTGGAGTTAATGCCGGTTATCTCCAGCTAGACCACTGCATAATGATCGGCTCTAAAGTATGTTCGCTAGAAGCTTCCCATGCTTTGCTGTATAATGTTAATGAAGAGGGAGAAGGTTTGGTGGATCCTTATTATGTTCGAGCTGATGTCAGATTGCCCGATGACAGATTTAAAATACCTTTTTTTGCACCTATGGAAAGCGACGGCAAGAAAAATTGGAAGATCAAGCTTCCGCAAAACCCCTGTTCGTGGGAAGAAGCTTCGCGTTGGGTTGTGGGTGAATTACTGCCTCAGTAGTTTTGTTTAGAAGGAATAACCCCTCTAACGCCACCACGAGGGTTCGGTATATCCCCCTGATATCGGGGGATAAGATGCACATGCAGGTGCATGATACTTTGACCCGAGGCCTCACCGCAATTCATGCCGATGTTATAACCATCTGGATGAAATTCTTCGTCCAGGTCTTTTTTCATCGCGGATAAGGCCTGAATAATATCGAGCTTGATCTCATCGCTTGCCGTAAACCAATTCGGCGTGTGTTCATATGGAATGATTAAAACATGTCCAGGAGAGACCGGATAACGGTCTTTGATGACATAGCATTTTTTGAAGTGCGCTATGACAGTTTCTTCCTGCCCTAACCGGCAAAATATACAAGAGGGATCTACATTTTTATGCGCATATTTGTGAAAAAAAGGGTTTGTTTCTTCGATTTCAAAAGACTTCAAATAAGTTTTGCTGTCGAATCCCCCTTTATGCCGGAATTTTTTTAATCGGATATCTTCTACATCTTGTAAGGTAAATCCACTGGATTTGATGAGGGCATGCAGGACTTCAAATACATCGGCCATCTCTTCCAAAAATTCTGGAGTGCTTGTACTCTTTTGGACTTCCAAGGCTTCTTCTAATAATTTTTCCTTGAGGAAATGAATGAATTCTTCATGATTTAGCGCTGTCTCTTGCAGAAGTATTCCTTCGGCTTTCATAATAGCGGATATGTTATCTCGTACAAGCTTTCCCTTGAAAAATTTTCTTTGGTTCATCCGGCACTCTCTTGCAATTACAAGTTTATACTTATTATTTATGAATTGGAGTTTTGATTGTAACATCAAAGCAAATAAGCTACAAAGAAAACCTATACTTCTTGAGGAGGCGACCATGAAAATTGTGACGATAGAAAAGGCAGGCAGTTACGAACAACTTAAATTTAAAGAAGTGCCTACACCCAAGCCCGGAAAAGGGGAAGTGCTTATAGAAAACAAAGCCTGTGGTATTAACTTTGCCGACTGCTGTGTGAGAATGGGTGTTTACAAGTCAGCACTAGAATTTGTGGGCTGGCCCATAACTCCAGGTTTTGAAACCTCAGGAGTCGTGATAGAGGTAGGTGAAGGGGTAAGAAACATCAGTGTCGGTCAGCAAGTGATCGCCATTACTTTATTCGATGGATATGCCACCCATTTGGTTGTCCCTGAGGACCAGGTGTTTTTGCTGCCTCCACATCTAGATTTTGCCAGCGGGGCGGCCATTCCGGCTATCTTCCTAACAGCATATTATGCCCTGCATGAACTGGCGCATGTGAAAAAAAACGACGTGGTATTGGTTCATTCCGCAGCCGGAGGTGTAGGCAGTGCTTTAGTGCAGCTTGCTCTGCAAGCAGAGTGTCGTGTGGTCGGGGTGGTGGGTGCCCATCACAAAGTTAAATATGTAAAACGCCTAGGGGCGCATGCTGTCATTGATAAATCCTCCCAAAATTTATGGGTGGAGGCAGAAAAACTGTTTCCGCAAGGCTATGATGTAATATTGGATGCCAATGGGGTAGAGACTTTAAGACAAGGGTATGCCCACTTAAGCAATGGCGGTAAGCTTGTCGTATATGGATTTCACTCCATGTTTTCCAAGGGGCGTGGCACACCCAATTGGTTTAAAATGTTCTGGCAATACATGATGACTCCCAGGTTTAATCCCTTAAACATGACCAGCGAAAACCATAGCATTCTTGCCTTTAATTTAAGTTTCATGTTCGCAAAAAAAAGCCTTCTACGAGATAATTTAAATGCTATTCTGAGGTTGATAGAACATAGAAAAATAGAACTTCCCAATATTAAAGCCTATCCATTCGAAAGGGTGGCGGATGCACACCGCGATTTGGAATCGGGTCAGACTCTAGGAAAATTAGTATTAAAAATTAGCTAACCATATTCTTTTGAGGTGGTGAATAGTCACGAATTTTGATGCTTTTTGTATTCACATGCACTATACTGTCATCTTGCTTACCTCGACTCTGCAATATCTTTTAACTCGGCGAATTTTGCTTTTTTCTGCCCTATCGTCCCAAAATATCGCAAAGTTGAGGCTTACATGAACTGTTCAACAAGGTGTATATGTCGAAAGGTGCTGTTATTATTATCCCTGCACGCATGGCCTCAACTCGCTTTCCTAATAAACCATTGGCCTTGATCCATGGTAAGACGATGATCGAAAGAGTGTGGAGGATAGCCAAAGCTGTCCCGCAGGCCGATGAAGTTATCATTGCTACCGATGATGCACATCTAAGAGAGTTTGCAGAAGCTTTGGGTGCTAAGGTCATGATGACTAGCACAGACTGTCTCACAGGGACAGATCGTGTGGCTGAAGTGTCTAAAAAATTAGGGCCGAAGCATGATATTTATTTTAATCTGCAAGGCGATGCTGTTTTGACGCCGCCTTGGGTGATTGAACAGGTGCTTGAGGCTATGCTGGTTGATCCTTCTGTTCAAATTGCGACCCCGATAGTCAAATTGACCAACGTAGCTTTATCTGATTTCATTCAAAGCAAAAAAGAGGGCAGTTCCAGCGGAACAACCGTAGCTTTTGACAAAAATAACAATGCCCTATACTTCTCAAAAGCTCTTATTCCTTTCCACCGCAACGAAAAGGACCCGCATCGGCCTGTATTTCGCCATATAGGACTTTATGCTTATCGCACATCGGCACTGCATCTACTTAACGAGCTTCCAGAGGGCATATTTGAGAAATCCGAGAAATTGGAGCAATTACGCGCTCTGGAAAATGGAATACCGATAAGAGTCGTCCAGGTTGATTATAGAGGCCGAACACATGGTTCTGTGGATAGGCCTGAAGATATTGCTTTTGTAGAATCCATTATCGATCAAGAAGGAGAACTGCTTTGATGGATAAGGGGCAAATACACATATTTCTCTCTAGGCATGGAAATACATTTGAAGCAGGTCAAATACCTACGCAGGTAGGTCTAAAAACAGATCTTCCGCTTACCGAACAAGGACGAGCCCAGGCTCTGGCTTTTGCGGCCTATCTAAAGCAAAATCAAATCACACCGGCAGCTATTTACGCTGGCTCCCTTCAGAGGCAAACGGCTTATGCTCAAATTATCGCACAAGAACTCGATATGGAAAGCAAACTACATCTGTTTAATCCGGCTTTAAATGAAATAGATTATGGAGCTTGGGAAGGGCTGACAGCGGATGAAATCACGCGTTCATGGCCGGAAGTATATGCTGCATGGATAGAACAGGCATCTTGGGCTAATAATATTTTTAGAGGATCTCTTGAAGCTCATATACAGGCTATTAAGACATGGCTAGAAGAACTTAGGCATCAATATACGCAAGGTGATGTTGTGGTTGGGGTGACCAGCAACGGCATAATGCGTTTCTTTCAATCATTTGATGTGAACCTGTGGAATTCGGCTGTGCAAAATGCTCGAATGGAAGATCTGAAGGTCAAGACAGGGCATTTTTGTGAATTATTGCTTTCTCAAGATTCTCTAATAGTCAAGAGTTGGAACCAAAAGCCTTAGGCTCTATTTTCTTTACTGTCTATGATTTCGCTATAGTCATAGAGCATGCCGAGCCACATGGTAGAGACTTGCTGAGATACCAAGTTAATGATAGATTCTATCAGTTCATTAGGACAGAGGTTGGGTTTAGTAAAGGCTTCTTCGATCATGTTTTGCAACTGGTTTCTATCCTCAGAAGTGATGTTTATTTCTGTGGCTTTGATAAGTTGATAAAAATCTTGTTTGCTTTTTGCGCTCAATAATTGATCCACAAAAATAAATAATTCCTCTTTGTGATCTATTGAGAGCTTTTCTCTCATGTCTAGAAATAAGCGCCGATCTTTGACAATTTGTTTTAAGGGGATTTTATTTTTCGATAAGACATCCGTTTCATTTGGGGTGACCGGGGCTAATAAATCCATGATATGTTTATATGGGTTTAAGAGAGACTTATCGATTTTGTCGGATGATTGCAAAGCGGATGTTGAAAAAAGGCAATGCAGCTGTTGAATGGTCTCAGTAGAACGACGAGTCACAATCTCTGTTTTCGCTGAATTACTTCCTTTTAAAGGGGCATTTAAAATGAGCGGAACCAAAAATTCATTGACGACTATCAAGTGTGTTTTACAAGTTTTCTGAAAACCTGGCGTTGTTGTTTTGTCGATGATCTTACTAAGGCCTAAACTTGCGTCAGTTCTTTTCAATAACTCAAAACAATTGTTGAGTAAATCATGGACGATGGGTGTGATATCAGCAGCTTTAAGATTTTTATAAATCGCCTTTGAGATTTTTTTTGTGATTTTCTTGTTTTGTTTATTTTCGATGATGTTGATCTTGATAAATTTAAGAATTAATTTAAATTCAGGGTGTGATTTGTCTAATGGCATCTGGAATTCAGCCGAGTGCATTTGCTCCTGGATAATGTTATCGACTTGTTCCTCTAAGGTTAGTTCTTCAAATATTTTTACTGTTTCATCTGTACTCACCCTATTTTCTTTTTCAAGGACTTTACGAGGCTGCTCAGTATGTTTAGTGTATACGGTGTTTAAAAGAGAGGGGCTTGATAGACTTCTAGTATATGTCATTATTCAATACCATTGACTTTATTTTTGTAATTATTTCAGCTAAAATATCTTAAGAAGATATACGATTATTTCTTATCGAGCAATCGGAATTGATGTTTATCTATCATTTTTTAGATTATTTATTTAAAAATCGCAAATTAGAAGCGAGTGAAAAAGATCA
>CAYMKI010000016.1:0-9460 GCA_964390695.1 uncultured bacterium
ATTGCAGCATATTGACCAAGTGTATAATTTGATCGGAAGTGAAAGAATGCAAACCATCCACCTGGAGAGATATTCTATCTTCCAGTTTAATGCTTTTATCTGGATTATGGATATCGGTTATGGCTTGTTTGACCCACTCCCTCTCTTCCGGTTGAATTTTTTCTTTATAGGGACTGATTACAAATTCAAATATACTGTTTATTGCGCTAATATTTTGATTAACATTCATAAATAAAACCAAATATATATTTTTAAAATCAGAACATTTTTTACATGATTTATTATAACAATAAATTCTAATAACATTCAAATAACGACAACTATATATAACAATGTAAAAGTATATGACTATTTGAACCACAGATCACTCTAACCTCTAAATACTGCCTATCCTGATATCTTCATTTCTCAGTTTAAGAGCTAGGATTTAGGAGCCTCAATTGGGTTAAAAATCGAGCTATTCATCAGGGATGCCATTGAAACATCAGCACTCAACACATTAGACTGCTAAATTTGTTGACATAAAAAATCACCCTTTTTATAATGAAAATAGAAAAAAGGGAAATCCTGTGAAAACATTGACTACCAAAAGACCTGCAAAAGAAGAAAGAGAACGAAAGGTTTTGCTGGGACTCGTTGATTACTACCTCAAAACGCACAAGCCCGTCGGATCGAACACCTTAAAAGAGGCCGGCTTTGATGATTTAAGCTCGGCCACCATACGCAATTACTTTGCTCATCTGGAAGAACAGGACTACTTGATCCAGCAGCACTCCTCCGGTGGACGCATTCCGACACACAAAGCTTATCGCCTGTATGCAGAAACTTACATAGATAGTCAAACCTCTACCCCGGATGACCCTTCGATGGCCACCCTGCGGAATACTGAGACGCATGAAATAGCCCTGTTCCTGCAAAAGTCTGCCGAATATATGAGTTCCGCGACCCGTACCGCTGTGTTTCTCTCTGCACCCCGATTTGACCACGACATCATCATCAGCATTAAACTCGTACTCATCGATCAAGCTCGCTGCTTATGTGTTTTGATCACCGATTTTGGTATGATCCATACTGAACTATTACACATCGAAAACAAACTTAGCTCCTTCAGTACCAAACGTCTAGAATCGTTTTTCTTTTGGAAATTGACCGGGAATGACAAACCCGAGAACTTGACGGAAGAAGAAGAGAAACTAGCTCAAAGCATTTATAACGAATTAATGGTGCGCTTTATCGTCGGCTATGCAAACTTTAGCAATGAAGAAATCTATAGGACCGGATTCTCCCAGCTGCTGAATTATCCTGAATTTCGCGATCCGATCTCCCTCTCCTCCAGCCTCGCCCTCTTCGAAAATGCACATAGCATGCGCCTTCTGCTCAAAGAATGCAGCAAGGTCAACCGATTAAAATTTTGGATTGGAGACGATCTGATCAGCTACACCCAAGACAAGCCCGACTGTGCAGTTATCGCTATCCCCTACTATATCAACCAGCAGCCCGTCGGCGCTGTCGGCATACTTGGACCTTCACGCATACCGTACAAAGAGCTCTTTGGATTTATGCGAACCTTCAGCGAGAACATCAGCACTGCGCTGACCCGAAACATTTATAAACACAAAATCAAATTTAGACAGCCGCAGCAAGAGGAAAACTATATTGCGACTGAACAAAAGCATTTTCTGGGTCAATCCCAGCTAATGCTGATTGAGGACAAACGACAATAAGGAGATATATAAGTCATGGCCGAAGCCGACAATGTTAATGATAATTCAAACACAGAAAAACAGGGACCTAACGGTACGAATTCTCATGTTTACGAAGGTCAAAATCCAGCAACTTCAGAAAAAACGGAACGAAAACCCTCAACCGTAAGCATCACAGACATAGAACTTGAACAGCTTAGAAGAGAAGCTGCCGAATATAAAGACAAGTATATCCGCGGTTTGGCCGAATCTGAGAATGCTCGCAAACGCATGCAAAAAGAACGGCAAGAGCTGATTCAGTACGCCGTGCAAAATGTGATCGTGGATTTTTTGAACCCCATCGACCACATGGAAAACGCCTTGAATTTTGCTCAGCAAGCTTCCGATGAAGTCAAACACTGGGCCCATGGATTTCAAATGATTTTGAGCCAGTTTAAAGACACGCTAGCCAATAATGGAGTCGTCGCTATCAAATCCGAAGGCATGGCTTTCGACCCGCATTATCACGAAGCTATTGAAGTGCTTGAGACCTCAGAATTTGCCCCTGGAACTGTAGTAGCAGAAACTTTAAAAGGATATCGCATGGGTGACAGGACCATACGCCCCGCAAGGGTCAAAGTGGCTAAAGCGCCCGCAAGCAACGATAACAATCAAAACTTATAAAAAAATAGAGGCAATTGCAAACCATCGTAACATGTGAGATTTGCAGGATTTTTTAGATCCAATCTAAAAATTCCAAAAGATCCCCATTACGAGAATATTGCATTTACCTCAATAAAAAAAAAGGAGTTAATGAGTATGACTCAACAACAAAAAAAAGGAAAAATCATAGGGATTGATCTTGGAACGACTAACTCCTGCGTCGCTGTCATGGAGGGCGGACAGCCTAAAGTGATCGCAAGCGCAGAAGGCAGCCGTACCACGCCCTCTGTAGTCGCATATAAAGGTTCCGAGCGCATTGTCGGGATTCCCGCCAAGCGCCAAGCCGTTACCAACGCCGAAAACACCATCTACTCGTCAAAGCGATTCATCGGTAGAAAATACTCTGAAGTGCTTTCAGAAATCAAAAACGTCCCCTACAAGGTGATCGCTGATGCTAATGGAAATGCCATCTTCGAAGTCCAAGGAAAAGCCCTTACACCTGAAGAAGTCGGCGCTCAGATCCTGATCAAGATGAAAGAGACCGCAGAAGCATACCTAGGAGAAAAAGTCACCGAAGCTGTGATCACTGTACCCGCATATTTCAACGACTCCCAGCGTCAATCCACAAAAGACGCAGGGCGTATTGCAGGCTTGGATGTAAAACGCATCATCCCAGAACCTACTGCAGCAGCTTTAGCGTACGGCCTGGACAAAGAGAAAACAGACAAAAAAATTGCCGTATTCGACTTAGGCGGCGGTACGTTCGATATCTCCATCCTCGAAATCGGTGACGGGGTATTTGAGGTTTTAGCAACCAACGGGGACACTCATTTGGGTGGCGACGACTATGACAATGAAATCCTCAAATGGCTTCTTGAAACCTTCAAGCAAGAGCACGGCATCGATCTAAGCAAAGACAAAATGGCCCTACAAAGACTTAGAGATGCAGCCGAAAAAGCCAAAATTGAATTATCCGGCACACAGCAGACCGAGATCAACCAACCGTTCATCACTATGGACGCCACCGGCCCGAAACACTTGGCCATCACTCTTACCCGTTCTAAGCTGGAAAGCCTCACCCACAACCTCACAGAGCGCACCAAAGAACCTTGCCTAAGAGCCTTAAAAGATTCAGGCTTATCGGCCAGCGACATCGGCGAGGTTATCTTGGTCGGTGGTATGACCCGTATGCCTGCAGTACAAGAGATGGTCAAATCGATCTTCGGAAAAGAAGGGCACAAAGGTGTCAACCCCGATGAGGTCGTCGCTGTAGGAGCTGCTATCCAAGGCGGTGTTCTCAGCGGTACCGTCAAAGACGTGCTCTTATTGGATGTAACACCTTTGACTCTAGGTATTGAAACCATGGGCGGTGTGATGACTCCGTTAGTCGAACGCAACACCACTATTCCTACACAGAAGAAACAGGTGTTCTCGACCGCATCCGATAACCAACCTGCCGTCACCATTCGCGTGCTACAAGGCGAGCGCAAAATGGCTGACGACAACAAAGAAATCGGACGTTTCGATCTTTCAGATATACCACCCTCTCCAAGAGGACTTCCACAGATTGAAGTAGCTTTTGATATCGATGCCGATGGTATATTGCATGTATCGGCCAAAGACAGAGCTACAGGTAAAGAGCAAAAGATACGCATCGAAGCCCAGTCAGGCTTGCAAGAAGATGACATCAATCGCATGTTGAAAGATGCCGAACTTCATGCAGATGAAGACAAAAAACGCAAAGAACAGGCGGAAATACGCAATGAAGCCGATGCTTTGGCTTTCAGAGCCTCCAAAGCCCTAAGCGAATATAAGGATAAAATTCCTCAAGATATCGCTAGTGACATCCAGGCTAAAATCGACAACGTGAAAAAAGCGTTGGAAGGCCAAGATGTAGCACGAATTCGCTCTGCCAAAGAAGAGCTAGAAGCTCACATGCAGCATATCGGCGAAGCTATGAGCAAAGCCGCGGGCGGCGCAGCTGGAGACCAAGCACACGCACCTCACGGCGCACATGCTCAAGGATCTTCATTCGATCAAGGCAGCCGTGATGCCCACCAACAATCCAAAGGCTCTCCAAATGACATTGAAGAAGCCGACGTAGAAATCATTGATGACGACAAGAAATAAGTCATCCTGATCTCGCCTTGGCCCGGATTTTTTTCAAAATCCGGGCCCTTCTATTCACAATTATACTTAAGAATTAATGGGATTTAAACGGATTCAGCGGGAAGCTGTTTCTATATGTGAATACTCTTTTGAATCCAACGCCTTCAAAATTTAATCCTAGAGACAATAAAGAGGGGAGCTCTTCTCTGGATAAATCTCCTTTCAAGGTATCAGCGAAGTCCATATCCCAGTCGTTAACGACATTTAAGGCAACCATATAGGGAAGATAATCTCTAAAGTATTTTTCAGAGATGTTGTAGAGGGGGCTTAACAAAATATCATTGGGACGTTCTTTTAAAATGATTAAAAATAGCCGAAAAGATGCGATCTGCTTATATAGATCTTCTGCATTTTTTTTGGGATAAGCCCAGCGATGCCGGGATAAATATCTAGATAATCCAAGATAAAAAAATGAAGCCATCAAATAAATGGAGAAAAACGGTAGGAGGATCTCTGAAGAAATAATGACAGGTATGAATACTGCTAAGATAGATACCTCGAAAAGAGCTTTCTTGACTCTACAATTTGTAAAATAAGGCTTATAGTTACTTGCGATGTCCTGACCAAATGAAGAAATAATTGTTTTTAATTTCAGCGAAGAGTGCTCATCAATTATAATGATATCTGAAGCCGCGAACAAATCCATTAAAAGTTTTGCTTCTATTCTGGATAGCTTGTTTACATCTGAATATGTTTTAGATATAATATAAGATCGATCATCCCTTCTGCTGATATGAATAGATCCTTTCATATGCAAATCCACGAGCATACTCACAAAAGCTTCCGTTCTATACCCCATGTAATAAAGGTACGACATCTCAGCAGGAGTTAGATTTTCGGGAGGGTGTTCTGTGACGCTATCCAATAGCCTTAAATTTTCGTGTTTTTTTCTCAAGAAATAATTGAAAATAAATAAGATCAAGAAAGGGGCTATGAGAAGAATATAGGGTATCTTTATAAAGGTAAAAATGCCATATTTTTGGTAGTCAATTTTAAATTCTTTTGGATAGGGAACCCATAATACTACATCCCCTTTTTTTGCATGGATATAGAGTTTTTCGAAAACGAACTGCTCCGATAAATGACTTTTTACAAGAGAAAGCTTAGAATTTTCAATTTTCCTTTTAGCGATATATTCTTCAGTGAAGGCCGTGCTATGATGAACCGATAATATAAATGCTAAACAATAAATGAATTTGCTAAAAAAATTATACATATAGATTGTGCCAAGATTTTTTTGAGAACTTACACTATTATTATGTAATATTATCATTGACTTTTAAAACACAATTAAAATTGTACTAAATTATATTTTAAAAGTCAATGGAAATATTATTGTGCAATATTATTGTTGACTTTTAAAATATAATTTAGTCAATATTTAGTTAGTAAATTATAAAAGGTGTGTTATGTCGATTGTTAAATTTTTATTACCAGTCATGCTATTAATATCAGCCCTTAGCTGGGCTGAGGTAAATGTTAAACCGGTTTATTATGCCGAAAATGACAAATTTAGCCTCGCTGGGTATGATTTTTTTGCAGATACCCAAGACCCTAAATTCCCAATTGCAGAAGATGATCTCATTTTAGTTGTGGATGAAGTTGAAGAGCTTTTGCCAGGAGGTGGTTGGAGAAAGAGCCTTACCCTAGTTAACCCTCAGAGCCAGGAACAGAAAACGTTTACTACTCGTGTAATGAATAATTCGCAAGAAGCTTTGGTCGCTACTGCCATCGAAACACGCCGAAAAGTGAGTAAAGAATTTGATGTGGGCGACGGTTTTGGAACGACCTATACCTGGTCTTTGGATCTAGGTTATATGCTTGTATTGGAAGATGGAATTCAATTGAATTTGAGGATGCAGAGACGTGCCAGCACCCATTGGGATTTTCCCATGCCGGATAGCTATAATTTTCAGATTTTACCCGGTGATCGTGTTAAATTTCTTTCAGAATACCGCCAGGGAGCTGATTTTGAAAATGTAGACTATCAGATTCAACTTATTAGAGATAATGCCATCGTAGAAACATTAGGCGGAAATATCGAAAAAAATCATGTTTGGGGCCATGCAAGAAATGATTTTAACAGCCATAGCGAAGACGGCTCTATTCTTGTAGTCAAAGAAGTAAGCAGTAGCCCACCTGTATATATAGATATTTTTGGAAAAAGCTTTCAGACCAAAGATGACCTCGTGCGTTTCTATGGTATAGAGGGTCAGTGGAAAATACCCTATACACAAATCTACAAAAGCGTCGGGGTGAGCAATTCGTATAAGTATAAGCCTTATAAAGGGAGACAATTTGAATGGGTTTACACAGGTAAAGATAATACCGTGTATGTAAAACCATTCGACAGCGATCAACCCATTCCTCTGACACTCTTTCCTTAAAACCCATCTTTCGCCCCTAAATCAGGCCTGAAGAGGCCTGCATTTGTCAACTGAGGTATTAATGGCCCAATCGTTGGTAGATGTAATTCTGCATCTCGTTTTTAGCACTAAAGGCCGCACTCCGGCGATGCGCTGGGCTTTTACGTATCAACCCCTTAGGCTGATGAAAAAGCTGTCAAAAAAAGTACAAATTTTAGGAATGCCATTTCCTTCGGAAATGACATTCAATAAATGAAAATGTGTCATTTCGTGACTATTCATCCCTCATAAAACATAATATATTGAAACGGAAAGACCAGTGAGAGGACAGAGAAAAAAGGAAGTCTATTTAATTGATTGCGATTGTTACGGAAAAAGGCTATAGTTTCGTCGATAACAATTTTGTCCTAACTTCAATTAACAAGGAACTTTTATCTATGTCAGTTCAAGCCCTAAATCTTCAAAACAATCAGCAGACACCCCCTTCTTCCCCACAAAGTGGCGCACCAAGCCTAACACAGCTAATGGATAAGACCATATTAACTCCCAATAGTCAGGGAGTAAGCTTACACGATCAAGTTAGGGAATTAAATTTTTATGTACGCCTCAAAGATAGGAACATCACATCAGGAGAGCTATTGCAACATTTTGTCAACAACTACGCTATCTTTAGCACCATCGAACACCTCGACAAAAGTCGATACCCATCTTTAAAAGCACTTGAAGGCATCTGCAGAACTGAAAAACTCCTTGAAGACATCGCCTTTTTTGAAAGAAAATTTCACCTTCCCCATCCCAAGATTACACAAGAAACCCAAAATTACGTAGACTATATCAAAAAAAATGCAGAAACCGATCCGAACTTTTTGCTTCCCATCATTTACACACAATACTCTGGATTATTTTTAGGAAGAGTGGTCTGCAATGCTACTGCCGAATGGCTAAAAAACAATCTAGAATCTTGGACAATGCTGCCCAGCGAGCAAAGAGGCCTGTCTTATTGGAATTTTGATCAGTTAAACAACCCTGAAGCCCTTAATCAAAGAAAAGCGAAACTCGTCCAAGAGATCAACCAAATGGGTGAATCGCTTAACCTTACAGTAAAATTTCTGGAAATCACTCGAGACACATTCCAAAACAACATTCAGTGCATTAGGTCGGTTCAGCCGGAGGTAATCAAAAAAACTGCACACCTCCATCCCGATGAAGCTAAAACCCGCAACGTACTAAAAGTAGCCATCGCCACTTTATTCCTTGCAATGGTTGTCACGAAGCTCTATCAGCACTGGCAAAACCCGCAAGAGCAAAATTGAGACTTTTAAGGTATTCATTAGCAGCCTTACAGACTGCTATATCTAACCTTCGCATCATCCAGGACTAGGATGATGAGTATGCACCTATTTTAGGTGAAAAAATCACACAAGTTGAAGCCGCGTTAGCGTCGTTAAAGTTTGTCTTTTTTTTCACAACCTTCTCACCAGCCCAACGGGCTGGAACGTAACAGCCCAGGGCATCGCCCTGGGTAATGCATGGACAATGTATCGCACCCTGAAGGGGTGCTACATAAGACAGGAAATATACATCTAGGATTATAGCACCCTTACAGGGTGCCAATAATAATTGATCTGCTCCCAGGGCGATGCCCTGGGCTATTAAGTCCCAGCCCTTTGGGCTGATGATAGGGTAGTCAAAATAGTACAAAATATAACCCCATTTATGATGGCTTAAACTTAGTTTTTTTTTCACCTAAAATAGATGCAAAATCATCGCCTTAGCCCTGGGCTATTACGTTTCAAAGTTGCAGCCTGAAGCTTAAGTGTTTTTAAATTCTATACTCCAAAACACACCGGGATAATAAGTTAACCACATTAATTGTAACCGAATTATGCCCTGTAGTACATCCTCCGCGCCTTTGTGCCTCTGCGCCTCCGCGTTTGAACCTGTCCATCATCATTACAAATCGATACCTATAAACTTCCTAATGCCCATAATTCAACACTATCATTCTGATAGCCCTTCTCCGGAATATTTTATACCTCTCAATAGCCTTCCATTAGTGTCATGCACTATTTTTTGATAAATGGGATACGCGTGACAGCTTCAAGATCCAACTCATCCCCGCAGCCCTTATGCAGGTATGTATGAAAACCTAAACCCGCGATCATGGCAGCGTTATCTAAGCTCAAACCCGCACCAGGCCAATAGCAATTCAGTTCGGGGTATCCCTCAGCAAACATCTGCCTTAAACACCGATTGTTGGATACTCCCCCTCCGAAAACAACATGCCTCATCCCGTAATAGGCAGCAGCTGATCCGGTTTTATCTACTATATCTGTCAATGCCGCTCTTTGAAAGCTGGCCGCAATATGCTGTTTATCTTCCATAGTTAACAGCCCTGCGGATCCTTGGTTATTCTGACCTTTAACTGTATATAAAACTCGAGTTTTTAAGCCTGAAAAGGAAAAGTCAAAGGCTCGGTCTTTAAGTTTTGCGGGCTTAAACGGATAAGCCAAAGGATCCCCTGCAAGTGCCAGTCTTTCGATATTGGGACCTCCAGGATACGGGACATCCAATATCTTG
>CAYMKI010000016.1:9470-20514 GCA_964390695.1 uncultured bacterium
AACGCTTCGCCGATGGCATCGTCTTGGGTTTGACCGATCAATTGGTACTCTGTATATGAATTCATTTTCACTAAAGCCGTATGGCCGCCGGAAATGACCACCCCCAGATAGGGAAAGTCCCCTATGGGCGGTTGTGACATCAATGCTGCATATAGATGTGCTTCCACATGGTTGACTCCCACATAGGGAATATCTAAAGCCAAAGAGAGGCTTTTGGCTGTGTTGACGCCAAGCAAGAGCGCGCCGATAAGTCCCGGTCCGTAGGCGACAGCGATGAGGTCGATCTGTGACAATGAGACATCTGCTTCCTGCAGAGCTTTATTTAAAACCGGAAGCATCACGTCGACATGACGTCGGCAGGCCAATTCAGGCACAACGCCTCCAAACTCCTCATGTAAATCAGCTTGTGAATATACAACATTGGATAGGATCTCTCTGCCATCTTTCACAATAGCACAGCTGGTCTCGTCGCAGGTGCTTTCAATACCTAATACTAACATAATGAATACAACAAAAGTTTCTAAACTTAAAATATTAAGGTTCAATTATCTCACAAAGGGTCACAAAAGTAAATATTTATTTAATAAATCTGGAAATTTCTTGATCAAAAATACCTAAAGAACGATATTGTCTGGGTATAAATACGTTATACATTGGCAGGTTGCTAGGTGCATATACAAAAGGGTTTTATCCGCGATTTATTGCGGGAAGGGGCTGTTATCAGCAGTCCAAATAAACACATCTGGATTGCATGGGGAAAGGTTTGCAGACACAAATCTCCGCCGACAAGTAAATACCCTGTCTTATTCTGCGCGGATTTTTTCCTTGAAGATCCTCTACCCTGGCATACCTTTGAACATTACCTAGAATTATCTATACCCGAATTTATTGAGCTGCTGCTCCCCTATGCCGGCCCTAAATTATCACGTCTGTGGCACAATCCATATAAGGCTTTTTTCAGATCCACATTAGACGATCTCAGAAAGAAGATTCTTCTGGAGCAACTGCAAAAAGCTGTGCCTTATATTTATCAAATCAGTCCGACAAGCATGTCCATTAGCCAATTGGCAGCATCTCTAATACAAGCTTGTCACTTGTTAGAGCAGTTTCCATTTTACATGTATGGTATGTGGAACTCACAGGAGGGTTTTTTGGGGCTAACCCCTGAATTACTTTTTTCCATTACATGCCAGGACAAGACCTGGTCTCTACAATCGTATGCTTTAGCCGGAACGGCGGAGCTCAACATGCACGACAAAAGAGCCTCCTCTTTCTATAAAAACCAGCACGAACACAGTATAGTCAGAGATGAGATTTCAGCAGCTTTAAGTTCATATGGACCTCTCAGAGTAGAAAAACTGGAGGAAGTCGTGTTGCCCTCGCTGCGTCATTTTAAAACCTCTATTTCTTGCATGACACACCAACCTCCCCCGCTGGAATCTATTCTGCATAAATTACATCCCACTTCTGCTTTAGGCGCTTACCCTCGTGAAAGAGGTATTTCATGGCTAAGGGAATATCAAAAATTGGTAAATCGAAAACGTTATGGAGCACCAGTGGGATATACACTAGGCAGCGACAAAGAGTCCCACATGTATGTGGCCATTAGAAACGTACAATGGACCCCTTCACAGATGCGTATAGCCGCAGGTTGCGGAATCGTGGCCGGCAGCCGTTTTGATGATGAATGGTACGAGGTTAATTTGAAATTAAAATCTATAAAACAAGCTTTAGCTTTATGACTCTCCTAGCCGAAAAAATAAGCCTGCAAGTCATCAGATCGGCCATCAGCTGTGGAATCACGGATTTCTGCCTATGCCCGGGAGCTCGGAATGTGCCATTCGTCAAGATCTTGAAAAACCATAAATACCTGCGCACCCACTATTTTTACGACGAGAGATCGGCGGGATTTTTTGCTTTAGGCAGATGCAGATCCCAGGACAGACCGGTAGCCGTCATCACCACTTCAGGGACAGCCGTCGCGCACCTTCTTCCTGCAGCTATGGAAGCGTACTATACAGGTACTCCCTTGCTGTTTATCACCGCAGACCGCCCTAAAAGCCATCGAGGTTGTAACACTCCGCAATCCTGCGAGCAGGCTGGCATTTATGGAGTTTATACCCCATTTTGCCTGGACCTTGAAGACGGCGACGAGTTTGACTTGCAAGACTGGGACCAACTGATGCCCGCACATATAAACATTTGCTTGGAGGAAGCCGCGTTATATGAAGACTATCCCGAAGTGATAACCTGTCCGACACTAAAGAAAAGTGCACAAGGCCGCAGCCCTATCGATTCAACTTCAACAGCTTTACATGCTTTTATATCCAAAGTTAAACACCCCCTGGTTGTTTTAGGCTCCATTAAGCCAGCAGCACAAAAACCCGTAGAGGCTTTCTTAGAGAAGCTGAATGCCCCGGTAATACTTGAAGCTCCTTCCGGGCTTAGGGAAGCTCCCTGTATGCAACACATTCGAATTACAGACACGCACAATTGCATAAAAAACGCCTTAGAAGCCGATTATGACATCGACGGCATCTTACGGATCGGAGGTGTACCCACCTGCAGGCTATGGCGCGATCTGGAGTATAGGCATAACCAATTAGAGGTTTTGTCAATAAACGAGGTCCCCTTTGCCGGACTCACCTGGGGAAAGATCAGGTGCACTGCCCTTCAAGAGTTTTTTGATCAGTACCAACCGCCTCTATCCTATCCGACCCAAAACATTGAATCCTGGCTGACAAAAGACCAAGCGTATCAAAGAAAGCTGCTTCGCCTTTTTGAAGAGGAGCCCGAATCTGAACCGGCACTCATCCACGCCCTTTCCAATCTTATTTCAGCTAATTCTATGGTCTATTTAGGCAACAGCTTGCCTATCCGTGAATGGGATCTTGCGGCCACTTCAGATATCCGGCATGCATATATACAGGCCAACCGCGGAGTCAATGGAATCGACGGCCAAACTTCCACGTTTTTAGGATTGGCTCAGCCGGATTTGGATAATTGGGCTATCTTGGGAGATCTAACGGCTTTGCACGATCTAAGCGGGCCCTGGATTCTGCACCAGATGCATCTCCTGGCAGCGCAAATCGTCGTCGTCAATAATGGCGGAGGAAAAATTTTTGAGAGGATGTTTGCCGAAGTTGAACTTCAAAATAATCATCTTTTAGATTTCCGCCATGTGGCAGCGTTATGGAAAATTCAATACGAACTCTGGAATACCATACCGAAGGCTATAACCCTAGAGGGTCCTCGAATCATCGAGCTCGTGCCCGATGCTCAGGCAACGCATCGATTTTGGCATAAGCTCTCTCATAGCGCATGAACATGAATACACAACTCTCTCTCTATGCTCTTCACGGCTTCTTGGGCCTGCCAAAAGACTGGCAAGTCATATCTCCAGAGTCCTTACCCATCCACAAATTCTACCCTATCGATCTCTACACGATCTCATCGCCTACTACCGGACTCAACGCCTGGGCGCAGAAGTTCAATGATTGCGCTGTTCAACAACCTGAAAAGCGCATCTTATTAGGTTATTCACTTGGAGGACGACTTGCCTTGCATGCCCTGCTTCAAAGGCCGGACCTATGGCTAGGGGCGATTATCGTTTCGGCACATCCAGGACTAGATAGTCCTGAAGAAAAAAAAGGGCGATTGCAGACTGACATGCAGTGGTCTGACAAATTTGCGGACGCTCCTTGGGATTCTCTAATGGATTCATGGAATGCACTTCCCGTGTTTAAGAACTCCATGATTCTGCAGCGAAATGAAATGGATTATTCTCGGGAATACCTCAGGGACAGCCTAGCATATTGGTCGCTTGGCCGCCAAGAGAATCTGCAGCCTTTTCTGCAGCAGCTTCAGCTACCCATCCTGTGGCTAAGAGGAGCCGATGACACCACCTCTAGCTTCCCCTCCCCAGCGCTTGTGCATCCCTTATCAAAAGTAAGTTATCTTTGCCAGGCAGGACATCGGCTTTTATGGGATCAACCCACATTAGCCCATCACGAAATAGCTACATTTATCAAACATTTATCAAAGGAGAAGACACCATGCTATGTCAAACGACAGAATGGAATGAACTAAAACAGTATGAAGATATAAAGTTACAGGTCACAGAAGACGGTATAGCAAAAATCACCATCAACCGTCCGGAAGTGCGAAATGCATTTCGACCGGAGACTGTGATTGAAATGATGGACGCTTTTAACCTCTGTCGTTTCAACACCGACATAGGCTGTGTGATCCTGACCGGAGAGGGTGATAAAGCTTTCTGCTCCGGAGGAGATCAACGCGTTCGCAGCGAAGATGGCTATGTGGGACAAAATGGCTCAGCAGCTTTACATGTACTTGACCTGCAAAAGCAAATCCGTTCTTTGCCTAAGCCTGTTATAGCCATGGTGGCCGGCTACGCCATCGGCGGAGGACATGTGCTGCATGTCGTCTGCGACCTTACCATCGCCGCTGATAACGCCATCTTTGGACAAGTCGGCCCTAAAATGGGTTCTTTTGATGCAGGGCTTGGAAGCAGTTACCTTTCGCGTATTGTAGGACAAAAAAAAGCCCGCGAGATCTGGTTTTTATGCCGCCAATACAATGCACAGCAAGCGCTAGAGATGGGCTTGGTCAATCACGTGGTGCCTTTATCGGAACTAGAATCAGAGACTCTTAAATGGTGCCGGGAGATGCTCAATCATTCCCCCTTGGCATTGCGTTGCCTGAAAGCCGGGCTCAACGCCGACTGCGACGGGCAAATCGGTTTGCTTGACCTTGCAGGAGACACTACGCTGCTCTACTACATGACCGATGAAGCTAAAGAAGGCAAAGAAGCCTTATTGAAAAAGCGTAAACCCAATTTTTCCCAATTTCCAAAAAGACCTTAAGCGCATGAGCCGTTTTAAGTGGGAATCATCGGAAAATCACATCCTCATGAACCCTCGCTTTTCCCCAGAGGAGCGAGGCGAGATTCTAAAATTACTGGAGAACGCTCCTGCTTTACAGAGTCATTTTTGGATCGCCACATCAGGCTCTACCGGCAACTCTACCGGTCAGATAAAATGGACAGCCCTTTCCAAGGCGGCCATCTTGACGTCGGCAGCTTCCGTAAACGATTTTTTAGAAAGCACTGAACGCGATGTATGGCTGAACGTTCTTCCCTATTTTCATGTAGGAGGCCTTGGCATCTACGCGCGAGCCCACTTAAGCTGCGCAAACGTGATCGATGCATATTCTCTCATGCAGCATAAGTGGGACGCGGAAAAAGCCTTTGAGTTGTTATCTTCATGCAAAGCCACCCTTACCTCCCTAGTGCCCGCACAATTGTACGACTGGGTACTGATGCGAAGAAAAGCACCGGAGACCGTCAGAGCCGTGATTGTCGGTGGAGGCTCTCTCTCCGAGCAGCTCTATATGCAGGCAAGACAACTCGGCTGGAATGTCTTGCCCACTTACGGACTGACCGAGTGCGCCTCCCAGGTAGCTACGGCAGTTTTCCAAGCTGATGAGAATATCGAAATACCCAAGCTCCGACTGCTTTCTCATGTGGAAGCCAAAACCACTTCGGAAGGCCGCCTTGCATTGAAAAGCCCATCTTTGCTAACTCTGTATGCCCTCAAAAGCAAAGAGGGAATTGATTACATAGATCCCAAGAAGAATGGCTGGTTTGAAACAGAGGATATCGCCGAAGTTCACGATCACACCATCATCATCAGAGGCCGGTCGCAGCATTTTTTTAAAATCGGAGGCGAAAGCGTGGATTTGCTCCGTTTGGAAAGAATTTTAGATTCTATAAAACTATCCAAACAATGTAGCATAGATATGGCCTTGCTGGCGGCTCCCGATGAAAGACTAGGCGTAGTGATTCATTTAGCCGTAGCGGCACAGAAAAATCAAAGTATGGACAGTATTGTTAAAGCATATCAAAGCCAAGTTTTGCCTTTTGAAAGGATTCGCCATGTGCATTTTGTTGAATCTATACCCAGAACCGAGCTAGGGAAACTCAAAATGGCAGAATTGCTCCACATTCTTTTTAAGGGAAATGATGCGTATATTTAATTATAAGATCACCTGGTTCTTTATTACTGTTGTGTGTCTAATTGCAGGGTACTTTGGGTATAGGCAATTCGTGTTATATCCCTTTGCCTTGAGCCATATTATCCCCGATGCAAAAGCCGTAGTGCAAATTGCACTGCCGAAGGTTTCGCCACAAGACGAAATACACGCCCTTCCACTTTTCAAGCAGAAGTTTTCATATCTGGGGCAGGGTCATCAGACGTATGCTTTCTTGAGCGCGGATGGGCAATATGTGCTTAAATTTTTCAATTTTGCCAGAATGGATGCCAAAGAACCAATAGAATGGCTGCCGGCTCTTCCTTTTATAGCTTCCTATCAAGATCATCTCAAGAAACGCCGAGAGAAAAAATTCAACCGCCTGTTCAATGGTTATAAAGTTGCTTATGAAAACGATGCAGATAACACGGGTGTGATCTATGTGCACATGCAAAAAACCCAGCATCTGCAGACAAATTTAGTCCTGATTGACGCCTCCAAGCGTGAGCATCAGATCTGGCTAGACGATACCATTTTTGTCATTCAAAGAAAAGTCCAGCCCACACGCGATATTCTCTCACAACTACTCGACGAAGGAAAAACCTCTGAGTTTATGGATAGAATCCGCCAATTGATAAGCTTATACCTCTCGGAATATCAACGCGGACTCTACGACAGCGACCACAACATCATGAGCAACACTGGCTTTGATGCGCATAAAGCCTATCGGCTGGATGTAGGGCGTTTGACGTTAAATCCTGAGTACACGCGTCCTGAGATCTATCTTCCCGATTTAAATAAAATCATCCAAAAACGCGTGCTTAAATGGCTAGAAAAAAAATACCCTCAGTATTACACAGAACTGCAGGCGGACATCGAACACATCTTAACCTCTCTGCAGAAAGATGCTAGAATATCCAAGTGATCATGATATCTCCGCCCCAGCAGCGAATGCGGGTATCCAAAAAATCAAATGGGATCGCCCTTTTTCTGCCATAGTGCCGGTATTCAAAAAAGGGCACGAAATCTACATAGACACATGAGGGTGAGGCACTAAATTGGATAGAAAAAGGCAACGATACGCGACATTGCACTTTTTGCATATATTTGATTTCGACGGAATCTAACTCTGGATCATGCGATGTCGTGACCTTGCCGTCATAACTCCATCGGCCAGTGACGTTAAGGCCAAAATACATTTTTTCATTCAAACACGCCCACAGGATACACCCCACTCCCCCGTAATAAAAGCGATTTTTAAAGTGGACTTTTAATGCTGAGGGGTTTCTGTAATTATTTAACTCCAGATAATACCCAGCGCTAACATAAGGCGTGAAAGATAGGTATTCTTCACCTTGGCTCTGAAAAGTATAACCCAAACGCCCTTCCACGTTCGATTGTGTGAAGTAGGATCTCAGCCTAGCGCCTCCGCCTGATTTTCCATTGATATCCCCATTTGCATAGGCGGCTTCGACCCCTAAATACCATTTACAGCGGGCTAGGCGATCAAAACTAGCCCTCACACCGCATAAAGTTCCAGACTGAGAGGAGCCGCCTTCTCGGCTGCGCTTTAGATAAAAGATTTCGGGTCCCAAGGAGATTTGTTTAGGAGTCCCCGCCCATAGAGCTAGCGGCAAAGCGGAAAATACTATAAGTTTAGAAAAAAATGTCTTGTTCATCTTCCTATCTCATGAATAAGGGAAGATATGATATTCTTTTTTTAAAGACCAGTGGTATTTTTTCCCTTGTCTCAGAATCTCATCTGTAATATAAGGCAGTTTTTGTCAAAGAGCCACATAACGAACGAGGAAACCTATATGACCCAACACAAACTCATAGCTATGTTAAGCATAGCAGCCTATACATATACCGGTTATGCAAATACATCCTTGCATGCAATTTTGCCCTATGAATCCTCCTTAACAAAAATCGGGCATCTGAAAGATGTTCTGGGCGTTTGGCGAGATTACAACACTGAAGTCACGCCTCTAGAAAAGGAATTTATATCATTTATTGTCTCTACCCTGGGTAACAAATCCCTGGCAAAAATTTGGAAAGAGAAATCCTCCCTAAAAAAGGCCGGGGAAAAAATTGACCACATCCATCCTCTGAAATTCTTAAGTGTGGTATTTACCGATGAAGAGCTCAAAGTGGCTATAGCTAATCTTAAGGAAACACGATGGATATGGAATGAATTCAAATCCGGCTTATTCTCGAGCTTGTCCGAAGAATTGGCCAACGAAAACATGCCTGAAGAGTACATTCTGGACTTTTCCTTTCGTTTAGGCATCGACGCCTCGTTGATCAAGCCATCCATTTCGCAAGCGGATTGGGATGAATTCTTTTCAGTGCTCATCAAAAATGTCCCTAGAGAGGGAAATCCTGATAGATATGATATGTAACCCACAAACTTAAACCTCTATACGTACAGCTATGAAATCCATTAAATCCCACCCTTTTTTTAACCGCTTGAGCTATAGCCTAGGAAATGAAGACTGGAAAACAGAGCTAAAGGCTTTACAACTTAACGCACAGGATGAGGTGCTTGTCATCACTGCCAGCGGTGATAGACCTCTGCATTTGCTTCTAGATCCATGTAAAAAAATTACGGCCATCGATGCAAATCCTGTCCAAAATTATCTACTCCAGTTAAAAATAGCCGCCATAAAGCATTTGAAAGCAGACGAATATGTCCAATTTCTGGGCCTAAAAAACCATCAAAATCGGTTGAGTCTATTAGAACAATTGCTCCCCTCTCTTCCCGAAGAAAGCGCTCGCTATTGGCTTAAAAATCAAAAAGCCATAAAAAAGGGCGTTATCTACCAGGGAGCTATCGAAAAGTGGATAAACAAGAGCGCATTCCTGCTGCTGTTGTTCAAAAGCAAGGAAATCAAGTCTCTGTTTGCCCAAGATAACCTCCATGACCAAAGCAGATTCTTGAGTACAAATTGGTCGCATGGCCTTTGGAAAAGGGCGCTAAACTTCTTCATGAATCCCGGATTTAGCCAACTTTTTTTAAAAGATCCAGGCCTCTATACAAGTCATGAAACCCATAAAAAGCCGGGCAACTACTTCTACGATCGCATGATGGAGCACCTGAGCAAGCACTTGGCTAAAGACAATTATTTCTTACAGCTCATCTTTCTTGGGTCCATCAGCGAAGAGGCCGCCCCGCCCTATTTGCAAAAATCCCAGCATCAGCATATTCAAAGCAATGTAGGCAAAATCCATTCCCACACTGGGGATGTGATCGAGTATCTTGAAAATTGTCCGGCAAATACATTCAGTAAGTTTTCATTATCCGATGTAGCTTCATATATGCCCTATGAGCAGTTTACACGTCTACTAAAAGCTATACACCACGCTGCCAAACCACATGCACGTATATGCCTCAGGCAGTTTATGTCGCGCTACCGCATTCCCTCAGCTTTAGAATCGCATTTCAACTTTGAACCGGATTTACAACATCAACTCGAAAAAGAGGACCGCACTTTTGTCTATCATTTTACTGTAGGCACAGTTAATAAGTAGATGCGGAAATTGGTCAAATAAGGTATGATGTTAATACCCAAACAACCTAAAAATTGGGTATAGACAAGACATGGAGCATATTTTATGGTATGGGCAAAAAGAATAGGATTATTTCTTGCCGTTAACTTATTGGTAATGGCCGTTATTTCGTTTCTTCTTTACTTTTTCGATATTCAGCCTTATCTCAATCGAAATGGACTTAGCATAGGTTCTTTAGCCATTTTCTGCCTGCTATGGGGCATGGTGGGATCCTGCATTTCTTTAGCACTTTCCAAGGTGATGGCAAAATGGACTTTGGGATTGCAAATGATCACTCCTAACACTGCAGATCCGCAAGCTTTACAGGTCTTGCAGATGGTGCATCAGCTCTCCAGAAAAGCAGGGCTTCCGGCAATGCCTGAAGTCGCCATCTACGAATCGCCTGAAGTCAATGCATTTGCCACCGGGCCTTCGAAATCGAACTCTTTGGTGGCGGTATCCCGGGGGTTGTTAAGGCGCATGCCAGGTAGTGAGGTTGAAGCTGTCCTCGGTCACGAAGTCTCGCATATTGCTAACGGAGATATGGTGACCATGACCTTGCTTCAAGGAATTGTAAACGCCTTTGTGATGTTTTTGGCGCGCATTATAGCCTTTGGCCTAAGCAGAGCGTTGTCCTCGCGTAAAGAAGACTCCGAACAAAGCTTTTCTCCTGTAACCTTCCAGTTGCTAGTGTTTGTATTTGAAATGATATTTATGGTATTGGGTTCCATCGTCATCGCTTCCTTCTCCCGCTATAGGGAATTCCGCGCCGATGCCGGGGGTGCAAGGCTGACCACGCCTGAAAAAATGATCGCTTCCTTAAAAACCCTACAGCGTACGCTGGACATACAAGACCCTGAAGCGGCAAAACCCGCCTTTCAGTCTATGAAAATCTCCAGTCCAGGAGGAATTATGAAGCTCTTTGCCTCGCATCCTCCGCTAGAAGAAAGGATCGCGCGTCTGGAGAAGCGCATGGCAAGAATCTCAAGGTAACCTCGAAGCATTCTCAAACCAGGGGAACATCAACTGATGTCCCCTTTGCGTGAGATCTAGTGGCTTACCGTGAGAGTCAACAATCACTAATTCCGCCTCTTTTAATTTCTCGTCGACAAGAAATTCCTCAGTTAAAGGAATGGCTTCAAGAAATTCTGCATTGACTTCATAGGAAGCCATATTTTTGAGGTCATTTTTTTTGTTTAGCGATAAAAAGGAGATTCCACTCCGTTCCATTAAAAGCATGAGCACCTGCTTGGCCAGCTCTTCCTTCACAGCTTGCCGCGAAGATCTGTGTTCTGTTGAAAGCTCCGTATCCATCCATCTTATGAAGACTTCTTTAAGACTTTCTGCCGAAAACTTTTCTCTTAATGAGGCCACGGCAGCCATTATAGTGCTTACCCATGCGATGCGGTCCTTGGAAGCATCTGCTTGTACAATGGTGATCACT
>CAYMKI010000016.1:20524-35353 GCA_964390695.1 uncultured bacterium
CTCCAAGAGCCTCATGCAACAACTGTGTTAAAATTATCTGCGGCAACCAACCAAGATTTTGATGATCACCCCCAAACGCTTTACGCATGGACAACTCCAACAGTTGGACCTGTAGTTTTAGCTCTTGCAATTGAGGTACAAGCGTTTCTTTCGAAGGTATCAGACTTATCATATCGACCAGGAGATGATAGCGGACTTGCAGGGATTTATGAATCTCTGATCGAGATCGCATGAGCTCTTTTTGCAGTTCTAATTCGTTCTCATGTCTATTTTCTGGAGATGTTGACAATAATTTTCTTAAGGCGCCCAATCTTTGATGCACTCTGCGGCAGTTACTTTCAGCTCTACCTAATAACAAAGACTCTTGTTCATGCACAAAATTTTTGAGGCAAGCTTCGAGAGTATAAAGCTCTAAGGCTTCTAAGGGTATATGCGCAAGCACATCTTTCATTTGCTCCCCTATCCAACTGCAATACAAAGAATAGGCTTCATAATTGTAATTGTGGGTAAGCTGTTCCATGTCCCTTAGAAGAAATTCGGAAGCTTGCGGACGTTCTTTGGGCAGGTAAAAATGTTGCGTGGGAATATTTAAGACACTGCGCTGTGGCCCACCCGAAGAACCCACTAATATCTCATGATTTTCCAGAATCTCCCATTCGGTGGCCGGCAAGCACAATTGGCAAAAAATCAATCTTTGCGGTATTTCCTTTTGTGAACATCTCTTTTTCCAGCTATCAAATGCGCTTCTTACATAAAGATCAAATTCATCGACCTGCTTCTGAGTAAGAAACACAGGCGCTTCTATAATAAGTCCCTCTGAAGACATAAAGATATTAATATTACCAAAGTTACCTTGAATATGTTTCATGCCTATCATCATATGGACACTCTTACAAGACATATTTCAACTTACGCAAAAAAGGGATATTCCCCTTCATCTAATTCGGGCACCTTATAGTCTTTCAACTGAGCTTTATACAAACCGAGTTGCTGGGTAAAAAAGTCGCTAGCAATTCCCCGGGCTAAACGTTGGGCGCCTAAACCAATCCCTGGAATATCGCCGCTTAGAAGTCCATGGCTCAAAGTGGCGGCATAGTTAAAACAGTAGATATCCTTGAGATAGGGCGCTGTGCCGTGCTGCTTCTCCAAGAATTGAAAGTGGGACCCTAAGTAGGGACTATGGTAAAAGCTGATTGGACCTTGGAGGTTTTTGATGCCGGGCCTATCTTTCCATAACAAAATTTTATCTTTGATAACGCTCAACTCTCTTTGTTTGGACGCATCGATGGCAAATCCTGTTGCTAAAATCAAATAGTCATAGGTTAAACTGCCTTTATTCGTTTTCAATAGCAGTTGATTTCCCTTCCATTCGGCTTTTTCCACGTGTGTATTCAGCCTTACTTGAAACTGTTTTTGTTTCATCAACCTGTCCAAAGCTTCTTTTGGAGGTGGCACTCCCTGGCCATGACACAACAACATCATCGCCCAGCGGTCTACGTCGCTAAGTCTGTAGTATCCTTCAGAAAATCCAGGATAGGTGATGCTAGCAGCTTTATTAACATATGGCAGATGCGGCCTTCTGACTAGCATGTCCACATGCGCAACTCCGGATTCGAGAGCCGTTGCTGCCGCATCAAACCCTGAAGCTCCCGCCCCTATGATCGCGATGTTTTTATGCTGCAAGGCACCAAAATCCAGAGGATCGCTGGTGTGGGCATAAACTTCAGGAGGCAAAGCATGCACAAAGGAAGGTATTATAACCCCTCCAAAACCCCCTCGACCTGTCGCCAAAACGACCTTACCCACGTTAATGACCTGATCGTCAATATGTAAGGCAAGAACATTGCTTTCAGGAACGATGACTGAAAGATGGCGGTTGTTTTCTACTGGGAAATCTAAGACTTTTCTATACCAGCGCAAGTAGTCCATCCATAAAGGCGTGGGTATTTTTCCCAACTTGTCCCACTTAGCTACTCCCCACTGTGCCTCATACCAGGCACGAAATGTCAGATTCGGCAAATCCAAGGCAGGCCCGACTAATTCTTTGGTCGAGCGGAGAATTTTCATTCTGGCATAGTTTGCCCAGGAACCCTCGTTCCCGCACGGATTGCTGTCGTAAACGATAATATTATTGATACCTTGTCTTTTGAGCGCAAAGGCCGCAGCTATACCCGCCATGCCGCCGCCTATAATGGCTACATCGTATCTGTTTTTAGAACCTATAATCCAGTTCGGAGCAGGGTAATTCAACAGCGCTAGTTCATGCGCGACTTTTTTATCCAGACTCAGTAGACGTGACATAGTTCCTCCTTGCATCCATCTGGACTCTAGACTAGTTTTCGTATGATTTATTTCTAGTATTACTTTTAATTATAAATGTTATTTAATTTTTAGTTCAAACACACAGCGAGACAGTTGCTTTCAGCGCCCTCTTCTTTCCTCTAGTCAATGTACTCATTTGCAGGTTAAGCCCTAGCAAACATGTTCAAATTATTTACTTGCAGTTTAAATCCTCTCTGTGAGCTCTGTGGTTCACCTAGTTAGACACTTTTCTAGTACTGAATAGTTACGGCACCCTATTGTTATGCTCGGGATTTTACTGCAGAATGTCGTTATTTCTATCGTTATTTCTGATTGCCTTCAATTATGAAATTGTATATAATTTATAAAAATATCTATGTTTTTAGTTTAATTTTAAAGGAGAACAATGAATAGAGCATCTTGGGGTTCCAAAATAGGATTTATTTTCGCCGTAGCGGGTTCTGCGGTGGGTTTAGCAAATATATGGAGATTTCCGTACATCGTGGGTGAAAACGGCGGATCAGCATTTGTTATACTATACCTCATGTGCCTTCTTTTCATCGGATTTCCTGTCTTCATGTCTGAAATTTTAATGGGCAGAACCACACAAACATCCCCCAGCGGAGCCTTTGAAAAACTAGGCGGCAGCCGCCGATGGGGCTGGATAGGTAAAATGACCATTTTAACAGGTTTTATCGTCAGCGGATTTTACAGTTCCGTGGCGGCTTGGATTCTTGGCTATCTGTTTGAGGCTATAAGAGGTTCCATCCATCATTTCGAGAGCATCCAAGAAAGTGCTCAGCACTATAACGACCTCATGCAACACCCTTTTTGGGGACTAGGCTTCCATTTTCTATTTCTTACCTTATGTTCGTTCGTGCTGTTTTTTGGGGTTCGCGCGGGGATTGAACGAGGGAATAAGATCTTGATGCCCATGTTATTTGTTATCTTGATTTTTCTTGTCATTAAAGGTTTAACTCTAAATAACGCTTATGAGGCGCTGACATTTCTGTTCCACCCCAATTGGTCCGCCTTAACACCGGGGGCCTTTATTATTGCACTAGGTCAGTCCTTTTTTACATTAAGCATTGGACAAGGGACGATGATCACTTACGGCAGTTATCTCGGATCCAAAGACAACCTGTTAAAAAGCTGCATCCCTGTAGTGTTTGTAGATACCCTGGTATCCCTGTTCGCCGCCATTGCAGTCTTCACGATTGTCTTTGCTGCCGGCCTGCAACCCGACCAAGGACCTGGGCTGATATTCCATACACTTCCCCTGGTGTTTAGCCAAATTTCAGGAGGCTACTTTTTGGCTGTGATGTTCTTTTTGCTGGTATTTTTGGCTGCGCTCACCTCGGAAATCTCTGCGATGGAACCGGCTATTGCCTATCTAATAGACGAAAAGAAATGGCCCCGCAAGAAAGCGGTCGTTGTTGTAGGTTTCGGAGCGTTCCTTCTTGGCATCCCATGCGCACTGTCTTTTAACTTGCTAAAAGATTATACGCTCTTTGGAGAAAATCTGCTGGGCATCATGTCCTTTCTGGCCAGCAATATTTTGATTCCGTTGGGTGGCTTCTTTGCGGTCATCGTCGTCGGCTGGGTATGGGGAACAAAAAAATCCCTACACGCACTTAGTGAAGGCTCAGGCGATTTATTCGAGCGTCGTCCCATTATTGCTAATTATTTTAAAGTGGGCTTTAAATATACGGCACCGATATTAATTGTCATCGTTTTCTTGCATGCAATGGGTATTTTAGTCTAAATTAGAGTGTATAATCCATTGGCAGGTAAAACACGCAGATATTATGTCGCAAAGTTTTGTACACTCATCATTGAAACAGGAAAAGAGCCCTCGAGCAGAGAAAGAAGACCTTTCTTTTGAAGTGCCTATCCGCCCCCAATCGTTATCCGATTTTGCTGGACAAGATCAGGTCAGGGATAGGCTAGCCATTCTGATTGGAGCGGCCAAACACCGCGGAGAATGCCTTAGCCACTGCTTGTTCAGCGGTCCGCCTGGTTTAGGAAAAACGACCTTAGCTAATATCCTGGCCAAAGCCATGGGCACTAATTTGGTGGTTACCTCTGGACCTGTGATAGAAAAAGCCGGCGACTTGGCCGGTATTTTGACCAATCTTAAACAAGGCGACATTCTTTTCATCGACGAGATCCACCGCTTAAACAGGACCGTTGAAGAATATCTATACCCTGCTATGGAAGACTATAAGCTAGACCTTATGATCGATAGCGGACCCAATGCGCGCAGTGTTCAGGTAGGATTAGAAAAATTCACTTTAGTAGCCGCCACGACACGCATGGGACTGCTTTCAGCGCCTTTGCGCTCGCGGTTTGCTTTTTCCACCCGCTTGGATTATTACCCGCCAGAGGTGTTAGTGCAAATCCTCATGAGAACGAGCTTGATACTCAACCTAAACATCGATTCCACAGCGGCTCTAGAAATCGCACAGCGCTCCAGGGGAACCCCTCGCATAGCCAATAACCTGCTCAAGTGGGTCAGGGACTACTCTCAAACCAAGTCTCACAAGCACATCACCACAGAGGTAGTGAATAAAGCCTTGGACTTGCTGGCCATTGACCATAAAGGTCTGGACGAGATGGACAAAAAAATACTAGAGATCATCATCGAACACTACGGAGGCGGCCCTGTCGGACTCAATACTATCGCAGTAGCAGCAGGCGAAGAAAGGCACACTATAGAAGAAGTTTACGAGCCTTTCCTTATCCTGCAAGGCTTTTTAAAAAGAACCCCTAGGGGTAGGGAAGCAACCCCCTTAGCGTATGACCATTTGAAAAAAATCAGACAAGATGGAGTTTAACCATGAATAAATTTGCCATATCTTTAGCCCTATTGACCCCGTGCTTCTTTCTTCAAGGCGCGCCTATTCCGCAAAGCCAAGCTGCTAATTCCCAAGCGGTTTCATCCACCATGGCACAGCCATCCAAAAAAATCAAAGTGCTGATTGCTCACAACAAAGAGCAAGCTCAGCTTAATATAGACGGAAAATACCGGATATTCGATCCGCACGCTTCCAAACATGTCTCTACACGTCTTTTAGGTAAAAATCAACTCATTCAATCCGTACACGACGGACTTAAATGGGGGGAAGAGTTTCCAGGATTGCACCAGCTGGAATTTGTTCCAGCCGATCCCAATACAACTATCTCTGTGGACGGGATTCTATATAAAGGCAATATCTATGTCTATGACGTAGGTGGCACGATCAGCATTGTGAATGAATTGCCCATCGAAGATTTCATCTATGCAGTGCTTGCAGCAACACCTGTAAATCAACAGCCTGGAGAAGTGCAAGCCGCCTTAGCTATTGCTGAGAGAACCCATGCCTATTACCAAATTCAGAATCCAAAAAGCACCTTTTGGGATGTAGAAGCTGGACAAGCTGGCTATCGCGGTATGGCTCAAGAAACGGCATACCCGATTTTAGAGCGTGCTATCAAGAATACCAAAGACATGGTTTTAAGTCTTTCCGGAAAATTTGAAGGCACCATCAAACCCTTCCCCATCAACTGGGATTATATTGGAAACAATCAAACCAAAACCAACGTGATGAAATCCCAGGTTTCTATTTTAGATGCCAACCAATTGGCCAGACAAGGGGAACATGCGGATTCCATATTAAAAAGAGCTTTCCCACAAGCTTCACTGCATTTGATATATAATGAATAAAGACCTCTTTTCACTGGACGCCTATGGCTACGATCTGCCAGCAGAATTGATTGCACACTCCCCTGCATCCAACAGGGAGCAATCCAGACTGATGATCGTCGATCGTGCCACAGGGTCTATTTCAGAGATCCCCTTCCACGAAATCGTGCATTTTCTTGACTCCGGGGACACTTTAACCTTTAATGACACCAAAGTTATCCCTGCGAGGTTATTTGCCAAGAAGGCAACCGGCGCCCAAATCGAGATCCTTTTGGTGCGCCGCCTTAAAGATTCCATCTGGGAAGCTCTGCTGAAGCCAGCAAAAAAAGCGCCCATAGGCACGATTTTGGAAATAGCGTCCGATTTTCAGGTTGAAATCTTGAACGACACCCCCTCGGGAACTAGGATTCTGCAATTACACCATCAAGGAAGTTTTGAGGAAACTCTGCACAAATATGGCCAAATTCCCTTGCCACCCTACATTGCCAGACCTCAATCTCAGGAAGACGATAAAGAGCGCTACCAAACCGTCTATGCCAAACACCCCGGTTCCGTTGCAGCTCCTACTGCCGGCCTGCATTTTAGCACGCAGCTCCTGGAGCGTCTTCATCTCAAAGGAGTTGATACCCATTATGTAACGCTGCATGTTGGTCTGGGAACTTTTAGACCCGTACAATCAGAGGATATTCGCAACCATCAGATGCATAGCGAGTTTTTTTCTATCTCTAAAGAAACCGCCGAGAAGCTCAATCAACACCCCAAAGGTAGAAGGCATATATGTGTTGGTACCACCACATGTCGCGCGTTAGAATCTTCGTCTCAACCCAATGGTATTATCTTACCCGGTGACTATGATACCCAGATATTCATCTATCCGGGATATTCTTTTAAGCAAGTGCAGTCGCTGCTGACGAATTTTCACCTGCCTCACTCTTCTCTGCTTATGCTGGTGTCTGCCTTTGGTGGATATGAGCTGATCCGCGAAGCTTATGCTAAAGCTATTGAAAAAAAATTCCGTTTCTTTTCTTATGGGGATGCGATGCTGATCATTTAATCAAGGAGATCGAGTGATGGATACTTCTAATTTAATTCAGAAATTAGATGAGGCTCAGCGCTTGCCTATCCGAGAGCGTTTGAAGGCGTTTAAATTCATTGAATACAACATCGAACAAGCTTTGAAAGACAAAACATCGCTTTCGCTTGCAGATATTGACATCTATATCGATATTCTCAAAGCTTTGTCGAAAAGTCCATGTCCCACGGCATCGCTCAGCAAAAACTTAACCAAGCTCATCTCTCATCGCCTAGCACTGCTGGGCTGTGAGGCCCCTAAGGTACTTTTAAAGAAAAATGGAACTATCTCTTTAGAAGGCGGGTGCATAGCTGTTGGTGACATGGCCTACGCTGAGGATATAGACCAGTATATCTCAGCCACCCGTGCAACGGAAACGGATCCCATTCGGTTTCATGCATATAATTTGACACTAATGAATCAAGGCAAAATATTTTTCTTTGGGACTGGGGGCGACGGGCTCTTCCACTTTCAAGTACGCATTATCGAAGCCCCGGAACCGGTCGTCACTGCTAAAGAATTCAAATTAGTGCTAGATTCAACACCGGTGGTCATTCTCGACTTTCCCACCGGAAAGTTCGGTATACAGGATAGTATACTATATAAGAATTTAGAATCGGCTTTGGAGATCGATATAGCTCCAGGTCGGTATAAATGCCAAGTACATCATTTTTTATTCCCCAAAAAAAATCGCAGTGATTCAGAATGCGATGAAAGCTCATTCTACATCGTGCTCTCGAAAACCGAGGATCCCCTTGAGAACCAACTTCAAGACACTCCGGCCTTAATATAAGGTTGGCAGCGACACCTAGACTTCCTCTGTGTGCTCTGAGGGCTTTGTAGCCTCCCGTAGCAGTAACCCGAGAAGAATAATTTACAACCACAGAGCCCACAGAGCACACAGAGAGGAGTTAGGTCCTCCGAATATAGCTAGAGAAAGCTATTCTTTATATAATTCTAAGAACATTATATAAAATACTAACCGAATTATATCCCCTATTCAAATCTAGGTCTCAATAGATTCTGACTTATGCCAATAAGTGCGACCGCACGATCCGGAACTCAAACCTGAACATCCTGCCGGCGAAGCCGATCCTGTTCATCCTGTTTAAAATAATACAAGAACAATTTACTACCACAAAGCACACAGAGAGGAGTTAGGTCCTCCGAATATAGCTAGAGAAAGCTATTCTTTATATAATTCTAAGAGAATTTTGTAAAATACTAACCGCATTTTATGTACATAAATTAGCTATCGCTGATGTTATTCAATTTTTTATGGTTATTTATTTTTTCATTCAATTCTTTATTTAAAATTTACAATAGTATTGTATAATTAAAATATAATTTTTATATATTAATTAAAAATAAAGGAATGTATGAATACAAATTTATCTTTAACACCAAACTCTACAAATCAAGTATTCTATAATCTTGATAGTTCTGAAATTAAAGAACCTGTAGGGCAATTGATTTTACAGCTCGCGATCAATTCCTTGCCCCCAGACATCGCCGTTCCATTTACCCTGGAAAAAATGAAGTTATTAAAAGCACAAGGGGTTTCATTATCCGGAAAATTACACCAAAACCACGTGCGCCATCTAGTTTCCGAATTAGGTGTTTTAAGCTTAAAATTACAGCTATCGGAAATGCAGTCCAAATCCATGGATGCAGACGAAGTAGCACATGATATTCAAGATTTTAGCGCTATGAGCGATGAAGAGCTTAAGTTAAAAGAAGCTGCATTGGAGCAGAATTTGCAGCACTTGGAAACGCAAGCTTACATCGCACGTCTTCAGCGTGAATTTGCCTCGATGCTTCAAGAGATAAAAACCCAACTGCCATTTTTACATTTCGAAGCATTGCAAAGCTTATTTGAAAAAGAGTTAGAGTTGACAGCGAAGCGTGATTCAAACCAACTGTCCACTGTTGGAGCAAAATTTATAGACCATGTCCGCAAAAATAGCGCCTGCTTAGCTCAATTTTTGGAGAAGAGCCGTCATCACATTCAAGACCTTGACCTTGCCGCTGCTTTTAAACTGAGAGACCTAAAAGAATTCATTGAATTGCAAGTTTTAGCGCTTGTCCTTGAGCCTTCGGCTGAATTGCTGTCAAATATGCACAAGGATCCTATCGAATTTGAAGCTGCAGCTAATCAACTCTATGCTAACTTAACTACAGGGAATTATGTCAAAGATCTTTCCGATCAATTACGCAACCTGACCAATCATGCCCTCTGGGACCAGTTTTTAGATGAATTCCATAATATCGAACGCGTTGCCAAAGATAAATTCTCCCTTGTCTTTCCTTTAACAAAAAAAGAAATTAAGAAAATCAAATCACTTATGTCGCAGCAAATGCCCGATTTGACCAAAAATTGGAGCCTTTCAGAAGCTGAATTCAAAAAGCAGTATATCGATCCTGTGTTCAAAGCTAGGAACGATCAACTTCTAAAGCTTAAGAATAAAGAAAACAATCTTATATCTTTAAAAAATGAAATTCTAAACAAGTACGAAGAGTTTTTAAAGAAAAGTGCCCAGGAGGCACATCAAATTACTCCTTCCGAATCCTTAATCCAACTACAAGTGTGTGAAATACTAAAGGCTTTCATGCCAGAGTCTGCAATTGATGAACCGCAAGAAAATTTTTTACAGTATATAAATGAAATTAAACCTCACCTATTCTCAAAGGAAGCTGAACATGACTGGCTGATCAAAGTTGCAACCGAAAAAAAAGTAAATGAACTGAAACAAAATCCAGACGAATTTGCCAAGCGACTGTGGAAAAAAGAGATAGGCTCCGAATTAGATCTAAGCCCTATCAGAAAGGAGAAATTGCAGGCATGGATATCCGCAACCGTGCAGATTGCCAGCAAAAAACACCTAAACCAAGAAGATCTCCAAGCACTTGTTATAAATCTATCCGAGATACGCGCTGAGATTAATAAGCAAGAATTGCTTGAACTCAAACAACGTTTGCTCCAAGACCCTGAGGTTACTTCAGAAGTAACACACGAGATTATGAGTGACTGGAAAGTCATTGGCTCGAACATCCAGCATGATTTGAGTTTACTTGATAAAGACGCTCAGGAACGGGTGATTAAAATCGCCAAGAACCGCAGCCAATTCAAGCAAATCTTAGAGCATGTCAAACACGATTTAGATCACCGCGTCCTAACGCCGAATCAAGCTGTTATTGAAAGCAAATATAAGAAGCTTAAAGATTTGATGGTTGAATTTCCTCAATTCAATAATACGAACAACTCCGAACAACATATCAATCTGATTATCAATAAAGCCTTACTTCAACAAGAGCTCATAAAGCGGAAAAAACAATCTTATAATCGAGGATCTCAAGCCGAAATCCAATTACTGACCTGGTTGAAATTTTCCCCTAACGAGGACTTTCAATGTCTAGATGCCCAACAATTGATAGAAAACATGCTCGAGTCCACCCAGCTCAACGAACAAAGCACTGAAACGATAAAAAAGGAAATCCGCGCAGCAGAGCTGACTGCCAGGTTAAAAGCAGCCGGTGTGGCAGACGGTGAATTAACAAACACGAAAAAGCTTATCGAAGCTTACGACAATCTAAAAGCTAAAATGGAAAAGCATTATATGCCTTTAGCGGAAATGGCCGTGCCTTTAGACAAATACAATGCACTCCCCAAGATCCAACAACTGTTAATGCGTAAGCGCTATTCCCAAGTTATGTCTAAAATCAACTCTAGGCTCAAATTTCTATTCGCCAAAGATGATCTTAAAAAGGATTTAATTTTAGATCCGGCAGTCTTTGAAGACAAGTATCTAAAAAAGCTTTTTGATTTCGACCAAGATGAAAAACTCAATGAAAAATTCAAAAGTCTTATACTTAATTCGATGACTGAAACCATGAAATTTTATGATAAATGGCATTCAAAACTAGCTGTTGACGCTATTCAAGGCTTGGAAGACCTGAACGAAGTGCTTACCGCCGGAGTCTGCTTAGCTAAATGTTTACGAGTGGGCTCGTATGAAAAAAATCATCCTCAAGATGATGTCGGCCATATAGGAGGCGAGCGCATTGCCTCGCTAGATAGATATGAACAGGCGAGATATAAAAGAGCATTTGATGAAACCCGCTTCCTCAAAGTCAAGGGCGTCGAGGCTAAAGAGGTCTCGGAACAACTCATGACAGTGCCAAAAGAAGTTTTAAATCGATATGGATATAAGAAAGTGAATTGGCTATCCACTTTGATAGTAGAGCAAAATGATAAAACATCACCCCCTTTTGCTCAACAAGTCATGAACCAACTCAATGACTGCATCCTCGATCCCTGTAATAATATTCTCAAACAATTGGAGCTGACAAATGGTGTGGTATTCATAACGTTAGAGGGAAAAGATTGGGGACATGCCCTGCATGCCCGCTTTGATTTTTCAAGGGGCATCTTCCGGCTGCATGATCCCAATATAGGCATTTTTGAACTCCCTATAGAGAAGAATAAGCTTCAAACAGGGAAAGAACTTTCACTGCTCTTCAAAGAAGTTATTGAAAATCTTTACGAAGACGCCAATCAGTGGCACCTATATCAACTGATCTAACCCTTGGATTTTACTATTTTGACTCCAGCACACATGCTGAAAAGGGCTCAATCACAAATTCCAAGCTATCTTGACGAGGTGCAATGGCCTCGTCATAGAAGTCCGAAGGCGGCGGGTTGGCCGTGTTGACCACCCACTGCCAATACCTAGGATTTCTTGCCGGCGGCAGATGGATTTTATGTGAGACGGAGTCCGCATTGAAGATAATATAGAGATCATTTCCCTGTTCTGAATCCACCCATGTAAATGCCACCAGGCGCGAGGCGCTGTGCCAATCCGGCTTAAGCGGCTCTACCCCGTGACAGATGATGTCCTCAGGATTTAGGAATCCATCGCGCCTCATAAGAGGGTGCTCCTTTCTGAAGTGAATCAATTTCTTATAAAAACGGAAGAAACCCGCATTTTTTTCAAGCTGGTCCCATAAAAACCAGTTGAGTTGATTATCTTGACACCAGCTGTTGTTATTTCCTTTTCTTGTATGTCCATACTCATCGCCCATTAGCAGCATAGGAGTGCCCAAAGATAACATCAATGCCAAATGAAAATTGCGCATCTGTTTCTCTCGGAGGTTGAGGATCTCTTCATCTTTTGAAGGTCCTTCTGCTCCGCAATTCCAGCTCTCATTGCTGGAATGGCCGTCGCGATTCTCCTCGCCATTAGCTTGGTTATGCTTTTCGTTGTAAGACACCAAATCCCTGAGCGTAAAGCCGTCATGGGCGGTGATGAAATTCAAGCTATTGAGGGGGGAGCGGTTCCAGTACAAATCCTGCGATCCGCATATTCGGGTAATGAAATTTCCTTTGAGCGATGGATCGGGTGTTCCCTTGATAAATTTACGCACGCCATCGCGGTATTTATCATTCCACTCGAGCCATCGAGGACTTTGAGGAGCAAACCCCCCTACTTGGTACAAACCGACGGCATCCCAAGGCTCGGCAATCAGTTTTACATTGGAGAGCAGCGGATCCTCGGTAATTTCCTCTATCAATGCCGAAAAATGACTTGCATGTCCATGAGCGCCTCGTTGCAACACAGAAGCAAGATCGAACCGAAAACCATCCACCTGCATCTCTATTACCCAATATCGCAAGCTGTCGATAATCAAACGCCGAACAACAGGATGATTGCAATGAAGAGTATTGCCGCACCCAGTATAATTACTGAAAGTTCCGTCTTTATCAAAGAAATAGTAGGTATCGGGATCTATTCCTTTGAATGAAATAAAAGGTCCATCTTGATTACCTTCGGCAGTGTGATTAAAAACAACATCCAAGATCACCTCTATTCCATGCCGGTGCAGCTCTCTCACCATGGTTTTAAATTCAGTGACAGGCATTCCCGGCCTGGATGATAGGGCATAGCGGCTCATAGGGCTGAAGAAATTGAGGGTAGAATACCCCCAGTAATTGCTCAACCTTTGAAGTGCTGAAGGCTTGAATCTGCGGACTTCCGTCTCATCAAACTCGTGTACGGGCAATAACTCCACGGCATTAACCCCCAGCTCCAGCAAATAGGGTATTTTCTCAATCACGCCAGCATAGGTGCCAGGGTGCTTAACTTTACTGGAGGGATCTACAGTAAATCCTCTTACGTGCATTTCATAAATAATTAAATCTCGATGACTTATATGCGGTTTCTGCACCCCCTGCCAGTCGAAAGCTCCCCATGTCGGCAGGACACCTAAAAACTGTGGCGCGCCGTGAACTCGGAAACCTCCCCATGTAGAGTGGGAGCTCACTTCCAAAGCATAAGGATCTAGGAGATACGTCTGATGGGGATGGCTAACTCCAACTTCTTCACTTCCCAGCACTTGATAGGCATAAAAAACCGCCTCCGGCGGCAAATCGAGCTGAATATGCCAAATATCTCCGGTTTTATGTATTTGAGAATCTAACAAAAAACTATCCAAGAGATGTTTCTTTGCATCAAAAATAGATAAACTTACCTGCTTAGCATTTTTTGAAAATAGAGCAAAATTATATCCTTCGGAGCACTTGCTTGCCCCCAGAGGAATCGGCTTTCCCTGGTAGCTGGAGTATTTCATACCACCTCGTCTTAAAACTTTAGTATACACAAAATCAATTTTTCTTTTTAGATTGGTATAAACTCAGGATAGGTATCTGTTTGCCAGTAATATCTGCATTCATCTATAATGAATTTAGAACTTTTATGGCGATGAAGGGATTTTTTTCGCTATACAAAAACATTATTTTATCATAACATTAGCAATCAATTAGGATAAAATGATCCAAAGTGCTAAACAACAACAAATTTTGCCTATAACGGCTTTACAAGTTATCCAGTAGGAGGTTGATTATGTCTTTTGAAAATGCAAAAGAAAACCTGAAGGAGTTCGGAAAAGAACTTGGCTTAGAAGGTTTGGAGTTTGACGAAAACAATACCTGTATTTTAGGCATCGACGATGAGTTTTCTCTTCATTTAACCTACGAGCCTAATTCCAAGCGCTTATACCTGTATTCCCCACTTCTCGATGGGCTTCCACGAGATGATAAAACGCGCCTTCGTTTATACGAACGCCTGTTAGAAGGTTCTATGCTCGGCGGTCAAATGGCCGGCGGCGGCGTAGGCGTAGCTGTCAAAGAAGAATTAATCTTGATTCACTGCACAATTGACATGGAACATGCTGTGCCCTCTGCTCTCAGAGCTTTTGCCCCTCTATACGTAGAGACCGTGGAAAAATGGCGCGTAATCTGCAGAGATATCTCTGAAGGTAGAGACGAAGGATCCAAAGCTGCAGCACCTGCACCTAGCGCTACCCAACCTGGCGGCGGCATGGGTTCCAAGGGTGGGCCTGGCTACATCAAAATTTAAGCATATCTGAGGAAGGATGTTGCCATTGGCCCTTATAAGCATTTTGGCCCATCCTTCGCAGTACAACTGCAAACCTACGGAGCACTTCCTTAACCCTTGTAGTTAAAACAGTTCAAACCCTTTCTTTATAAATTTTATTGAGGATTATGCGATTATGAACATTATTGAAGTCGCTGGACATCTCGGTGCCGACCCTGTGACACGCTTTACCCCATCAGGACAAAAAGTCACCACTTTTAACGTAGCTACAAATAGCCGAAAAGGCGGTAGTGATGTGACGGTGTGGTTTCGCGTCACTGTTTGGGGAGATAGATTTGACAAAATACTCTCCTTCTTTAAGAAAGGTAGCGCAGCCA
>CAYMKI010000017.1:0-26304 GCA_964390695.1 uncultured bacterium
GGATTAGCGAGCTAGGATCTTTGTGCAGTAAAGTTCCCCCTCCAAGGGTGATTGATGTGACGTTCGGCATGGGGAAGTTTAATTTCACCCCCTGCAGGTCCGTATTGCCAATCTGTCGGATGGGGAATCCACGCTGTACGAGGCCGATATCTGTAGAGGTGCCGCCGATATCTACAATGATGGCCTCTTCACATCCGGCTATTTTGGCTGCTCCGATAAAGGAGTTGGTAGCTCCGGCTGATAAAGTCAGGACAGGAAATAGCAAGGCTTGTTCCAGAGATATACGGCTGCCGTTGTTCTGCGTCAAATGCATGGGACAGTGCAGTTTCAGCTCTTCACAGATGAGCTTTAAGCGGCTGAATCCTTGCACAATCACACTGTATAAAGCCGCATTTAAGAGGGCGGCATTTTCGCGTTCGATGAATCCGGTGCCTCCCAAGTGATGCCCGAGGGTGATGGGCAGTGAGGGTCCGAATTTATTTTGCAGAAATTCTGCCGCCATGAGCTCTTGCTCAGGGTACAGAGGTGAGAAGACGCCATTAATGACAAGGCTTGCCGCGCCGGCATTCAACAGGCTTTCGGCAGCATTTTCCACTTCCTGTAAATTGAGGGGGATGAGTGTGCGGCCGTCGCATTCGTAGCCGCCATGTGCCTGCATCCAGCCTGCAAGAACTTGTTGACGCAGGTCTGGTGGCCAGTCAAAACAGGGGGGCAGGGTCATAGGTTGGTGGCCGGCCAGCCGTATGAGGCCCACGGTATTGAGTCCTCGCCGTTCGATCAGGGCGTTGAGGGCGTGCGTGGTTCCAATGGAAATTTCAGCTATGCACTCTGGGGGTATATTCGCCTGCTGAAGTAATTTCGTGAGGGCTTTTTTGAATCCGTGTTCGAGAGGAATAGTTGTGGTGACTTTATTCCAGACGATGATTTTTCCTTTTGGGTCTACCAGTACGGCGTCGGTGTGGGTGCCTCCGATATCTATGCCGATTTTATATGTGTCTTGCATGCGAATATAATCCTTATAAGTTAAAATATTCCGGTCCGACCCGCTTTAAGCCTTCCGGTGTTTTCCATATGCTAGGGGAGGGGAGCGTGACGAGGTCGACGCGTTGTCCATAGGCTAGGTCTGAACTAGTGACTGGCGTGCCGGTTTCTTGTTCTACGAGCATGAGGATATCGGGCGTTGCGGCTAAGGAGGTATTGCCTTGCCTTACGGAGAGAAATTCGTTTTTGTAGAAGATGTTGAAAACCTCTCCTTGATCGTTCTCCACATAGCAGGTGCCGTTTAGAAAGCCCCCCTCGATTTTATAGTCTATATCTTGAATCGTTCCCGAGGCTAATTTGGCGCCATTTGCGGCAGCTATCAAAGCTTGTGTCGGATCTTCCTGATTCTCTCTAGCTTGCCTGATAACCTTGCCTAGGTGGATGGCGTGGGTGATGCTTTGGGGAATGGCGGTTCTTCGGGCTTCCTCTCCATGCATTAGATACAGTGCAGCGGCAGCTCGAGAACCCATCCCGATGGCGGTTTGTCGGGCTAATCGTTCGACAGTATGCGCATCTTGCGCGTTGATGATGACGCTGTTACCGAAAGCATCGGCAAAAAATGCTGGAGCAGGGGAGACGCCATGCAGACTAAAGACGCTCATCTGCAGTTCTGGGAAGGCTCGCCCTATGCTGTCGGCATTCAACACTGGCAGTCCTAAGATGGCTCCTGCGATGATGGGAGTAAAGGCGTTGGCACCACCGATCTCTGCCGGCATTAAGACAGAGGGCTTTTTTCCAAAGTACTTTTGGATTTGACTTTGTAATGCCATAAATTCCTTGCCGCTGGCAATTTTTTCCGTAGCGACCAGTGGGGCGCCCATAAAACCTATCGGTACCACTAGATCTGCCTCCGAAATCTCCTCGAGTTCCAGCATAGTAACCGGTTGAAAATTTGAGCAGCAGTACTTGGCCATCAGTAGATTGTAGGAAGGGGATCCTCCGCCTCCCGATCCAAGAATGGCAGCTCCTAAAGCTAGGTTTTCAAGATCATCCAACGATAACGTTCTCATGTTTTTCTTCTTTTTTAAATACAGTTATGCAAAAGGTTAATACCATGGCGGTTAAGCAGGCATCCAGCAGGGGGATCGTGCTTAACGTTATCTGCTGGGCTAAAGCAGCTAACCCCACCAGCGAGCCCGCGGCCCAGAGTATGAGCAGTCTTTTTTGTTCTCCGGGCGTTGAGGTAAAGCAGAACCCGAGCTGATTCAGCAGATAACGCATCAATAGGGTGCACCCCATGCTTCCCACAAAAATGCCTATAATTTGCAAAACTAGCGTAAAATAATTCAAGATTTGCATCATAGCCAAAAACATTCCGCAAGTTCCAATTAGCACCATTCTTTTGCGTTCCGATACCTTTGGCAGCAGTGTGCCTAAGCAATTGGTTGCGGAATACAGGTTGGTGATGTTGGTGGTCCATCCGGCCAGCAGAAAAAAGGCGCATACCCATAAGTTCCAGATCAGGCTATCGGAACGCTGTAGCGATTCGACCAGGGTGCCGCCGTTATTTTTTAAGCATAAGTATACCCCAAGAAATTCAACCAGTGGCACGGCGATGACCAAGAACACCAAGACAGCCAGAATGCCATCACGGCGGGAACGAGCATGGCGAAAATAGGTGGGCATATCAATCACCGCAGTAATTCCGGTAGCTATTGCGATAGAAATCCCTTCGATGCCAAGAGGGCGATTATCCAAGAAGGATTCTTGAGGGCTGACGGCATAGGCGGCATATCCCATTGTTCCTACCAAAAGCGGCATGCTGAGCGACGAAAGGAAGCTTAATCCTCGTATACCGAAAGAGGCTACACAGATTATCAAAAGGCCCAATAGAGTTGCGCTGAAATATGAAGGCATTAGCCCAGGGAATATAGATTCGAGGCTAAGCACCATCATATTAAGCTGCAGGCCAAACCAGCAGGTTTTTGAAAACAAGAGAGCACATGCAAAACACCGGGCGCCATTTTTTCCAAAATAATGCATGGCATTATCTGTAGTGGGCAGCTTGCGCTCAAAGCTCATTTTAGCCGAAAGGCAAGCCAGAGCCAGCAGCACCAAATTGCCGGCGATGATGGCTAGACAGGCGGAATGGAATCCATACTTATTAAACAAAAGATGCCCGACCATGATCACCGGCAGGCATATGGCGCCGCCGACTTCGATGCTGGCTAACTGTTTCCAAGAGAGGGTGGTGTTCATGTTGTTCCTTTAGACTTTAGTTTATATTGAGGGTTTTAGTTCATCGGCCACGGTGTTGACATACACGTGTTTGACGAGAAAACTGCGAGGATTTTCTTCGCAAAACCCTTCTCTCTCCGCGCGCTGCTTCAGGCCTTCGTGCATATGCCTAAATACTATGATGCCTTCCATGTTGTTTGCTCCGGGAAACAAGCTGTTTTTGAGCGTTTGCTTGGATTGAGGGGTTCCGGCTATTTCGTGAAGATGAGCTTGGACACAGCGTAGCTTATCCGAGAGCGAGGAGTCTTCAGTCAGACGGTTTAGCTTTTGCAGGCTTTGTTCAAACAAAGCTTTTTTGGTGGTGCCCATAACATTTTTTTCTTCATCTTTATGAAAAAACGGGATCTGCTTGGTCTTATCTGTGTATTGCGGGTGGTGGGCTGCATTGGCTAGGATAATTTCCATGAAGCGGCTATGAGGATATCTGAGGAGTGTATCGGAGGCTCCTAGAAGATCTTGCAGAAGCTGCTCGGGGTCTTTGGTGTCATCATCAGAAACCCCATCAAAGACTACAGCCGCTCGATCTAAGTGGAGTTCAGGCTTAATAGACACAAATCCTTTCTCGGGGTGACCCTTAAGAAGAATTTTGATGGTTTTCCCAGATGGACGGTGTTGAAGGCTTAAGATCGTGAGCTTTTCCGTTTGACGCATTCTTTCCAGTATAGCTAAGACATTAAACGTAAAAGGGGTGCATCTTAAATTTGCCTGCGCGACAATGTTTTTGTCTCCCAGTAAATTTTTCAAGCTGTGGTGCATGTTATCATCTGCGAATTTCAATTCCGCAGTCTGCTGCTGGACCCTTTTTACCGATAGGTTAACTAACGATTCTTTGAGTTTAAAACCGATTTTATCTAGAAATATAGAATTCACTTTGTTTGCTATATTGGCCATTTGCGTTTTTGAACGGTCTGTGCTATCGCGGGTAAGTGTCAAGATGTAGCTATTGATAAGAATTTGATCTTCGGCGTTTAAAGCTATTGAGGAAGAAAGGATTTGTTTGAGCAGAGGTTCTCCTTCCAATGAGGGGTCTGAAATCTTAGAAATATCGATGTTTTTTAGTTCCTCTTTTAATACATCGTGGAGTCGTTGTAATCTAAGATGCGATTGCTTTAGGCTTTCTTCGTAGATCTCTGCTAACGCGAGGGCTCGTTTTTGGCAGGCTGTATCACCAGCAAGAGCATCAAATTTTTTTAGATGGCCTTTGGTAAATTGCTCTAAGGCCTCGCAAGATAATTCTAAATAGCCTTTAGCTATTTGAGTGATTTCCTCTCGGCGCTCCGAAAGAGATTTGATTTCTTTAATATCTCCTAATGGGAGGCAATTATTAATAATTGCCTGGGATAAAAGTGTGTTGTTTTTGGATATGTTATTCATTAATATTACCTAAGTATGAATTTTTGATGTTTTTAAATAATAAGCGCAAAGCGTTAGCGTGCAGGTTTCGCCTGCGCATATTGCATAGACTGCGCTTGCAGCTGTTTGAGCTGCATAAAAAAATATATGGGATTAAATGTAGGGAAATAGGCTTAACGCCACCAAAAAGAACGAAGAGAAACGGAGGAAGGATGAATGACAGACTGCAGTGGATCAGGATTCAAAGTCTGCATGAACAAATGTTCAATGTGAGTATTCATAAATTTTCCTTTAGTAAAGCCGAGATCTCCTCATCAATGACCTTTAAGGCGTTGGAACCGCGCGTAATCTGTGAAATGCTCACATGGAAATGCTCAGCAATTTCACGTTGGGTGCGTTGGCCTTCCAATAAGGTCTTAATGATCTGATAACGAGAGGATAGCGTTCTTTTTTCCTCGAAGGTCAAAAATAAGTCGAAGAGCTTCTTTAATTGATCTGGCGATTTAGCTTTTAGGCATAATTTTGCAAATGCGGTCCAATTGTCTTCGTGGCTCATAATTTTCCTTGTATAGATGTAATGTTACACCATTACAGCAATATTTGTCAAGAGATGATAGAAAAAAAAGAAAGATGACAATAAATATTTTCAATTTTATAGTGAAGTTTTAGGGGGATACTCTATTTGCTGCAATATGTTTGCACTTGGCGTGTTCGCAGAAAATATTGCTCAATCGAGTGAAAAAGGCAGGTGTAGAGATGAGCAAGTCTATTTATTCTCTAATTCTAGCGGGTTTGTGCACAGTAGGGCTAGATTTATCCGCCGCCAATACAGCTTCGCAGACGATTACTTTTTCCGTCAATGCTATCACGGAAGTGGCTGTTTCCGGAGATCCTCCGGCCCTCACGGCGACTTCAGCACAAGCCGGAACAGATCCCGCTGATGTGACCGATAGCTCCACTTTTTATGCTTTGACTACAAACGGCAGTGCTGAAAAACTGACGGTGTCTTTAAGTGCTCCCATGCCTACGGGCACGATTTTGTACGTGCAACTTGAAGCTCCCGACGGAGGTCATTGCATGGGTGATATTTGTTTAGATACTTCCTGTCAAAATGCTGTATGCGGCATTACGCAGGTAGCTCAGTCCAATTTGCAAATATACTATTTATTTCAATCTACGATCAATGCAGGTGTAATACCTATCACTTCTCGGGTGGTGACTTTTACCCTTGCACCATAATTTTTTTTCGTTATATTAAAAAAATAACTATATATTTTCGCTAATTAGTCAACTTTTTATCCAGGAGATATGCTTATGTGGAAGATTAGCCCCTTGAAGCGGGGAGTGAAAACCTTTTCATTCTTTGCCTTTTTTCAATTAGCCGCCCTGAATATGCTAGAGGCTCAGCTGGTGTGGACGCCGGCCTCGAGCATCTCTTTGCCTGGCAATAACGCGCTAAGCCCTCAAGTTTGTGTAACTCAGAAAGGGTATGCGAATGTAGTTTGGTCGCGGGCTAATGGCAGTAATTTTGTGGTGGAAACCTCCGTAGCAAAAATAGGTGGAGATTGGTCCAGTCCATTTAGGCTTTCTTATCTAGGGCAAAATGCTTTTTTTCCAGTCATAGCGACGGATAATAATGGCAATACAACAGCCTTGTGGTCGCGCGCCAATGGAACCAACTATGTCATTCAAGCCGACTCTAAACCTTCGCATCAAAACTGGTCAGCGCCTTTGAGCATATCCGGTACAGGCCCTGTACATGGCGATGCTGTCAAACCGCAAATAGGGGTAGATCCTCAAGGTTTGCATGTGGCTATTTGGCACAAAGACAATGGCATCAACAATGTCATCCAGTGTGCTCAAAAGAGAGGAAACGGTGCTTGGGATAAACCCATCAATCTGACGACCGCTAATCCTAATGGATTAGGCGATATCAATCCGCAAATTGCCATAGATAACAACAGCAATGCCATCGCCGTGTGGATCAATGACTCCACTTTGACCCTGCGCGGAGCCACCAGAGCGGCCAGCGGCAAGTGGTCGGTGCCGTTTGATATCTCGGCTGCCGGAAACCTGATCAGCTCGCCTACGGTGGGGTATGATGGCAAAGCGAATGTGTCTGTAGCATGGACAAGGCATGATGGGCAAACTTATATCGTACAGACAGCTAGCAAATCAGCTAAAGGAATTTTTTCAGCACCAGTGAACCTATCCCTTCCCGGCCAAGATGCAATTCAACCGCAGCTGGCAGTGGATGCTAGCGGCAACAAAGTAGTGGTGTGGCATCGCTTCGATGGCACAAATACAATTGTGCAAGCCAGCATACAACCTGTCAGGGGGTATTGGTCTATTCCTGTAGATCTTTCCCTTCCCGGCCAGGACGCTAGCGATCCTCAGGTACAAATAGACGGGTCCGGCAATATCATCGTGATCTGGAAAAGAAGCGATGGCAGTAATTTTATCATCGAAGCTACCCAGAGTGTGATCGGAAGTTCTTCATGGACCACGCCTGTAGCCCTGTCAAACCCCGGAGAGGACGCCATGACGCCTCAATTGGCCTTAAGCTCGACGGGAAATGCCGTGGTTGCATGGCAACGTTCGGATGGTTCCAACAGCATCATTCAAGCTGCATTTGGCCTCACCAGCGTTGGTGGAAAAAAAAATAAGAATAACTAAATCGGAGTGCTTGTCAAATTGAAAGCTTTCTCGAATTGAATTTAAATACTAAAGCTTTCAGTTTGCAGGCATCTTTATTGCAATGGAGGAATTAGTGTATGTCGCAAAAAAAAATTAAATCAAAAACTTTAGGGTTAGTACTATGCAACCTTTTAGGCTGCCTTGCGTTTCAACATTTAGATGCTGCGTGGTCTACCCCTGTAACCATATCGGATTCAGAATCCGATAATCCTGACATTACAGTGGATGCTGCCGGGAATGTGGTGTTAATATGGCAAGCTTTCGATGGTAGCAACTATGTCGTGCAGGCTTCAAACAAACCTGTATTGGGCAGTTGGTCTAATTATGTGACTCTCTCGGATTCCGGGCAAGATGCCAATTGTCCAGAAATTGTGCATGATGCTAGCGGCAATGTGGTCGCAGTATGGAGCCGTTATGACGGTACTTACTCCATTGTTCAATCTTCTCAGCTGCCGATAGGAGGCGCTTGGAGTAATCCGGTGAATGTTTCAGCTACAGGTGGCAATGCAGACAGCTGTGAGCTTGCCATGGATGTATTTGGTACTGTCGGTAACGCCATTGCTGTATGGCACAGATATAATGGCAGTAACTTTATTGTTCAGGGAGCCACCTTGCCTTCCGGAGGCAGCTGGACTTCGGCATTGAATATCTCGGCATCCGGTGCTGATGCCTTGGTTCCACAGGTGGACATCGATAGTGAAGGGAATGCTGTCATCACCTGTACAAGGTGGGACGGCGATGACTTTGATATCTTGTCTGCTTCACAGCTCTACTCCCAGACTTGGGGCCCTAATTTTACACTGAACGTCCCCGGAGACACCAATGCCCTGCCTATGGTACAAGTAAATAAAGCTAACGGCACGGGTCATGTGATGTGGAGCCAGTTTGATGGGTCGAATTATATCATTCAGTTTTCTTCTTTAACCCTAGGAGGAAGCTGGACAACAGCTGAAAGTTTATCGGCGTCCGGGAACGATGCGTATGCACCTGATTTTGTAGTGGATGCGTTAGGTAACATCAAAGCCCTTTGGGTGCAATTTGATGGCTCAAACTGGAGATTATATGCAGCAGATAAACCTGTACTAGGCAGCTGGTCTACACCCGTCACCATTTCTCCTGAAGGCTATGATGTCGGTTACATTGAAATATGTGTGGATCCGACAGGTAAAGCCTATGCTACATGGGATGTCAATGACGGCACTACCTCAAAAGTGCAAGCTTCCACGTGTGCATTATTAGGATCATGGGAAACACCTGTGGATATATCGACCACGGGGGTATATGCCTACCAACCGGAAGTTGACGTCGATGCTCTTGGTAATGCTACAGCCGTTTGGCTAGAGTCGAATGGATCTTATTTTGTGGTCGTTACAGCTACTTTGCCCTCCGGAAGTTGATACTTATTGCACAGTTAAAGTCAGCGTGCGCGTGGCATTGGTAGCTTTCGCAGCGCTGACTGTGGCTGTAAATGTATAGGTGATAGTTAAAGCTGTGGCACTGGTAAATCCAGGAATGTTTGTCACCAAGTTTTTATTCGTTGTCGTCATAGTAACAGATCCGGCGGAAGTAGCACCGGAAGGAGGGGCTAGCTGCACTTGCAGGGTGACGCCACTGGGTAGTGCGGTGTTAACCTTTCCTAAAATAGAACGTTTAGTTCCTGTCGAAGTGGTGACGTTGTAATTTGTAGAGGTATTTGTCTGAGAGGCCGGGTTTTGTCCCGCGGTCGCACTGCTAATGGTAAAGGTAGAAGGACTGGCAGAAATACTTAAAGTATCTCCAAATAAGACACGGCTGCTTAACACAAGCAGGGCCAGTATCGGAATCTTTATCCATCGTCTATTATAAGTCATACGTTAAGCACGTGGCGTATAGTTTAGAGAATTTGCAATATATCGTAACCAGTTCCTTCATCTGTGACTATCCACCCCTTACATAGAACATCGGGTAGTGAACCACTGAGCTCACCGAGAGCACTGAGAGTTATTAAAATATGAGTTTAAATAGATTTTTCCAAAGATTCTCCCTCTGTGTTCTCTGTGGGCTCTGTGGTTGAATAAGTTACGCATTTTGTATGGAGTAAAGTAGTTGTCTTTATTTGGATTCTAATGGGTTGGGGGATATAAATCTACAGGACATTGAATAATTTCTGCTGATGGGTAAACATTTCTGCATTCTAACTTATGTTAGAATTCGCTCACTCCATTTTAAATTACCATCAGATCTCACTGGGCTCAGGAGGACATCATCATATGTATTTTTATGCGTTTCAAGGTCCGATGGTGTAGGTCACCGTATTGGTGGAATTCGACGCCTGAGCAGCACTAACTGTGGCCGAGAGGTTATAGGTAATCGTCAAACTGCTTTGAGCAATATTGGCGATAGCCGTAACTAGAGAAGCCGATGTTGTGGACAAGGTAGTAGCACCGGCAGAGGTAGCTCCTGTAGGAGCTGATAGATTCACGGTCAATGTCACTCCCGTAGGCATGTTGGAGGCTAAAGCACCGGTGATCTTGCGGGCTGTATTATTGGTGGTGACAGCATAGGTTGTGGTCGCATCCGATGCGCTTGAGGGAGCACTGCCTGCGGTTGCCGAGGTGATATTTAGGTTGCCGGGGTTACCGGACACAGAAATGGCATCAATAGAACCGATGGTATAGGTGATCGTTGCCGTGGCTGTAGTGGCAGCTGTCAAGCATGCTTGAGGAGCCAACGTTAGTATCAGAAACCTAAGTAACAATTTGCCTGTCATGATAACTCATTTTGTTTCATTCTAAAAGTTTCAAGGCCCAATCGTATAGGTAATAGTATTGGTAGCCCCTGATACTTGTGATGCGCTGACGGTGGCAGATAATGTATAGCTGACGGCTAAACTGCCTTGGGCAATATTTGATATAGAGGTGACTAAGGCACTATCGGAAGTTGAAAGAGAGGTAGAACCTGTGGATGTTCCTCCAGTAGGAGCTGCTAAACTCACCGCAAGCGTGGTTCCTGAAGGCATAGCAGATGCCAAAGAGCCGTATATCTTGCGGGCGGTATTGTTTGTGGTGACCGAGTAGGTCGTAGTCGTATCCGTTGCGTCTGTAGGAGCACTGCCCGCAGTAGCTACCGTGACGTTTAAATTGCCAGGATTTCCTGATATGGAAATGGAATCAATGGAGCCGATCGTGTAGGTAACTGTTGCATTGGCAGTGGTTGCAGCAGCTAGATAGCCGTAGGTAGATATTGTGGTGGTTAAAAAAACAATAAGTCCTTTAGCGAGCATATTTCCTCCCTTCAACCTTTTTCTGTATTATTAATTAAAAAAAATAATTGTCAAACATATTGTTATTCTATTTTGAAAACTTGTGGAGCTGTCGGTGTCACTTTAAACTGTAAATAGCGATTTTCCTTGGGTAAAATATCGATTTCAAGCTCGTTCATATCTAAGGCGTGCAAGTCGGGTAATTCGTTGGTAAATATTTTGATGTGCCACCTGCCAGGTCGTAATTTCGGGAATTCAAAGCCGCCTTTGTCGCTTGTCAGGCAGGCATAGATTTCTTCGCCGTTATTTCTGGATATGGCTACACGGATTGATTCCATGCCTTTCATGGGAACAATTTCGGCATTCTGTGGATCGATCAGCACAGCAAACAGATCTTTATATCCGTAGAGGATAATCTCTCCGCGAATAGAACAGGCCGGCACTACTGGAATGCACAAGCTGGCTTCCGAACCGCCTGGAATGTCTACGCTATTTGCCTGCATTCCCACTTCTATTAAGTCATCCGGGAGCATCACTACTTTGGGCACATGTTCGCCTTTGGGCAGGCAGGGGAATTGGAATGCACCCGAGGCATTAGAGGTGGCATGATTCTGATGGCATTTTACCATGGCTTCAGACACCGGGACTTGGTCCCATTCATTATAGACCCATCCGGTGAGGTCGCCGACATCTTTACGGCGGCATACAGGCAAACTGAAGGGGATGGAATAGGAGACTATGAACAAAAGATCGTTGGGAAAATGCGATTTGTAGTAGTAATATTGTGCAAAAGCCTCGAGGCGATGCCGGTTTGCGAATGTGTAGTTGAAGTTGAGGGTGAACTGCGACAGATTCAAATTGTCGCAGGTGTGTTTGATCCTCTGCATAAAAATCTCTAGGCTTCCTTGAGGGCTAAAACGGTAACTGAGCGATCCTCCGTATCCTATGGACCAAGGACGCGGGTCGTAGTAGTTGATGTTGCCGGTGTCATAGAATAAGGAAGCTCGTAAGGTAGTGCTGAGGTTTTTGCTGAGATAGGCATAGTAGCGCTGCAGCCAGTTGGAGGTTTCATGGGTGAGGTAATTTTTCTCACGGCCAAAGGAGGCAAAAGCATTTAAATTGTAGCCGTTTAGGTTGCCGAAGAATGAACAGCCATACCATTTCTGAAAAAAATCGTATTGCGGCCGTTCTCCTCGGTCATCGGCTTTCAGAAAGAGGCTATTGAAGGCAAAGGAGCAATTAGAATTCACACAGTAGGTTAAGTTGGCGGCATATTGATGTTGGCGGGGAATGGTAGGGGGCTCGTCATCGTCGCAGCAGACGGGTATCTCCTGCCTAAAACGGTTGACACTTAGATTCAGCCTCCATTTATTGCTTACAGGTAAATCCAGGGAGGAGGATAGCAGGTTCAGATTGTTGTAATAGCCAAAGAATTCAGATCCCGCATAGGCTTTCTCGAAGCTAAACCACGAGTCCTCCCACAATCTGCCGTGAGTTTCAAAGCGATATGCCCAGGTTTTCTTGCTGTTCTCATGCACAAAATTTTTGCCGAATTCAACTTCTGTGGTGAAGTTTGTGGGATAATCCGCGGCAGCCCGCAAGGTTACGATATTGGACGTGGGGATGCATTCCTGCACACGATGCAAATAGTTAACGGATAATGAGTAATCGTGGCAAGAGTTATACTGTAGGTAGCCGCAGAGCTCACGAGATTCTTGATCGCAATGAGGAGTATTTTGCACATACTGGAGGCCTGTATCCCAGGTTTCGCCATAATGGTTGATGCCGGCGCCTCTGCCATAACGGAATCGCTGCGTCAGGGGAGATAATTCATATATTGTATCTCCCGCCCAAAGGTCCCATTCAGGATCATATAGCCCGGCATACAGCTCTTCGTTGATGTTATAGATGACATGATTTGTTTCGGTAGGAGCCCGGAAAAAGAATTCCAGGTACCTTTGTTTTTCAGGGTCGATCATACCTTCCCCGGCAAATTCTGCTGCCAGCAATTTGTTATAGCGATCTCCGAGGGCCATCATCTTAAAATAGGCTGGAATCCGCTGATAGCGGTTGTCGTTTTGGGTGCCGGGGAGTACGAATTTTAAGGTCATGGGATTCTGATACAGCTGCTCTCCGGTCTCAGCATCGATTAACTTCACCATGAGGAATTGTACATACTCTTCTTGGCAGGTTTCGGGTTTGATCCGAATAGGGATGTCGCAAGTTTCATTAGGCAGGATTTCAAAAGGATCCGATGAAAATTCGATCGAACATTCAGGTTGGGTTTGGACCGTAAGGACAGCTTTAATGGCAATATTGCCTTTGTTGGCGTATCGGATGTGCAAGGGGGTCATCTGATTGATATTGAACGCTTCACATAAGCCATCGACGGTGCCGCTGATATCGATTTTTGGCTTGACGATTACCACCACGGATTTTTTGCAATCTGCATAGCCATCAAGGCAAAGCGTCAGTGCATGTTCTCCGGCTAGGGCATTTTGCGGGATTTTAATGCCGTAAATTAAGACTTTTGTTTCTGCTCCTTCCAACACAAGTTCGGATTTTTCTGAGGGAAAACACGTCCATTGGTCCGGAAGGGATAGTGCGACATGTCCTTCAAAAGAGCTATCTACGTAATTCTGAACGAGTAGGCTGAGAAAAACCACTTCGCCAGGATTAATTTCTAGGAAGGCATCGGATGTAATCTCCATGCCGATAGGAGTACATATCGTCCTTTCTCCAATCACCATTGCAGCGGTGTCCCGGCCTAGGATGCTGGCATTATCCCTTACCCATACCTCATAGGCTATAGGGAACTCTCCAGGAGTTGCACTTTCGGGTGCTTTGATCATGACCGTTTGAATGGCACGCTGTCCTCTTTCTATATGTAAGAGCAGGTCATTGGAGGGGACAGCTTCCCAAAGCGGCGGCAGCTCTAGATGGCCAATCAATAGATGTTGATGGCAGCTTCTATTGATGACTTCGGCTTGGACCTGTGCAACCTGCCCGGGCAGGATATTGATGATGGGCTGTAAGAGCCTGACTTCAATGGAGGCATCTTGCGCACACACGGGCGCATAGCAACAAAAGCAAAATAAGACAGTAGTGATAAGTAAGTGCATAGAGTCTCGGGATCATGGGACAGTCAATTGGAAAGAGTCTCCAAAAATTTTGCCATCGCCATTGTCAAACAACAAAAAGGCCGTATAGTTTCCGGCTTGAAGTCCTTCTGCATCCGCTAAATATCGTACGGAGCTTCCCGGGTATAAACGATCGGTTTGAGTCTCGGATGTTTTCTCCAGTTTTCCCTGTTTGCTAAACACTTTAACCGTCATTTTCGGATTGAGAAACAACTCGCCGGTGTTCAAAGCGTCGACTGCCAGTTGTTGTTTTCCCGAAATCTGCTGGATTTCCTTATTGACGATTTTAACTGAAGGCGTACCGTTGCCTATATTAGTGACGATGTGATAGGCATAGCGCACTTTGACCTGCAGCTGGAATCCCTCTTTGGATTCTACCAAGGTTTGGATGGGATCGCTGGGCTCTATCAGGAGCACGCTCCAATAACTGCCTTTGAGGGATGCGTCTTTTGGGACGTTGATGGTGAAGAAGATTTCCCGGTGATCTCCGGGATTGATAGTTTCTCGCGCAGAACCTAGAGTTATCCATGAGGCATTGCTGCGAGGTTGTTTGCCTGTTTCTTCAAAAAAATGCTGTCCCTCGCTGTTGCACCAATAATCGCAAAGTTTGAGGTCCACAAGCTCGGGAGTGTCTTTATCGCTAATTAGCATCACGGATACTTTTGCTGTCTCGCCGGGTTTGAAGGTGTTCAAATAGGTCAAGCCGCTGACTTGCAAGCTTTCCGCTGGAGCTGATATCAGAAGCATTAAGATAGATAGCAGCCAATACATCCACAACCTCATTATAAATGATAAAAATAGCACTTGTGACATTAAAAAATCCTATATCATAGAGTGGAAATATTATCAAACAACATTTTGTGTGCTTGTTTATAGAATTAGCTATTGACATGAAGAATTGAAAGCTTATACATAATAAATAAAGTCATTACCATTAGAGGATTCCATGGGCATCTGGTCCAGAAAATCAATAAAAGAACTCCAACAATCGAGTGAAGAAGGTTCCCAAACTTTATCCAGACATTTAGGAGCGTTTGATCTGATCTTGCTGGGTATCGGCTGCATCATCGGCGCGGGGCTCTTCTCCATCACGGGGATTGCTGCGGCCGAAAACGCCGGACCTGCGATCATCATCTCCTTTATGATAGCATCTATGGCTTGTGCCTTGGCGGGGTTGTGCTATAGCGAATTGGCGGCTATGATTCCCATTGCCGGCAGCGCCTATACGTTTGCTTATGCCACTATGGGAGAGCTCATGGCATGGACTATAGGGTGGACCCTGGTGCTCGAATATGCCATTGGCGCCGCGGCAGTATCCATCAGCTGGTCTGCCTATATGGTATCTCTGCTGCAAAATTTTAACATCCATCTTCCCGCGCTATTGACCGCCTCTCCTTGGCAGCATGTGCAGCTGGCAGACGGCACCCGCGCTTATGGGTGGATTAACTTGCCGGCATTACTGATAGTGATCCTTATTTCTATGGTTTTGATTCGAGGCATTAAGCAATCGGCCTTTGTTAATTCAATCATGGTCATGGTTAAAGTCAGTGTGACGTTGGCTTTTATCGGGGTGGGCTTCTTTTACATCGATGCGAATAATTACGTGCCGTTTTTGCCGGCAAATACCGGGACTTTTGGGGAGTTTGGCTGGAGCGGGGTGCTGCGGGCGGCCGGCGTAGTATTTTTTGCCTATATAGGATTCGATGCAGTTTCCACAGCAGCTCAAGAAACTAAACAGCCGCAGAGGAATTTGCCCATAGGTATCATGGGATCATTGGTAGTCTGTACAGTGCTGTATATCCTGTTTGCCTTTGTGATGACCGGATTGGTGAACTACAAAGACCTTAACGTAGCAGCGCCTGCAGCCATCGCCATCCAGCATACACCCTTTCATTGGCTGCAAGATCTTGTCAAGTTGGCCATTCTGACCGGATTGACCTCCGTAATTTTGGTCCTATTGCTCGGACAGTCTAGGATATTTTATTCTATGGCTAAAGATGGCTTGCTGCCGCACATCTTTTGCGATATCCATCCAGTGTATCATACACCCTGGAGGTCTAATTTAACTTTAATGATGTTTGTGGGGGCTATCGGTGCGTTTGCCCCATTGGATTTAGTCGGCAGTATGACCAGCATAGGCACTCTGTTGGCTTTTATGATGGTTTGTGCGGGGGTATTGGTGTTGCGGTATATCGAACCGGATCTTCCTAGACCTTTTAAAACGCCTTTGGTTCCCTACGTCCCCCTATTAGGCATACTGGTGTGCTTCGGCATCATGGTGTTTTTGGGATGGGAAAATTGGGCCCGGCTGCTGATTTGGTTAGGCATCGGCCTAGCAATTTATTTCTACTATGGCCGATACCATCGATAAGGTCTGATGCTAGAACCAGCGGGCTATGCCCAATTTGCATCCCCAGAGGCGCATGCCATGCTTTTCTTTAGTCAAACTGAGGTTGTAGGCTGCTCCGATATTGATAGACCATTTTTCATTCAAGTCATGTTCGATCATACCCGAGTAGCTAAACCCTTCCGAGTGGCTTTTGTCGTGTACAAAAGGTTTGATGATGGTATGCGTGCGGCTGTAAGAATATTGAATGCATCCGACAACACGCCAGCCTTTGGTGATGGTGTAGGAAGCTTCAAAGGAGACGTAGGGAGATATGGATCTGAACTTTTCCGTCAACTTGAAGGGGACGAGGACAAATGGCGGCATACTTGGCGGGGGATTGGGGATAGGAACTGGGATATCAACTTCCAGTCCGGTCTTTATCCAGCCCCAGTTTACGCCTACTGTGGGGGTGAAATACCATTTTTCACGAAAGGGCAGGCACAGCCCAAGGCCGGCGCCGGCTTGTATGGCTTCATCTTTACCTCTGCCTTTTCCATATAAAAATGTAGGCTTGACAAGCAGCGGTCCCCAGAACCTCCAGTTCACATCGCCTTTGATAGCTCCCAGATCCATGCGGTGCACAGTTTTGTTGGATTCCAGGACGTCGATGTGAATGTAGGCAGGAGAAATCTCCGCTTTACCGCAGCATTCTTCTGCCTGCAGGCTGTTTAGGGTGCCTAGAAATAGCAACATTAAGATCCACAAACGCATAAATGTCATCGCTCTCATTTTTTATCCCACGTTTTGTTTAGAAAGAGAACATCATAGCAGACCTGGGCATTTAATCCAAGGCTTTACAAATAATAGGACTGCTGATATGTTCTTTCGCTGAACAGAGGTTTCGTATGTTTTACAATTAAAAACTGAAATTCTCTGTGAATATATTGTAAGTTTAATTTTGTATAAGAGTATTTTTTTAATCCATGTAGTAAATAAAGAGGAAAATATGAATGTAAACACAAGTTTTTGTTCAGAAGGTCTTTTCGGGCCTAACGCTCAAAGTGTTTCTTCGAGCAGTGCGGCAATGACCCTTTCACTAGTCAAAATAAAGGTACTAGCTAAATCTGTCATAGGAACAAAAGATCCACAAACTTGCATTTTCTATATGACTCGCCTAAAGTTGTATGTTAACGAATATAATCTCAGCGATGAAGACTTATTGCGGATCCTGCAGCTAATTAAGTTCAAAGCAAAAAAAATGGCTGTGTTCAAATCACTTTATAAGGATACGGATGATCTGCTTGAATATAGATTTTCCTATCCTCATAAAATGCCTTTAAGTCAGCTGGAAGCAGAGAAACTACTGGAAAAGGCTCCTGTAAAAACTTGGCTGCTAAGGTGGAGCACCCGCCAGGATAAGTATATCATTACAGAAAAAAAAGCTGAAGGCCAATACAACCATGTCATCCTTCTAGATAGTATAGATCCTAATCAAGTGCTCAAGGGTTTGTTCGTTGATTATGATATTGCTAACTTGCTCATGGATTATCGCACGTTAGAAATGAATTATTCTGAGGGATGTTTATCCAAAGAGGAGGCAGAGAAAATGCTCCAACCTAAGTCTCCAAACGCATGGATTGTACGCTACAGCAAAAACATTGAGCAGTATATACTCTCCCTAAAAGAAGAGGAGGGGAAATACACTCATTTTAATATTGTAGAAAATCATAAAGAGCAGGGGTGTTATAGTTTTGATCAACTATTAGACAATATCGAGAAAATTATAGAAAAACGCGATCGGCAGCTTCTAAAAAATTAGGCGATTTCCGCATGCCTGTGTCATGCAGGCATGCATCGCTATTGCGAAAACTATAATAAATAATCTAGCAATTGCTTATAGTGAGGAGAGTTTGTGAATAGAAGCATGAATACAGTACGAGGAGTGTTCAATGGCCATATCTGGCGATACAACGAATTCTATTTCTTCGGTAGTACAACACAATGCAGCCGAGGCTTTGCATAGCCCGCTAGTCACGCCGTTCCCTAATCCTCAATCACCAGCTTATATTTTTGGTAAGATAGTCTTAAGGCCGCTTATAGACAATTCAATTCAAGCACTGACACACATCTATCGACATCTACCTAACGTAAATACATATCGCAAGATTTTCCTTGATGCCATGAATATATTTTTCGTAGCGCAAGCCGTCGCACCGTCTGATATCCACTCACCGACAGCAAGGGGTGTCGATGATTATCACACGCTAGAACCAGGGATCTGTCCCATAGTCAAAACCAAGCCAAATGAAACCCATTCCATAGAATGGAAGCGGCAACATAAGCCAAGCCTCATTTCAAGTTATCAGCTAGAGGTCGAATCACATTGGAGCATCTATGTTGAAGAGTCGGGAAACCCGCAAGGCGTACCGGTAGTTTTTGTGCATGGAGGTCCAGGAGCGCATTTCAAACCCACTGACCACCAATGGTTTGACCCTGAAAAATACCGCATCGTCCTTTTCCAACAGAGAGGAACCCATCGCTGCCACCCCTCTGCGGAAGATCTATCTGTCGATGCGCGAGTGTTCAAAAATATCAGCATTGAGACACTGGCTAAAGATATGGAGGTCCTTCGCCGACATTTAGGCATTTCAAAATGGCTGGTCTTCGGGGGCTCTTGGGGATCAACCTTGGGACTGTATTACGCACAAGAATATCCGGAGTCTTGTTCAGGGCTGGTATTGCGAGGCATTTTTCTCTCCAGCAAAAAAGAGCTCGAAGATTTCTTTTCAGTGGATGCAATTGAAAAAAAAGTACCCGGCTGGAATCGCTCCAGTCTGGAGCTTCTTAAAAACTACGCAGCTGAAAAAGGGATGGAAACTTCTTCAGATAAATTATGCCATAGCTATCGATGGATGATCGTCGAGCAAAATGATGGCAAAGCAGCCGTTCTATGGAGGCGTTTTGAGAAATATATCGAATCGATGGGGGATGAGGAGTTTCTTAACAGGCTTTTTAATGCCGATTTAACGGTTTCTGGAGAGGAAAGATCCGTGGGGCTTTGGGAGTGTATGCTGTTTGATCAGATCGTGGAGAAAGTGGACCTGTTAGAAGACAGCCGTTTAAAAAAAATGTCCTCAATACCCATCAAAATTGTGCATGGAAAGCAAGATCCGATCTGCCCAGCGCAGGTCGCCTTGACCTTAGCTAGCAGGTTGCAACAATTTGGAAATCCGGTAGAGTTATCCCTCATAGATGGAGGGTTGCATTCACCTTATAGCCACCCAGCTATGATAGATGCTCTAGTTAGAGCTTGCGATCAGTTTGCCCTAAATTCCAATTTCCATATATTGAGGTGATTGTGGGCTTAGGAGGTGGCATTGAAATAAATTTCAAAGCTCTGGGAGCTATTGCCATATCTCTAGCTCTTGCCTATCTGTTCGCTAGCGTCAAAACGCCAAAGCTGCCGCCGGCTCTATGGTTTTCCACGCTGACTTTTTTTAAAAAGCATCCTAAAAATACCAAGGCCAAATGGTCCCGCTGGCCTAAATATTTGGAAATTGCAGCTCTAGGATTTTTTTTGGCAGCGTTCCTCGATATACGCGTATTTGTTCCACGTCCGCATCAACCGCAAGAAATTCCGCCCGGCGTAACCTCGGAAGGTATAGGCATCTATCTCATCCTCGATCAGTCCGGTTCTATGCTGGAGCCCGCTTCGAGTTCGTTTTCAAGTACCCGCAAGCAAAATAAGCTGCAGGTGTTAAAGGCTCTAACCTACGATTTCATCCATGGAAACTCTAAGGAAAACCTGGAAGGACGGCCGAATGACCTGATAGGTTTAGTGGCCTTTGCCAGGGTACCTCATGTGCTTGTGCCGCTGACCTTGGACCATGCCTCTCTTTTGGATGCCCTGGAAAAAATGGATGCTGTCCAAGATAAGACGCATGATGGCACGGCTATCGGCTATGCCATATATAAGACAGCTAATATGATGGCAGCTACGCGGCATTATGCCGAAGAGGCCCTAAATTCGAATATTCGGGCCTATGACATCAAGAGCTCGGTGATGATCATGATCACGGATGGGGTTCAAGAAATCCATCCTGAAGATAGAGAAAACCCTGTGAGGTCTATCGATATACCTGAAGCGGCATCTTACTCTAAGGATCAAAAGATTAGGCTTTATATCATCAACATCGAGCCGCAAATCGCTGCGGAGAAATTTGCGCCCTTCAGGAATCAAATGCAGAAAGCTGCCAAATCTACAGGGGGTAAGTTTTTCATGGTGTCTGCGACAGATACCTTGTCGAGTATATACCGGGAAATAGACCGTCTGGAGAAGAGCCGCTTGCCCATCGAGTGGCAGCTAGTTCAGACGTCCAGCAGGGATTCTCTCCCGCATCTCTTTCAGCGCATCCCTCTCTACCCCTTCTTTGTTGGATTGGGCTTGTTCTGTTTGCTGCTAGCGGTCCTTCTCAAAACCACTTGGATGAGGCAGTGGCCATGATTCCATTGGATTTGAGCTATGAATGCCCTCAAGCTGTCTATCTGTCGTTATTCAGCTTATTGATCCTGCTTCTAAGTGTCTATCTGTATGTATTTCGGGCTTCGCAAAACGCGAAATTAGGCACTCCCCAGTTGTTGGCAGAGGTTCTCATACCACGCTCGAATCTCATCTTCTGGATAAAAACCGGGGCTTTAGCTCTGCTATGGATATTAGCAGTGGCGGCTTTGATGGGTCCCAGGGGAAATGCCAGATATCCCGATGAAGAAATTCACTCCTCAACAAGCAGGCATCCGTCGCAGTTGGCCGAAAAGGCGCAAAGGCCAGTGCGCGATGTCTTCGTGCTGATAGATGCCTCAGCTTCTATGGAGGTCAAGGACAGCCGCAATGGAGTCACTCGCTTGGATTTAGCCAAGGATATTGCAGACCAGTTCGTCAGCCGTCTGAATGGAGAAAATGTGGCATTGCTGGCTTTTACCTCGGAGCTGACGCAGATGTCGCCTTTGACACTGGATTACCTCTTTGTCCGCTTGCGGTTGCGCGAATTGCAGATCAACGAAGGCAATATTCCGGGCACGGATTTTAAGCACCTCTTTCAAGAGTTAGAGAAGGATTACGTGCAAAGTCCTTCACAGAAAATGCACAGTGTGATCATTTTTACCGATGGGGGAGATACCGGCTATCAAGCGTCGGAAGGCGAAGCAAAAACTTTACGCAAAAAAGAAATCCTGGACTTAATCGATGCGATGCAACAGCGGGCGCGAGTATTTATCGTCGGAATGGGATCCTTGCAAGGCGCAGAAATTCCAGGCACTTCATTCCAAGGGAGGGCGGTGCATTCATCATTAGACGCGGCTTTGTTAAATCAAATGGCGGTTCACGGACAAGGCATATTTTATGATGCCAATCAACGCAGCGCTGTAGATATTGCTGATGAACTTCTCAAAGACCTCAGGAGTACACCTGCTGGGAACGTGTCAGCTACGCTGCCGGTTTCGAAAACATCGGCGCAGCACCAGGTCTACGATTATTTTTTTCAAATGCCCCTTGGTTTTGCGGTTCTACTGCTTCTTCTGGTGATTCTTTGTCCGGATAGTCTCACCTCGCGGCACATGTATGGCTTGATGGGCGTGTTTTTTATGTTCTCCGTTTTAGAGGCGCAGCAGGATACCGAGATTTTTAGGCAGGCTGAGTCCGCCTATCAGGCCGGGGATTTTGCCAAGGCGCGGCAGGTCTTTGAAGATCTATTGAATCAGCCGCTATCTGAAGAACAGCAGGCTGTCACGCTGTACAATTTGGGCAGCCTATACCTGGCCGCGGGGGATAATGTAAAAGCTCTAACCCTATTCAAGAGCATAGATGTTCATAAGGACTACAGTGTAATATTATTGAAAAATCTGTACCTCAATCTAGCCATGGCGTATTTACAAGCCAGCTATATGCCTGCAGAGGAGTCTTTTGACAGCTTAAGCCAAAGGTATTTTTTGCTTCAGGAGTCATTGCATGCGCTGAATGCTGCTAAAAATGCCGATTGTAGCAGGCAAAAGAGAGAGGGTAGCTCTACGTGCAGCCCTCCCTATGATTTATGGCTGTTTGAACAGACCGTGAAGGTGCAGCTCTCAAAACTCTATGATGAGATCAACCGAATGATTGCCGCCAAGCACGCAATGCATCCAGGTGACATCTTGCAACGCCTGCTCTGGCACTATCAATGCGTTTTTCTTGGCGACAATATCTACTATTCGACGCTGTCTTTGCTGCAACAAGAGCAGATGAGAATGGCTGCTCAGCTGTCCAAACCTTCGGATCCGAGCCTCGATAAAGCCAACGCTTGGCTGCAAAAGAGCCTAACAGTCCTCGCGAGCCATCGCAAACAGGCGGAATTGTATCTGCTTTTAGCTTATCATGAACTTGTAGTCGTGCAAAGAACAGTACAAAAGTCTTCTGACCAGACCCCACTTGCTGCCCTAGAGGAGGTGATCGAAGACCAGCGCGAGGCATTGCGCATGACCCGGCTGGTTTATGATCTGGAAAAGGAAAGTCCACCTACAGATTTGACTCAGGAATACCCAGCAGTTCCTGCTATAATAAATCACGAGCCCCAGAACGAGGCAAAAGAGGGTTTAGCAGGAATGGCTGAGGAATACCCCAAGGGTTTTGCCTTGGATACGGCGAAGTCTTTCTTTTCATTTATCTATCGGCATCAGGTCAGCCTTTTCGTCAATCCGGACAAAAAATCTCCGGAAGAATGCTGCCAGGCGGAGCCATGGGAACAAGTCTTGCCTGTCTTTGAACAAGGGTATCAGTATGCTGAACTGGCGAACAACCTGAAGGGGCTAGACAGTGTTATCCTGCAATCCAAAGCCCTTTCCAGCTGGATGCAAGTAAAGCAGATGCTTAGCTCGCCTATAAAACCACGCAAGGGCTCTTGCTTTGCCGCCCGTAAAGCCAGAGAGCAGGAGACGTCAAGTAAAACCGAAACGTCTATCTCATCCTCTTCCTTTGAGCGCACCGCGCGTGAATTGGAAAGTATGGAGCGTGCAGACAACTCTTTATTGACACAGCCCATTAAACCCATAAAGGTGGAAAGACCATGGTGATTTAAGAATGTCAGCTATTTGGCTCTTTTGTCCTTTTGATGTATAAGGTGTGTGAAGGAACTAAATATATATGTTGAATATCATCCTGTTTATGCTATGCACAATTTGTGCTCCCGACTTACAGGCTTTAGCGCCTCCGAAAGCAGAAGTGCAAGCCTCCGTCGACCCAAAAAAAATCTCGGAAAATCAGCCCATCCCAGGTTTGATTGCCATCACACACGATAAGTTGGAGCTTGTAGATGTCCAAAGCTTTAGGCTTGAAGGCAAGCCCCTGGTTGTTCAGCTGGATAGAGAAGTGGAAATCTCGCCGCATAGTTCCTTGGTAGTATCCTTCTATAAGTTTTGGCTGGCAGCTCAACTCGCTGGCCTGTATGTCCTGCCTGAAATACAAGTCAAAGTAGGGGGTGCGATTTATAGCTCCATTCCTTCCAGCTATGAAGTGCACAAAAGCAAAGCCGAAGCGCCCGCTTCGTCATCTCAGGCAAGCAAGGGTGCAGTTCAAGGCTATCTGCGACTGGACGTAAACGTTACAGGCACACCTATCTTATATCCAAGGCAGCGCTTTCAGGTGATTTATCGCTTCTATTATCAGGGCGATATTGAACTCACCGAAGAAAAATTACCTCTTTTAGATCCTTCCGGATTCACAAAAGTAGGCACAAAACTCACAGAAGATTTTCAGGAAGGCCAATACAACGTCCAACAAATTTCGCAAATGCTTGAAGCGGTGCAGCCCGGGGAATATTCGATTGCGCCCTCATTGATAACCGGCAGGGCCTATACTTTAGATTCAAGAGGTCGAAAATTATATCAAGAGAACGCTCTGGAATCTTCTATTCCGGCGAAAGTGCTGAAGGTGGCCTCATTTCCAGCTGAAAGCAAGCCCCCTTCCTTCAACGAGGCCATAGGACCTTTTGATCAGTTTAAGGTATCTTTAGCTTCACCTTCTAAGGTGCATGTGGGGGATAAGATATTGTTAAATGTGGAAATTGGCGGTGCAGGGCAGATAAGCACTGTCCCGCTGCCGGATCTTTGCTGCCAGCCAGGCTTTAGCGGGGTATTCCAGCAAAGCGACCTGCCGCCTTCTGAGAAGCTGGCGGAAAAAAACAAACAATTTCTGGTGGAAATCAGGCCTTTGACAACCTTGGCTACGGCTATTCCAAGTATCGAATTTTCCTATTTTGTGCCGGAAACCGGCAAGTACGGAGTTTTAAAAAGCGCGCCTATTCCCATTCAGGTGTTGCCTTTGGCTCCCTTAGCTGTACCTGTAAATAAGCGCGAGGAGCCGTCTGCGGCAGCAACGTCAGCTCCTGCAGAAGCGGAACACATCAAGGCTGTTCAACTGCCCAGCATTGAAATTGCGGGCAATGTACCTTTGAGCTATAAAGATTTGCAGAGCTTACCTGGCGGCTCTTGGTGGGTATTTCTCCTTATGCCTCTAGGATTAATAGCCCTCGCGGCTGAATATAAAATCAAATGCTACCTGCTAGCCAAGAAAAGCACCCCAGCCGCCAAGAATAGCCAGGATCTATTTACAGAGGCCGCCTCCAAGATAACATCGCCGTCTGCATTTTATGAAGGCATGGTGCAGGCTTTTTTATTGAGGCTGCAGGAGAAAGGCCTGATTACTACCGCTATCTACATACCAGAACAGCTGCCAGTAGAGGGTGTAGTGGGAGAAGTTCGCGATTATTTGTCGACTCTTGAAAGGGAATTGTTTGCAGAAGGAAAAAAAGATCTGCGCCAAGATGATGTCCTCAAGGCGCATGAGCTGTTTGATAAACTTAATTAACTCATCTTACGCATGAGGGATAGCAGTTGAAACGCCGGATGGGCTCTTCTGCTTGTTATTTGCGACCGGTGAGTGACACTACATGGGAATAATCTAATGCGTCGATGGATTGCGTTTGCACTGGTAACAGCACTGTTAGTTGTTGGGGGGACGATGGTTTATAAGCTAGCTGTTGTGCCTCATCATGAATTGGATGAGCAACTGAGTCAAGCTTTACAAGCCTATCGCCAAGGCGAAGCAGGCGCCACTCTAGCTTCCAGAAAACAAGGGTTTAATCAGGCTTTGGAGATCTACGGTCGCCTGGAAAAACAGCACTCTCCCTGCATGAGCTCAGGAAGGCTTTTCTACAACCTTGCTAATACCTATTTTCAGCTCGGTGAGTATCCGATGGCAATTCTCTATTACTACAAGTCGTGGAATTTGCAGCCGAGGGATGTGCAAGTTAAACATAATCTGGAAACCGCACTGGACAAATTAAACCTAAACCACCCGGAGCCTATATCAGATGTCCAGAGGCTGCTCTATTTCCACTTCTTTCTGTCTACGCCTGAGCGATTGCAGTGTTTTGGGCTGTGTGCCATCATCCTATTAACAGTTCTAGGCATAAGGATCGCATGTCCCGTTTTTAAAACCTATCTAGATATCATGGCGGTAGTTCTTGGCGTCATCTGCCTTGTGCTGGCTTGCAGCTTGTTATATAGTAGGTACCTTGAACCGCTCCAAGGTGTCGTTATGAAGTCGACGTATCTTTACCGCGATAAGGGTAAAGAGTATGCTAGATTAGGCAATACACCCGCAGCTGCCGGAACAAAGGTAGATGTGCTGGATATACAAAATCAAGGCGAGTGGTTCAAAATTCTCACTCCCGATGGGACCCTGGGGTATGTGCCGGAAGAGTCTATACGGCTGATCAGCTGCATATAATGAGACAGGTGGAGGATGCGGATGTGCACAGTCCGCATCCGTTTACTTTTATTGGATTAGTTTCCAATGCCGATAGCATTGATTTGATTAGCTCTCATTTGTTGGTTGGCTGATTGCTGGCTTGCCGCTCTGGCTTCCAGTTTTTTTTTCAGGCGCTCTTGCATCTTTTCCAGTCTTGCATTGTTTGTCGTTTGCTGCAGCAAGATGGTGTGGTTTAACCTGTTAGCTTCCAAGTCAGACCTTTTGGGCATATGTTGACTTGGGTTGTAAACGCCTTCGCCCTTCTTCCCTACATTGCTTTTGTATGAACTGCGCGAAATGTGGCCTTCAACCGAATATCCTCCAGTGCGCCTATTAGGATTGATGCTCATATTATGTATCTCCTGATTTTTATGTTCGACTTTTATACATGTATTGAAATTTAAGAAACAGAATCTTAAATTTTAAG
>CAYMKI010000017.1:26404-34646 GCA_964390695.1 uncultured bacterium
GGCCAAAAAGGAAAAATATTGGGTAAAGTCTTGAGAAATTCTTTATTAGATTCCTGCTGTTTCAAAATTTTGCGTGCTTCATCTACAGAGATTTCTTTATTGAACCCATAATGGACTTTTGAAAATTTGTTGTTCACTAAGTCATCATAATCTCCCTGATGATGCGCTTGTTCAGTTTCCGGCATTTTATCTAGTATTTCTTTTGCAACTTTCACGGCCTTTTCGTTAATCTCTATCCGCTCTTTTAAAGTCTTAATGTTTCTGTCTGTATAGTCATTGAGGCCTCGTCGCCCGATTTCATAGCTGGTGGCAAACCCGAAGGCTGCAAACGTATAGCGAAGGGCGGTTCCTACATACATCATAAAATTTCTCCTTGTTCACTTAAAAATATTAGACATAAACGTATAAGTCGTTATGTTTTTTTGAAGGTGCTTCATCCCTAAGAATGAAATGAATGCGGAATACTGTGTAAAGAGTATTCTGAATTCATAGCCGTGCATTCTACATAAATAGCCTTCTTTAAATCAAGCTGAATGACACTCTAGAGCATCTATTTTTGTTTGCATCATATGTGCTAAAAAAGTTATAATAAAAATAAAAATCACTATAATGTCAAGATGATGCAACAAAACGACTTGACTCAACTAGCTGGTGTTTCTCTGGCTGAACTATTAAAACCTCTTCGTCAAGAGAGTTTATCTTTTGAATATAACAACCATTTTAAATCCATAGAAAACTTCGTTAAACAGTTAAGACAGCTTGAATTTTTATATGCACACGTTTATGATGATATCCTTTCTATGGAAAAAAGATTGATAGATTGCAATAACACTATTTCAGTATACCCCAACGACCGCAAAATTTGATGTTGGACTCAGGCAAAAGCTGCCCCGGTGCGACTTTCAAAACATATCCCAGGATGAGTGTTTTGATCGACCGAGCATCGGCGCTTGTGCAGGGCGAAAATGCCAATCTTCAGATCGTGGATATGTAAATTATATTTTTTTAATCTCTTTAAGAGAGGGTAAGTTAGTCGGATGGACTTAGAAAGACGCTCGCTTTATAATTCTTTGCGTTTGAGTTGGTTGCTTGACCAAGATATCTCTGTGGAACCTTGGCAGGTCGAGGATTACCGCAAGTTGCCGCTGCAAATGCTCTTTGATAGGCTAAAAGCGCAAGATATTCATCTCACTAGACCTCTCTTTTTGGCCATGGCCGAAGAGGCCGAGTCCCCCGAAGAGCTGCTCGAGTTCATCGTGAAGGAGCTGGAAATAGATGAGCGAGCTAAAGATCAGATATATCTCTTGGTATTTGAATTATGGAGGCGCCTTCTGCCCGAGAAGCCGACTTTGACCATCTTCTGCGATGAGCTGGATTACCAAATCGAACAATATGATTTCGGCAATACCTATAATTACGAAGCGCTACAAGATACATTAGAAAACCTGCAGTCTATCTTAGATGAAAACGTAGACTTGGGCGGCGACCCCAAAGAAGTCTTTGCCTTGATCTCCTCCAAATGCGCCAACAATTTGGAAGGGTTCTTGTATGATTTTATCGCCGAACGTATAGACGAAAACAATGCAGTCTATGCTAAAGAACTATTGGAAGCTTTTGATCCCTATCTTAAAGACTCCACCTGGTTTGCATTTTTGCATGTGCGGCTTATCTTCTCTTCAGATCCTGAAGCCGCCAACGAAATGATGGATCAAATTTTACAAAAAGTGAAATCGGATCCGGAGATAGAGCTCAACCTCGAAATTCTCGCCTACCTAGCGCAAAATTTCGAGTCGGAACTATTTTACAGCTTCTTGAAAACTACGCTGGCCCTGATTAAATACGAAGAGGACTTCAAAGAACTTCTAGGCATTTGTTTCGACTTTTACCGCCACAACAGCCATCCTTTAGCTGCAGAGAAAATTCAAGGGATGCTGAAAAAACGCGCTAAGATCGCCGATGAGAAACTCCTCAGCCCAAACGATCCCGATCTGATTGAATTATCGCATGCCAACTATCTGTCTATTCAGACTTAAATCGACAGTTTGGTTTTTGTAATTTCTTGATGATCAAGGCTGATTTGTAAAAATTAATCTGCATATTGACTTTTAACCCAAAAAACGCGATACCTTTATCATAAAAATACAACATCTTGTGTTTTTCTTAGAGAAATTCACAAGATGTTGTGGTTAAGCGTTCTGTTTCAACAACTATAAAAAAGGTGTTTTTTATGACTAAACCTACTGCCCGTGCCATGGCAACAGCACTGAGGACATACCATCGCCCCGTCAAAGAGGGAGACTCGCAATTGGAAACTTGGGACCAAGTAGTAGACCGCGTGGTATCCCATCAAAGATGGCTTTGGGAAAGAGCTTTGGGTAGGGGGTTGAATGAAAAAGAAGAAGATGAACTCGATGACCTCCGTTCGATGATTCTCGGCAGATACATCGCCCCTGCCGGCAGGACCCTATGGCTAGGCGGCACTGAGCTGAGCAGAACACGCGAGTCCTGCATGTTCAACTGTTCCTTTACCTATATCGAAACTGTGTATGACGTCGTAGATTGCCTGTGGCTGCTTTTACAAGGTTGCGGCGTGGGATTCAGGCCGATTACCGGTACCCTCAACGGCTTCCGTCGTCCGCTGCATGAGATCAAAGTGATCCGCTCCAATCGCACCGGCAAAGGCGGCGTGCAAAATAACCTCGAAACCTTTGACCCCGAGACCAGCACATGGACGATAAAAGTGGGCGACTCCGCCATAGCCTGGGCAAAAGCTGTGGGCAAGCTGGTGGCTGGTAAATTTCCGGCTAAAACACTGATCCTCGATTTTTCCGAAATACGGCCCGCCGGCACACGCCTTAAAGGCTACGGCTGGATCTCTTCCGGCGATGAGCAAATAGCCAAAGCTTTTAAAGCCATAGCCAAAATTTTGTCCGACCGCGCTGACCAGCTGTTAACTCGCATGGATATTTTGGATATCGTCAACTGGTTGGGCACGATCTTGTCCAGCCGCCGCTCGGCCCAGATCGCCCTGTTTGAATACGGCCAGCCTGAATGGGAAGAATTCGCTTTGGCTAAAAAAGAGTGGTGGCTGAAAGGCAACTCCCACCGCCAGCAATCGAACAATAGCCTTTTGTTTAGAAATAAGCCCACCCGCCAAGAATTTGAGAAAATCTTCCAGCTGATGATGGAAGCGGGCGGCTCCGAACCGGGCTTTATCAATGCCGCCGAGGCAGAAAGACGAGCTCCCTGGTTCAAAGGCTGTAATCCCTGCGTTGAAATTTTGCTGGGTAACAAGAGCTTCTGCAACCTGACAGAGGTGAATGTGCTGGCTTTCAAAGGCGACAAAGTGGGACTGGAGAGAGCGTTATATCTGGCAGGCCGCATGAACTATCGTCAAACTATGGTCAATTTACGCGACGAAATACTGCAGGAAGCTTGGCATTTGAACAACCAGTTTCTGCATCTTTGCGGTGTAGGCCTGACAGGTATACGCGCCAGACCGGACCTCACCCGCTATGACTTCAAGAGAATGCGCAATATCACCGTCAGCGCGGCTTATAGCATGGCTAATGAACTGAATGCACCTCTGCCCAAAAACGTCACTTGCGTCAAACCCAGCGGAACCGTCAGCAAAATCATGGGCACTAAAGAATGGGGCGAAGTACCCGAAGGCGTTCATATGCCCTTAGGAAAATACATTTTCAACAACATCACCTTCTCTAAGCATGATCCCTTGATAGCAAAGTTCCTAGCTGCCGGCTATGATGTGATCGAAAAACCCTTTGAACCTGAGTCGGTATTGGTGAAATTCCCGGTTAAATACGACAACATACCGTTTTCGCGCAAGGTGGTCACAAGAAAGAATGGCAAAGTCGAAGAGGTGGAAATCAACGCCGATTCAGCTGTCCAGCAGTTGGAGTGGTATAGACTTCTACAGGAAACGTGGTGCGAGCAAAATGTGTCCAACACGATCTCTTATGACCCTTCCGAAGTGCCTGCCATTATCGATTGGTTCCTTGAAAATTGGGATTGTTATGTAGGTGTTTCCTTCCTCTTCCGCAACGATCCGACCAAAAACGCTGAGGATTTAGGCTATGCCTACTTGCCTCAAGAGGTGGTCACCAAAGAAGTCTATGAAGCGTATGCCTCAAAGTTGAAAGACATTGACTACTCAGGTATCGATGTCACTGACGATGAACTTTCCGATATGGCTTGCGCCACCGGCGCCTGCCCAATCCGCTAAGTCATTCTTAATACGACTCTCTCACCAGTCCGAAGGGCTGGAACGTGCTAACCCGGGGCAGCGCCCTGGGTTAGGTATTCATCATCTATACGACCCTCTCACGAGCCCGAAGGGCTGCAACGTAATAGCCCAGGGCATCATCCTTGTCATTATCCATTTTATTAGAAAATTAATTATAAGATACCCTTATTGCTTCAAGTTCAACGCAGAGGGCGCGGAGGCGCAGAGACGCGGAGTAAGGGCATAAGAAGCAACAACTTAAAATTGCGCGCGAAGCGCACAATTTTAGCGCTGTCATTCAAACCCGTCGGGTTTGAATGAACCCTCTGAGCATCAGCGACTCTGCAAATCTGTGTTTGAAATATAAAACGAAGATCCAAGTTATTTCACGATAGAGGGCGCTGAAAGCAGCTGTCTTGTTCTGTGAGGCACTCATTTGCTGCAAACTCTTTGTTATATTCCTCTGTGGGCTCTGTGGTTTTTAATTTATTATTTTATGAGGGTTTGTGAATAGTCACCAGAGATCCTTTTGTTAAAAGGTTATCTTATAATAAATTTTCTAATTAAATGGGTGATGACAAGGGCATCACCCTGGGTTGGGTATTCATCATCTATACGACCCTCTCACCAGCCCGAAGGGCTGCAACGTAATAGCCCAGGGCATCGCCCTGGGTTGGGTGTTCATCATCTATAGCGGCCTGTAAGGCTGCTACAATCAGGCATGTGTTTTTAAGGTTTTGAATGGAAGTTGTTCAGATTGTTAGGAGGTTAATTTTGCCAGGGATTGAATAGCCTCGCACCGGTATCAATAAAATCGTTTACATTTTCTGTGATAACTGTAAGGTTGTGTACAATAGCAGTGGCAGCAATCAACCCCTCCATTGCTGGGATAAGGATGCCGCGTTGTTTGTTTACACCCATCATGCTTCCCCAAGTCAAGGCTACATCCTGATTAATAGATAAAATGCGGTTCTGGAATCTTGGGATCAACTCGTCCCTTTATATGACTAGTCTGACTAGTTGTATGATATGCAAAAAAAAATATTATCAACAAGTTGTTTTATGATTCACAGGCTGAATAATTCAATAGGCTTAAAGTCCAGATAGTCGGCTGACGTTAGATAATAACGAACCCCGCGCGCTTCTCCAAAATGCAGGCTATTTTTTTTGACATTATGCAAGTGACCAAAGACGCAGATCTCTACCCCATACTTTTCGAGGAGAGCAGAAGCGAGCGATGCGCCTAGGTCTGCCCCAATAGGGGGATAATGGGTCATGGCGATATATTTGCCTTTGGTTTTGACCATTTCCTTCAAGCTCATCTCCAGTCTGCCTAGCTCTCTCTGAAAGATTTTGGCGGCTTCATCGGATTTGTCCTCTTCGACCATTTTCTTGGCGCGAGGGTTGGGTGCATAGTCGATAAAGGGATGAAAGGCGTATTCTGAGGTGTCCCAGAGACGAGCTCCGCCAACGACAACATCATGCCAGTGAAAAGCGTTATTTTGCACCAGATGCATTGAAGAGGGGAGGATGGACTCTATCTGCTTCAGCGAAGACCACCAATAGTCGTGATTGCCCCTGAGCAATACCTTAGTGCCGGGGAGGGCGTGGATCCACTCGAGGTCTTGCTTAGCTTCCTCAAGTTTCATGCCCCAAGAAATGTCGCCGGGAATAAGCACTAAGTCCTGGGGTGCAATGGCTTCTTCCCAATGTTTTTTTATTTTGTCCGCATAGCCTATCCAGGGCTCGCCAAAGACATCCATAGCTTTGCCGGGAACTCCGAACGCGAGGTGGAGGTCGGCAATAGCCCACACCTTTGGCTGTATTTTAAAATCGGTCATAAGACATATCCATCGGGTATCGAGGTGCCTTTGGCAACGACGATGATGCCGTCGCGGATGTAGATGCCATCGCCATCAAAGTGCTTGAGATTTTTTTTGTTTATCAACTTGACCCCATGCCCGATATGCACGTGTTTGTCCAGAATGACTTTTTTCAATGTGCAATGCTCTCCGATGTACAATTCCTCATGGGTTTGATGGGCATGCATCGGGGGATGATAATGCTTATTGCCCATGATGTAGGAGTTCTCGATCACGCTGCCTTTTTTGACTACGGTACGCGGACCCAAGATGCTGCGCGTGATGCGCTCCGCATCGACGATGCAGCCTTCGCAAATGATGGAGTTCTTGATATCGCCATTAAGGATTTTGGGGCCGGGCAGATGGGTGGTATCGGAAAATATCGGAAAACGTTCGTTGTAACAGTCGAAGGGGGGTACGACCTCCGTCAAGGCTATATTGGCGTTATAGAAAGAATCTATGGTACCTATATCTTCCCAATACCCTTGAAAAAGATGTGCAGCGGTGTTTCCTCGAGATACCATGGCGGGGATCAGGTGCTTGCCGAAATCTTCTCGAGGGTCCTCAGCTAAAATTTCAAATAGGGCCTCGCGCCGGAAAAGATAAATGCCCATAGAAGCCAGGTAGGGATTTGAAAGGTCAAATTGGTAAGAGGAGTCTTTGAAAGTTTTCTGGGAAGAAATCAGCTGTTTCAGCAAGGCCGGTTCTTTGGGCTTTTCTGCAAAGTTGGTGATAAACTGGTCCTTATTCACTGTCATCACTCCCATGCGAGTGGCATTTTCTGCATTCGTGCCTATAGATGCTATGGTGAGGTCTGCATGTGTATCTAATGCGGTTTTCAGCATGTTCTGAAAGTTTAGCCGGTAAAGCTGGTCACCGGATAATACCAGAAAATAGTCGGCAGGCGTCTCTATAAAGTATTGCAGATTCTGCCTGACTGCATCCGCTGTGCCTTGAAACCACTCTTTCTTCGAGGGCTTTTCTTCCGCAGGCAGCATTTCGATCAGGCCGTTGAAATGGATGCCATGCCGATAAGTCTTAAAGATATGCCTGTGCAGTGAGGCCGACAAAAATTGCGTGATGACGTAGATGGTGGAGATGCCTGAATTGATGGCGTTGGATATGGGCACGTCGATGAGGTGAAATCTCCCGCCAAAATTGAGAGCAGGTTTGCAGCGTGACTGGGTCAAGGGGAATAGCCTTGTGCCTTGTCCGCCGCCTAAAATGATAGCTGCCACTCGGCTCATGTCCACAGGATGAAAAGGTTTGTGAGGAGGCTGCTTGTGCTTGTGGTTGAGTTTTTTGATGGAATTTTCGATCATGGCCGACATGGTTTGCTCCGCTGTTTAAGGAAAACATATACCATTTTCACTTTTAGTTCAACCCGCTTATTCATTGGGTTGAATAGATTAAGAATGTGTTTGCAGTAAAATATATATTTTATTATGGTGTAGCGCAAATCGAACCTCGTGTTGAGAATTCGGTTGGATTAAAAAAATATATTGAATCTGAATCTACAATTGTCTTTACAAGGAGTTTACAATGAACGGACTTGCTTCGGGAGTAGCCATTAATTATGTTTTTGGAGAAGGCGTTTTTGGAAGAGGCGTGACGGGTTTATTGAGGATCCCCGCGTTTATGTCAAATGCAATTAACATCATGCTGGTTGGAGAAATGGCAATGAGAGGTTTAAGTAGTGCTTTCAAAAGCGTTGGGTTCCAACCTACGGAGGATAGCTGGGTGCAAAAAGGGGCTAAAACCATCACTCACTATGGCGTAAGGCCTTATCAAAACCTTCCTTTAACTTCCTTGTTGTATCGTGTTGTTTGCTTCTGGGCTCTAGGGATAGCTGGAAGTGAGTTCGTGCGCATCCTCGGCGGTAGAGCTCCTGGTATCTACAATGATGTACTTAGCTTGCTGGGACCCTTACGTATCGATTCAAATTCCTATCTTGACGGAGTACGCGAGACAATGGCAAGAATCGGTTTGGGCTAATTTGGACTGCATAATGTGCTGGTCGAGCTAAACCCCGGCCAGCGCCTTCTTGGAATAAGTCTAATAGCCGAAAAAGTTGCGCACCGTCATCCAGGGCTTACGCACGAGAAAATAAAATAGCGACACGCGTTCTCCATAGAGA
>CAYMKI010000018.1:0-6086 GCA_964390695.1 uncultured bacterium
CCTTTTCTGGCGCGAAACGCTAGAAAGGATCGCATAGAAAAGTCGCACGTCGCGTAAAGAGAGTAAGAAATAGGGGCGTGCTGGAGCCCGTAAACGCTTCCAATTCTCCAAAGGCCAAACCGGTCTTGGTTGGTGTTATTCAAACCCAACCTGCCCCTGGGTAAAGGGGCAAGTAAGAGGCAACAGCAGGTCTAGATGGAATTCAAGAGAGATGTATTGGTTATGCAACTGCTGACTAAGGCCATGTGATATTCATAAGTATCGTTGTTCGGATAAACGGTATGCATATCTCTAAGTAGCATAAAAAGCAATAATAGCATATTATCCCTTTTCTCGACGTTTTCTATGGATTGGATCATCGCAAGGGCCTCGGACGTGTTTTTGACTTCGGTAGCATATTGACTCAAGAATTTATTACACCAGTAATCTCTTTCGGTCTCTATTGGCGTATTTAGAGCCTTTTCAAACCAATCGAGGGGCGTGCCTACATTTTCTTCCTGTTTTTTGACGGTTTTCGTGTTGTTTGGGGTGGATCGGGTTGTAATCGAAAATTTGTCCATTGAATTTTTTATACGATTAGGGTCTTTTTTCTTTGATGGGTAGTAGTCTGCATCGTCATATTCATGTTGGTAGATGCCTAAATCTTTTTCGAGGCGTTCAATCCAGACTGGATGGTAAAATTCATGCTCTCGCACGCTTTTAAGCAGTGTTTGCAGGGCAGTGTTTTTTTCAACCTCAGAAGGCATGTTTAAAGCTGTTGTACGCAAATTTTCAAAATCATCTCTGTCGAACGAATTGCCGGCTTGCTGCACTTCCAATTCATACAGCTCTGCAGCACTTAGGCCAAAGGTATTATTCTGTTGGTCTATATGTTCATTTTCTAGAGACTCATTAGCGAATAGATTGTCATCTTCATGGATTTCTACGATGTTTTCATGCGGTTTTTTATGGCTAGTAGATGTCAAGGTTTCATTGGTATGAAGATGGCTCAAAGGAGAGTGTGTATGGTCGTTATAACCTTTGCAGTCTTTCAGATTGCTTTCGATATTGCGAATCCAGTCGAGGCGGATAAGTGGGCCTTTTTGAATGTGTGTCAACAAGATATTTAGAGCTTTTGCTTTATCAGAAGGAATAGGGAACGTTGTGGCAAGACATAAAAGCAAATCAAAGGATTCTTCATTTAATCCATTATTGGATTTTTGCACTTCTGTTTGAAAAAGATCAATCCAATTAGATAATGCGGAATCGTAGGCAATATCTGCAGAGATTTCGGGAGGGTGCTCGGCGGTTAAAGAGCTTGGAGAGGAAGTTTCAATTTGGCGAGTATTGACCTCCATGATGCGCTCATTCGAGGATCCTGTTGTGTTTGAGATCTGATTAATTGCAGAATTGTTTTCTTCACCATCTTTGATTTCTTCAACTTGTGGGCCTTGGTCTTTCATACTTTGTATAATTTGTGAGATGCCATGGATCAATATTTGCTGCTCGTTTATTTCGATTGTTGAAGAGGGGTTTGTGTTGGCTACCTTTTTAAGCATAATCTTTAAAAAGTCGAGAATGGTCGGTTTTTTATCCTCTAAACCGGGGCATGAGTGCACTAGAAAGAGCAAATCCAGCGCGATTTTATAGTCTTTTTTCTCTATTAAGGTGTGCATCACCTTTGGGAAGACGTCGTTAAAGGCATTAACCGAACGGGAAAAATCTAAAATTAAATGCGCTTCATCGCAGGCGTTTGTGGCAAAAGATTTGACGATGGCTGAAGAAATATAATCGATACACTCATCGCGTGTTCCCTTTAGAAATTTGGGCAAAGTCTTGATCAGTTCAAAGCGAATGTTATGCAAAGACACACATTTGATTTGAGAGGAAAACGGGTGCTTTAATTCAATGGGCAGCCTTGCGTAGCATTTTTTAGCTTTGGGCAGATGATTTAGTAGATCTTGCTTATAAAACAGCAGGTCCTCCTGAATATCTTCTATAGAGAGATGGTAGTCAAAGTGTTTCTGTCCATGTATTTTGATTAGGTTATTTAACGCGGTCACTCGGTGGCGCGCCATTGTTTGGAAGTCGATGAAGTCTGGTAATTGGTTCCAGATTTTGGAAACCACGTGCAAGGCCTGCTGTGCACGAGGAGCACAGTGGTTGTAAATTCGCGCCATAAATGGCTGTATCGAGAGCGGGTTTGTCATTATATCTCCTAATATTAGAGGCTTTTTTTAAAAATCATATGATTTAATAATATGATCTATGGATTGTTTTGGAATAAATAATTGCCTTGGGAAAAAATTATGAAATAAAATCTGAAGTAAATCAAGACAAAAAGTGAATATTCACCACCTTCCTTCATTTGCTATTCAAAATCGGCAAGCTGATAGATAGAGATTCTTTTTATTCATCATCTATTATGATACAAAATACCGTTATGATAAAATCTCCCATTGACATGTCTTTGCATTCTTGTTTGGTTTCTTTCAAACATCGTGTAAATATCATGAGATAAAGGAGACTTAATGAATAACACATGTGAAATATCGATGCCTCTTAATCCAACTACTTCGTTTTTAATGTATGGAGGTAAGGTGGTGGGGCAATCTCGATTAACAAAATTGGCAGATGCCTCGCTCCACGAAGTTGTCATCACCCAATATAAATTAAGAAAAGATCAGGTTGGATTTAATATTTACCTAAAAGATCAAACAAAAGGTATTCCATCTTGTTTAGGAAATATACAAATTAGATTTTTGAGAGTGCTACCCAGTGGTGAATATGGGAGTAAAACGCTGAATGTCCCAGCCCACTGGGATTGGGGTGGTATTGCAGCTTATGGAAATGAAAATGCGGTAGCAAAAGCTAATCGCATTTTTGTGGATACTATTAATGCTACACACAAAAGCCAGTATAAAGGAATCGGTACGGTTTTAATGCAAGCTGCAATGGAATATGGCCTGCGAAAGAACTGTGAGGGACGCATACAACTAGATGCGGTTGGGAGTTCGCATGGCTTTTACTATAAATTGGGACTGCGATCTACATTTGAATATCATAATGAGGCTATAGCTGACGAATTGATGAAAGCTACAAAAGAAAACCGAGCGCCTAATACCCTTCACCTACGTTCGTTTTGGATGCATCTTCCTAGCACGGAAATTCCGCAATGGCTGAGCAAGATAGAAGAGCACCCTATTCTCTATAAAACCCCAAAAAAAACGAGCTAATAGGTGAGATATGCAAATTTGGTTGGACAGCATCCACCTGGAATTTATCGTAGCAGCCCAGAAATTGGGTACGATCAGCGGAGTCACGACTAATCCAAGTCTTTTAGCCGCCGCGAAAAATGTGAAGCATACCCTAGAAGCTATATTGGAGGTACAACCAGGACTGGTTGCTGTCCAAGTAGTAGCAGAGGATGTTAGCGGTATGATAGACGAGGCGCAGCGTCTTTTTGCTTTTTCACAACGCCTCATAGTAAAAATACCCGTGAATATCAACGGCATATTGGCCATGCGGCAGTTGAAAGAACAAAAAATTCCTTTTTTAGCTACCGGTGTGATTTCTCCTGCACAAGCTTTATTAGCTGCTCGCCACGAGGCCATGTTCATAGCCCCTTATTTTTCTCATATGGGCGATAGTGGCAATTCTAGGGGCTCTTTGCAAACCATCCAAAATATATTGAAGATGAATAGTTATCCAAGTAAACTGCTTGTGGCGTCTCTGAGGCATATCGAAGATATCGTTTTTTGTGCCGAAATAGGAGTGGATGCCGTGACTCTCAAGGAAGATTTATACAGCACATGGACGGCAGATTCTGAGGCTTTGGAAAAAATTGCGCACAAATTCCGCACCGACTGGCAACGAGTGCATGGCAATGCCGGTTTTAAAGACCTATTGTAGGAACATCCTATGTCAATCACATAGGTAATCGATGCGGAACGTGCTTGGTCTATACCCAAATAGACAGGTCGTTTGGGTATAAAGCTTAGAAAACAACTTGAAGATTAGCAGTGTTTCGATCTTGCCAATAAGAATAAATTATCCCCAAGTTCTTCAATATTTCTAAAGTCTTGGGCAAAATATTTAGCCTAAACTCCCAGTAATCTTTGACACCGCGCGGGAGCTGAGTGTCTTTAAAATCTAATCTTCGCCCTTTTTTTAAGCCTTTGCGAGTATGGTTAATGTCAGTATTGATTTGTTGAATGAGCATTTTGGCACATTTAGCTATCAGGTCGGGCTGATCTTTCAAAAGGTTCTCGTCAAATTGGACAGGTTGGTGGTGATTTGTTATTTGTTTGTTGGCATAAAAGCTCTGAACAGCGGCACGATCTTTTTCAAGATCTGTATAATAGGTCTTGAGTTTAGCGATGCGTTCGGAGTAATATTCCCGATCGGTTTCAGACAGCAAGGAGATAGCTTGGGAGGCATATTCATCCCACCACTTCAAAGGAATAATATGGAAAATGCCATGAAATTTTTCGAAGCCCACAAAACCATATCCTCGTTTGTCAAGGTCTATCAGGCCCACACGGCCATCATTCGTTAAAGGATTGTTGATATATTTGACATCATTATACCTCATTTTGACGATGAAAATAATCAGCTGCCGCAAGAATTCTTTAGCATAAGATTCAAGGCGGGGTTCGCTTATGACCCATCGATACAGGTTTTTTTGTTCACGCCATTCATGTTTGATATCGAGTTTTTCCTCGATAAGCACTTTCTCATCAGATGTTAACAATGCGCTTTGAGGTACATATAGCAGGTACAGGTCGTATTCTTCACATATCTTCCGGCCTTCTTCTGCTAAAGCCGCCCTGGCGATCATATTTGTATTACATTGGTAGTCCTTTGGAAGTTTGGATTTGAACAAAAAGCCAGGGACATCTTTCGTGGCCACCCAGCGGTGTTCTCCGCCTTGTCCATTAGATGTGTAAGCATGATCGTAGACAGCGCTTTTGACGGTTTTAATAAAGGCATCATTTTGTTCCGGCAGTTGCACCGGGGGTACAGGGACTCTCTTCATACGCTCTAAAGCCGCTTCAATAAATTTTTCTTGCCAAGGGGCTAAAGGGGCTAATTGAGGTTCCGCTTTTGTAACGGCTTTTGTATCGGGCGTTGTGTTTGTTTGAGCGATTGGATTATTTGGATCGAAATAAGTATTATAGGGATTGAATTGATTTGAAATTTGCATAAAAACCTTAGTTTAAATTAGTTAATAAAAATATTCTAATTAAAACTAGAATAATCTGCAAGAATATGTGTTTTTTTTGGGTGCCCCCTAATTTATATCTGTCCTACTTTTCAAAGCTCATTTAATTTTATAATTATATCTACAATGCATTAAGCTGTTTGTTTTTAATTCCTAGAGGATGTAATATCTTTTGATGTCGTATCTTCATCCAGTCAAATTATAGCCAAAACAGTATCTAAATAATGTGGGCAAGATGGGCTTTAATTGTCGCTGATTTTGGAAAGAGAGCGCCACCCTAAGTACAGCAGAGGGATGCTGATGAGGGTATAAATAAACCAATATTTCCCATTCCAGCTGAGGGTAAAGATCCCTTCGGAGTTGGAAAATAGGAACAATATGCAGCCAAAGATCAGCAAGACGCCGCCGATCAGAAGGGACAAGAGCGTCAACAAGCTTTCTTGGAGAAAATCGGCAAGAGGTTCTTCTTCGGTATTTTTAGGAGGCTCGAGAGGTTCTTTATTTTCTGTAGCCGGGTCTTTGGATTGGAACAAATAGGGCGCTTTGGGAGCCTGTTTTTCTGCTGTATTCACCGTAGCCGGTTTGAAAGGCGCGGCCAAGCTGGCATTTTTTTGAGGACCGGTTCCCTCGATAGGGGTTAGGTTGACATGCACTCCGCAATAGGGGCAGACTTCATTGTCTATGGCGACGTTGCCTTCGCAATTCCAACAGATTTTTTTCTTGGTTTTCATGGACATAAACAGCTACAATTTAAACTTTGCTTTAACCCTCAACTTTATACTGGACTTTTGACAAATTTTCGGCATTTCTGACTCGTGGCTTCTCAAGTTTATGTGGGTTGTGTGGGGGTGTTTATATTTGGGGGGGTGTTTTATGGGGCGCC
>CAYMKI010000018.1:6096-26792 GCA_964390695.1 uncultured bacterium
TACACAACCCACATAAAACTGGAAGGCACTTCGTCATAAATGCCTAAAATTTGTCAAAAGTCCAGTTGTACAAAGTCGAGTTAATCAGGGAACATCCCATGGACGCCCCCTTAAATCATCAATCTGCCAGAAAAGCCAATTTACAGCTACAGTTCCTTGCCATTTTTTTAGTTTTTTTGCTGCCGGGGTGTGCGACGTATAAAATTCCCACCGAGACTTTTGCAGCTGTTCCCCAAGAAACAACAGCAGATGATTTGCAAGGGAGGAGGGAAAAGGAAGCTTTAGAGCATCCGCTGTATCATATTATTCCGCGCCACCGGTCGCAGATCCGGCCTTATGATCTGGGGCATTGGACCACGTGGCTGTTGTTTGGCAATGACGACGATGGAATTTTTGGAGAGGGGCCGAATGCTAAATACCGATTAGATGCTCCCATCAGCTGTACTAAAGCGATGAGGTGGACATGCCGCAACCCTTTGCACAACTTTTGTTTTTACGCCATAGGCAGCGCTTGTAAACCGCAAAGTGAATTTGCGCTGATCAAGATGGAGTATGGATCTTTGGGATTTTTCAAGTATAGGAAAAAGGCGGAAGGCAACTTCCGCAAGGGGACCTTCTTTTTTTTAGGTTTTCATGGCTGGAAGCCTTATATTTTTTTAAGACTTCTTTATTCGCAAAAATATAAGGGACAATGGTATCTTGGTTGGAGAGAACGCGGCAATTTCGGTATAATGTTTTTGCCATTTACGACGATTAAACCAGGTGATTAGAAGTAATAATTATGCAAGATCAAATAAAAAAGTTCGATGTAGCCGTCTTAGGCGGAGGTCCCGGAGGATATCCTGCAGCCATTAGGGCCGCGCAAAATGGCAAAAAAGTGGCTTTAATAGAAGCCAGACAGCTTGGCGGCACATGCTTGAATCGCGGCTGCATTCCCTCTAAAACATTGATAGCTCATGCCGAAGTGTTGCAAAAAGTCAAAGAAGCCGAAGAGTTTGGCATCGTGGTGGGGGATATACGTTTCAATTACGAAAAGATGGTGGAACGTAAAAACAGACTTGTGGAGAAATTATGCAAAAATTTAGAGGGACTCTTAAAGTCTAACCAAGTCACCTTGATCCGCGGTTTTGGAAAATTCGACGCGCCCCATAGATTGAAAGTCAGCGGCGAAGAGAGCGTCATCGTGGAAGCCGACAATATCATCATAGCCACCGGGTCGGAGCCGCGGAATATTCCCGCTTTTCCTTTCGATTACCGACGTGTGCACGACTCTACCTCCTTGCTGCAAATTCAAGAAGTCCCCAAAAAGTTAGCCATTATCGGAGGGGGAGTGATTGGATGTGAATTTGCCTCTTTGTTTGCTATGCTTGGTTCGCAAGTGACTATCTTGGAGCTGATGCCTCGGATTATTCCCATGGAAAGCCTCGGGGTTTCTGCTGCTTTGACCAAAGCGTTTATAAAAAAAGGCATTCAGATCGAAACATCCATAGCGGTGCAGCGATTGGAATCGTTAGATGATAAGGTCAACATTTATCTGCCAGGAGATAGGACATTGTCGGCTGATATAGTCTTGGTCTCTGTAGGAAGACAGCTGAACACCAACGCCATCGGCTTGGAAAAAACAGGCGTAAAAGTCCACGAGAATGGACTCGTAGCGGTAAACGACAGGATGCAAACCAATATCGAAGGGATATATGCTATTGGAGATATCGCCTCTAAATGGTGGCTGGCGCATGTGGCTACGCACCAAGGCTTGGTGGCTGCCGATAATGCTTCAGGCAAAACGGCGCATATGAGGTATAATGCCATCCCATCGGTGATATTTACTCATCCGGAAATAGCAACGGTAGGCTTGAGCCTTGAGCAAGCCTTGGAGCAGAAATATAACGCTACCGCAGGCGAATTCCCCTTCCAGGCCCTAGGGAAATCGCAGGCTTCCTTGCAGACGGAGGGGTTTGCCCAGATCGTCACCGACAAAAAGACCGGGCAAATTCTCGGCGCGCAAGTGGTGGGGCATGATGCCTCTTCTTTGATAGCTGAGATGGGGGTGGCTATCAGCAATGAACTAACCTTAGAAAGCATAACAGAGACCTTGCACGCCCACCCCACTTTAGCCGAAGTGTGGCTGGAAGCGGCTTTAGTGGCCAGCGAGGCGCCTTTGCATTTTCCCCCTAAAAAGAGCAGGTTGCAGAAATCATGATCGAAAAAGAATCGCTGAACCCCTTGGCACAGGCCAAGCCCAAAAACAGGTTGAATGTCCTTCCTGCTAATCCGGAAGCCTCCGATGAAGCTAAAGCCGTTGGATTGGGCAGATTTCCGTCATGGCTGCATAGAAAACTGCCTAAAGGCAATGAGCTATGGCATACCGGCGAGATCATCCAAAAAAATCGCCTGCATACGGTATGCGAGGAAGCCAAATGCCCGAATCTCTTAGAATGCTGGTCCAAAAAAACCGCTACCTTTTTGGTGATGGGCAATGCTTGCACACGCGCTTGCGGATTTTGCAATATAGATTTTACCCAAACGCCTGTAGCTTTGGACCAGCAGGAGCCGGAAAGGGTAGCCGATTCCGTATTGCAGTTAGGCCTTAGGCATGTAGTGATCACTATGGTGGCAAGAGATGATTTGGCCGACGGGGGCGCAGCCCACATAGCCAAGGTAGTGCATGAAATTCGAAAAAGATCGCCTGAGTCGACCATAGAAGTGTTGACATCCGATTTCTGCGGTCGTGAAGAATCCCTTCAGATTGTTTTGGATGCGCATCCGGAAATATTTAATCATAACTTGGAAACCGTTAGGACGCTGACGCCGACGGTGCGCCATAAGGCCACCTATGAGCGCAGCTTAAAGGTGTTGTCCTTTGCCCACCAAAATAGGCCCTTGAATATGCTGATCAAATCGGGTATAATGGTCGGCTTGGGAGAAACGGCGCAGCAGGTAGAGGAGGCTTTGCAAGATCTTCGTCGCACCGGATGTGATATCGTGACCATGGGCCAATACCTGCAGCCGCACCGCCATAACCTACGAGTCAAAGCCTTTGTCACACCCGAGCAATTTAAGGCCTATGAAGAGTATGGCTATTCGTTAGGATTTAAACACATGTATTGCGGGCCTTTTGTGCGCTCCAGCTATCATGCGGAATCTACCTTAAAATCAGCTAACCTATAAAGTCAAGAATATGAAAGAAGATAGTCAGGAAGAATTTGAAGAATATCACTTAGCCGATGCCACGGATGTGGCTATCCTCATGCACAGAGATGCTCACTTCAGCGGCAGCTTTGAGATCATGCTGGAATATTATGAAAAAGGCGGCAAGGGGGTGTATCCCGAATTTGAGCTAGAGAAAATCCTGGCTTTGCGCGATATGGAAAATGCCATGCAGGAAAACTTGGCGGCTGTCATGCTGACAGGAGCAGACGCTGAAAAAGTAGCTCGATCCAAAAAAGCCTACAAAGACCTTAGGCAGCTTTATGAGATCGAAAATCCCGTCAGCCCCTACCCGAAAAAGATTGCCGACCTAATCCTCACCGAAGATGAAGAAGCTGTGGCTGAGATAGCCGCGATTGTAGCCGAAAAGTCGGGTATCGTTCCTGACTTATTGGAATTGATACAATCACCCGACTTTCAAGATCCCCTATTTCCGGGATATGGATTAGCCCCTCTTTTAGCCATCAAGTGCTTAGGTCAAATCGGCGACAAGCGCGCTATCATCAGTTTGTTTGAATCGATAGGCCAAAGCGATTTTTTTGACGATGATGTGGCTTTGGAAGCATTGAAAGCTATAGGTGAGCCCGCTAAGCAGTTTTTACTCACCGTGGTCAAAGGCAAGCCATATAATGTCGACAATGAAAAGGCGGCTATCGCCTTAATGGCTTTCAAGGAAGACCCTGAAGTCACCAAGACCTGTTTAAAGCTGTTGCAAGACCCTGAAGTGATGAAAGATCCGGCTTTGGCCATCTATTTGATCTTAGTATGTGAAGGCCTGCAAGAAGCTGCACAGCAGGAGGCTTTCAAGGCTTTGGCAGCCGATCCCAAAACGCCCAAAATCCTGCAAAGGGATTTCCAAGCGGTCATCAAAGCTTGGAAAAAGGTTCCTTCCGCCGAGTGAAGCCGGCGGAAGAGCATGTGTACCCGTTTGTTAGGATTTTTTGAAAGAGCCGGCATAGCGGATGCAAGCTTCTACACCGCGTTCCATTAAGTATATCCCGGCAAAAACGCCTGCGGTGGCACAAACGGCCCTGGTATATATGAAACGTTTATTATAATAGTGTTGTGGAAGATCTTTTCGGATATATTGTCGAGCAAAACCATCATATGTTTTCGCGCATTTGTAAGCTCTATTAGAATAGCCCGCTGCAGATACTACCAAAAAAAGGCCGGTAACAAGCATGCGCACTTCAGATGTTCGATCCAAATCTTTATTTTGGGCCGATATGACGGCAGCGGGGGCGCTGATATACACGCAGTTTCTGAAAAATTTAACGGGCTTTATAAGACCATGCCAAGCCAAGTTACCCGCTTCATTTGCTGTTACACTGATCATTTCCGCCAAGCCTGGTGTCAAATAGGCTAGCGTGTGTTTTCCGATAGTATTCATATGCCTCCTTATGAGCGTGAATTGAAGAGGATCACTCTAGCAAATGTTCTTATTATTTCGCAGCTAATTTTATAGGTATTGCCTGAGCTGCGCTGTTGTGCTTTATTTAATAATCATTTATCGTATTCGTTTTTGAATATTAGAATCATCTAATTAAAATTTAATTTCATGTAACTATTCAGCAAGGTACCTAGAGTGTAACTTGTGAACCACAGAGCCCACAGAGTGCACAGAGGGATCATAATATGAAGAAAACTAATCGAACTTGCACATTTATATATCTCTGTGGGCTCTGTGGTTCGTCTTTTTGCATTCTATGAAAGATGGTGATTAGTCAGAAATTGGAGATGGCGGATATGAATATAGAATTATTAAAATTTAATTATTTTCTAAAACAATTGGCTGATCCAGCTGTAAAGGCCTCGGTGGTGAATGATCAACTGTGTCTTTCGAAAGTTTCTCCAGCCGTGGGTACTTTAGAAGAACGCATGATAAAGATAATTAGCTATATTTCTGCTCATGGAGATCTAGTAAATTCAAGAAATTTAAAATGGATCAAAGAGATCAAAGCTCGTTGTGTCGCTGATTCCGCATCTCAAGGAGCAGAGATTCAAAAAAAAATTCATGCTCAATTTGATAAATTTGAAAGCTTGCTTAACCCTGTTACAGAAAAGATAGACAAACCCTTTTCCCGCGAATGCATTTGCCTGCAGGTGGCAGCTTCTCCTAAAAACAAACATGCTTTTATCGAGAACTTGCAACTTCTTTTGAATAATTTCCCTCGATATCAGCTTCATCAAGATCTTTCCATCTATGATTCTGCCTACAAAAGCCTTTCGCAGGATTGGAATTTTGACCGGATGTATGAAGCTTTGGAGATAGAATTTTACAAGTACGCACAGATCGAGCCTGACGAAGCATTGATCGCATTGAAATCATCGATATACTCTTTGCTGAAGTTTCCTATACCAATAAAAATGGGGGTCATCATTGAGACCTCCCCAATAGGAACGGATAATGAAAGCATGCTTGTCAATATGTTGAACCTTGTGCAGCAAAGGATTCCTTGTCTGATTAACCGCCATTTTTTTTGTGCGCATGCCAAAAATTTTGATAACTGGCCGAAATTCAACCTCAAGGATTATGATATCTACATTCAAAAAGATGGAGACTTATGTGCTGTGATTGCTAAAGGGTCATCTTTAAGCAGCCAAGGCTTTCATGAAGACAGTTTCAAATTAGCGGACAGTGAAGAATATTTGAAACCTTCTGCCCGTCCTCTTAAATTCCACAAAGATATCAGAACTCTACTCGTGAATGAAACTGAGAAACAGCGTTTTTTTCGCATAGTTTCTTTCTGGGGGCATGGAACATATCCCGGATATCCTGGAGATTTAAATCCTAAAAAAACGGGAATTATTGCAGGTTTGCCTGAGATGTGCTTCCGCAAAAGCTTAACATCTCTCAAAGAAAAAAATATGGCTTTTATGCATTTGATGAGTTGCTACAGTGGGGGAACTCTCTCCACAAGGATTCATCTTGGCGATAAAAGTGTTCCTTGTCCTATCTACATTCAATCGTCCTTTGACGTATCCACCGTGATACATACTGATTTGCAATCTGAATATGATTCCGTCCGCCTCTTGCAAGTAGCCAACAACATTCTCTTTCCTTCACTCCGGAAAGGTTCTCCTTTAACAACATACCCTCTTTCTTTAACTGCAGCAGACAGGAAGAGATTATCGTCTTTGTATGAATATTCTTATACTATACGTCATTTCACGAATATAGGCGCCTTGCTGATGCCCTCCAACAGAAAAGACATCCCAAAAGTGGTTTATCCGGCTGTCGAAGACAAGGAGATTTTGGATGTCAGCCGGGCATTTAACAAACTAAAGGCTTCCTGCCACTCTGAACATTGGCCGACAGCTTTAGAGGATAGCAGCTTGGAACGAAAAGCCTATCTGTTTTCAGAACCTATAGTGCCTTTTATCCTAAAGGGATCGGCAACCCTTCCGATGATATTGCTATCGCGTGGAGGCGCCACTCATCATCTCATCAAAGGAATCGTCGCTTCCAAGCATCATTTGGAAGACATCGTTAAGGAGACATTCAATGCCTTTGAAGACATCTTTAGTTTCGATACAGATCTTGATCAATTCGTCACTAAAGTTTATTTTATAGGGGACTTTAGTTGCCAATACCAAGGAAAGAACGTAATGCTTTCTCGTGTAGTCATAAAACAGAGTCTTAGGCAATGTGAAGTCTTTTTTCAACCTGAGAGGGAAACAGATTTTACCAAACTTGTTTACAAGCGCCAAGCAGTTGCTGGGTACAGTTGGAGGCAGGATAAAGTCGAAAAAATTAGCCACAACGCAGGGATCAGGACAATTTATCAGATGGCCTTTAGCAGTTCCCCTGGCAATAAAGCGCTCTATCATATAACAGCGGGTAGACAAAGCCATGAGGATTTCATCGAAGCATTAGATTCTTTTTTCTTTATGGGGAGGCCGTCTATTGCAGCCAAGATCTATTCTGCTATACTCAAAGATAAATATGCGTATCCATCAAAAACATTCCATCTAAAAGGTACATTGAATGAATTAGAGGCCGAGCTCTGCAGTATGCCTATCAAAGATAGGTATGAGATATTTTGTTCTGCCTTTGATATGCCTCAGATCTCTTCATCAAACCAAATCCTGCTCAGAGAATTTACGCATACCCCTCTTATGTTTGCTGTGAAAGATGGCGATCTAGAGAAAGTAAAATCCCTATTAAAGGAAAATCCTGAGACTCTGGAAGCTGTACATATGAATGGCTCGACAGCACTCACGGTGGCAATTTTTGAGAAGAAAACGGATATAGCCCAATGGCTGATCGAACAAGGAGCCAACATCAATCATGTCAATCGTTTTGGCTATTCTCCCTTATTCTATGCTTGTTACACTAGCATCGAGTTTATAGAGTGGCTGCTCAATAAAAATGTCCCTGTCCGCGGAAAGCAAGGAGCAGAGATGCTAATGGAAATGATAAAAACTAAAGACTGGATAAAAAGTGAATTCTTTATCGACCATGAGTTTGGAGCCGAGACATCCCAGTATCCTTTCCTTGGAGAAGCTCTTAAGCACGGAGCTAAAATGACTATTATTAAGAAATTGCTTCGTTATCCCCGTGTCCGCATCAATGAACAGTTTACTGATAATAAAACGACGGTACTTCATCAATGTGTGTATGTGCAGGATATAGAAACAATGAAATTTTGTCTGGAACGAGGGGCTGATCCGAATATAACCAATAAGAACAAAGAGTCGCCTTTGTTCTGGTTAGGTATGTATGGAAAAGATCAAATCGTCGAATTTGCCCAAACGCTTATTGAAGCCGGCGCTAATGTTAATGAGCAAGATGCAAGCGGTAAAACTCCGTTATATAATGCGATTTTAAGTTGTCAAAAACCTCTGATTGAAATTCTCATTCGACGGGGAGCAAGCCTTCAGATAGAAGACAAAGACAACATAAATGTATTAGAATATGCGGCTGGTATGGATATGTTAGATTTCATCCTGCAAATTCCAGGCATAGATATCAATCCAAAATATTGCAAGCTAGATCTCCTTTTTCAGAATGCTATCCAGGCAGGCAAACTTGAAACCGCGAAGTGGTTGGTAATGCATGGAGTAGATATTAATGGGAAGTTTAATCTTTCTGCTTATCTCCACACGTATTTGAGTCAATTGCCGGTAGGGGGCGATCCTAAGCCTGTGGTTCAATTTTTTATAGATCGAGGCGCTGACTTGGGCCTGCAAAATAACGAAGGGGATGCCATCATGCATCTAGTCATGCGTAGGCATGATATAGAGCTTTTCAAATTTTTGAAAACAGCCGGAGTTTCTGTAGACCTGCCTTTAAACCATAAGGGGGAGAGTCCCTTTTCAGCAGCCTTTAACACACAACCTTTAAAAAACAGCAAATATTTGGAAAGAATTCTTGAAGCTGAAGAAGAGACGATTCTAAACAAAGATATCGCTGCCCTCTTAAAAAAATCTCTGGAAAATTCTGAGGGATATCCCCTTGCAGCTATTTTGTTGGTCGACATGGTTATTCAGGTGCACTTGGCCAGAGGGGATGGTGTAAAAAATCCTACCTTGCTATTGTATCAGGCTATTTCTGATCAGATAGTGGATGATGTCGAAAAGTGGTTTAAAGAACACCCCAAAACTAAACCTAAAGATTTTTATGGCCTGCCGGTATTGCATGCGGCTTTGTATTTCACAGGGCGTATAAATGCCGAAAACCGTAAAAAAGGCAACGAAATAATTCAAACCATTCTTAAGAATTTTCCAGAAAGCGTACATGACAAATACATCAAGCTGCCTACACAACTCGCCGAGGACTTTGAAGTGATAAAAACTTTGATCCTGATGGATGCTGAAATCGATGTAGGGAATGTTAATCCAGGTCTTAAAATGATTGACTTGGAAATTCTCGATATGTTGGAAAAGAAAGGGGGTGACCTGTCAGGAAAAACTGGTTTGAGTTATTTAAAATTGTATATTTATCATAATTGCCTCGTGGGCATTAAACATATGCTCACCAAAATAAAAATGAGCCCGCATTTTATTTTAGGTTTAGCCATTATAGATCAAAAGTCCGATGAAATCTTGGACTTGCTTATCGCTTGTCCCTTTCTGGAAGTACACCATCTGAGTGAGTATGGTTCTTTGCTGACGTATGCTCTATTCAAAAAAAATACCCGTATTGTGAAGTGGCTTCTCTCCAAAAAAGCGCCTTTTTTTTATAAGAAAGGTCAGCACACATATCCCTCTCCGTTTCATGTGTTATCTCTTCTTAAAGAATCTGAAGAGGTTAAATCCATGGCAGATGATTTGCTGCAATCCGAATATATCAACACCTTGAATCATGTCTGTACCTTAGAAGCGGGAACTCCCTTATTCCACGCCATTAAGCTGAAACATGAGATCATGATCAACTTTTTGATTGCACATGGAGCCGATGTTAATAAGTCCAACAGCCAAGGCATATCTCCTTTGCATCTGGCTCTGATGAGTAAATTAATTCCTACCGCCATAGCATTGATTAAAAAAGGAGCTGAAGTCAATGCGGTTGATGATAAAGGCAACACCCCTTTGCATAAAGCCCTATTGCATCTGGGAAGTACTCAAAAAGAAAAAAAAATCCTGGAGCTCATTACCTTGATGCTCAGCAAAGGATCTCGCTGGGATATACCGAATAAAGAAGGTCTGACAGCTAAAGACCTAGCTGTCAAACTGCGTCTTAGAAAAGTGCTCGAGCTTATGCAAAGGCTCTAAGTTGGCTGGTATAGAATATACGCACTCTTAATATCAAAGCTGCTATTATTTTGGATACCTTTGAGGGCATCGACATATTCAAAGGGGGCTGGACCTCCTAATGAACAGACAGAAGAAGCATATATGCCTCCACACGGCTCGCTCCAGGTGTTGGTTATCAAGGGAAGTTGAAGTTCCTTGGCCCGCATGATGGCATAATCGCACAACACCTTGCTCAAGTCTTGCTGGGCTACCTCTGGGTAGATTTTTTCCATGAAGAGCACAGGTTTACGATTTCTGTCATCCCATAAGACTCTAAAGATGGCTCTCATGCGGATCTTGCCGGTTTTATCCTTTATGGCCAGTAGGCGGTTTTTTCCATCGATCAAATAAGCGGGAAGGCATTTATTGTATTCTATATGGCTATTGACATTTTGACAGCTTCCTATTACTTCTGTGCCACACAACAATAAGTCCTGTGGGTTGTCTGTATCTGCAAGGGTCCAGTTTTCATAGGAAGTTGATTTTATAAATTTGGGGATCTCTTCATACAATCCATCCATGATGGTAAGGAATTCGTTGTCAGGACATATAAACTTTCCCATTTCTCGAATTTTATCGATTTGCTGCAAAATCCCATGGGTTTTACTTCTATAGAGTACTTGGAAATTCTCCATGTCTTCACGTGTAAGAAAAGATTGTTCTTCGATATCTATTTTTTGTCGTGCCAAGTCTATAATTTGCTGTGCAAATTGGAGTTGCTGCAGTTGCTGATTTTTCTCAGAAGAAGACTTGTCTTTTAGGTGTGTTCTTTGTTGTTTAATGGCTGAACTCAGCTCTCTATATATGGCGATTCTCTCCGCTTTCTCCTTACTTGGTGAGGCCTTAAGATAACGGACAACATAATCTATAGAGGGAATGGATTTTAGATAGTTAAGGTTATTAAGAATCACTTGTTCACATTGTAACTTTAGGCCAGCAAAATGTTTTTTTTGCCGGTTTATGGGGAGCAGCGTGTCCAATGCTCTTGCATCGCCCTTTTTCCAAATTTCAAGGAGTTTCTGATTATTCTCAGTAAATACAGTTTGAAGGTGCTTATTATTTGTCTTATCATAGCGGATCTTCTCAAGATTGCCATCGAGAGCTCCTTGAATATAGTTCTTGAGGTGTTTGAGAAGATCATTTTTATAGGATACAGCTTCTGGCAGATTATGTACTTTGCCGGCGTAAATGAAAAATGCACTGGGATTGCGTGAAAATAGGAGCTCATACTTGTCAATATTTTCAAGATTCACTTCTTTATGAAAGATTGCGTCGAGGCCACTCTTTTGAGCAGCGCTTTGAGCTTCTATGATGCTGGTTAAGCATGTTTTATTCAAAAATACCGCTTGATCCAAACCCAACATAGCCTGGGTGCGGTACAAGTTTGCAGAGCTTTGTTTGGCGCTATTGAAAATATGGTGGAGCAAATTTTCTTTGTCAGCAGTGGATAACTGTGCGGAATCGTGAATTTTCATGAGAGTTTCTATTAATAATTTTTTGTTTGTCGATGCCCGAAAATGGCGCTGTTTGGTAATTTGTTGAGAGGTTTCTGCTATGTCTATTCCTTGAATTTTCATTTGGCTTAGGATCAAATTTACCAACAGAGTATGTCTAACTGAAGAGTTGCTAAGTTGTTCGTATTCGTTTCTGCATGCCAGGGACATGGCTACCTGAATCGCAGCTTCAGCAAGTTGATAGCGCATGACGGGATCTTCATATTCTAATATTTGTTCCAACAGACGGTGTTGCATTAACCAGTCCGACTGCTCGGGGGTAAGTAATCTGGTCATGGATTCCAATGTCCAAGCCGACCACGAAAGCATAATTTTAATTTCATGTTGAGACAAGGTTCTTTTTTCAATAATTTGTTTGATGAATTCAAGATTTAATTCAGGTAATTTTGTCTTGGCAAAGATTTGCATATTTTGGATAACATCATCTACAGGTATACTATACGATCGATTATCAAATAGATTACTTTCTGGGCCCATGATCATTTGAAAAGCTTTTTTTAAGGATTGCAACTCTATGGGAAAATCTATCCAAGAAAAAACTTGAGCGGGATAGGTGGCCTTTTTAACGCAGGCAAGAAAAATATCGGCCAAGCATTGCTTATCTGTTACTGAGTTTTTCGGCATCAGGAAAATGCTGTATGGATTGCACTGGATGGCATAGATGATGAGATGGGTCAGAAGTTTTTGATCTTTAATCTTCAAAAGATCGATATGGCGCATATATCCAGCCCAATTTTGAACTAGATTTTTAGCGATTTCAACCACAGAGGCTTCATCAGTAATGTTATATGTTTTCGGTAATTTTATTCGTGTCATTAAGGCAGTATTTGCTGTGGTGGGAACTAATTGTTTCACGGCAATTTTAAGCAGAGCCATGCGATCTCTTTCCTCCTTCACACCCAAACTAGCAATATTTTCGGTGATCCACTTGGATTTATTTTTTGCAATGACAAATAAAAGTTCTAGCTGTAAGGAAGGAGAGAATTTTTGTTCTAGTACCATGGAATAGATTTCGGTTGGGTATTTAGCAAACAGATGTTCGGCCATCGATTGGAGGATTTCTTGTTCAAAGCTCTGCCATTCGATTCGTCCATCGTCATCGAGTGCTTGGTTTTTAGTTTCAATGGGAGCATTAAGTGCTGCAGCCTCTTTCTCGAATGTTGAGTGTAGGCGGGATACTAATAGATTTACCCATTCGATGTTAACCCCTGCTTGGGTCGAAATCGCTCGACAGATATCATTTATTGATTGCCGTTTTGCAGATTCTGATTTTGCTGCTTTTATGGAAATGAGGCAAAGGTTTACAAAATCACTGGAAGTGGCAGTGGTTTCTGAGTATGTTGGCTGTAAAGCCTGAGGGGATATCTGCTGATTTGTAGAATTGATGGGATGATGATCTGTTGGAATACACATATTTCCTCCTTGTGTGATTGATGATCCTATGGTTTGAAATTATTATATCATGGAGAAATTCATCATGCAAATGAGTACAGGCGACAATTTTACGTGATGTCTGTCGTATCGTTCTCGATTCGGCATGAAAATGCCCTGAAAATATCTATGTTCTCTATCCATCCTGTTCTTATTATATTTTAAACAGGATGAACAGGATCGGCTTCGCCGGCAGGATGTTGGGATTTAAGGTTGGGATCCTTGCGTAGCACTAATTGGCACAAACTAGGAAAGGTTCAAGGGTGCAAAATTACGCTCTTGAAATGCGCCGTTTAAGGCTAATGTAGCCACTGCTAGGTCATTGAAGGTAACTGCAACGGAATCTTTGAACTGTTCGTATGCTTTTGTGGCTTTTACTATTTCATCTTCGAGATAGGTGGCTTTCGAACTCTCGATAATGGGTGTTAGTTCAACAAATTTGTAATCGGCAACTTCCCAAGGTTTGGCTCCTGAGGCTATTTTAACGTTCATGATAGTCTTTAGGGCTGATTCTATAGTCATTAGGTCTGTTTCATTGCAGGAGAGATGCTTGATACCTGTGAGAACACACATCTTGTCGCTCTCACCTTCGCCCCACTTGTCGGTATGGAGACACACTTTATTTTCCCACCCCTCGTCGGTTTGAACGGCTAAGGATAATTTTTTTAGAACTTCTTGAGCTTTTTCGGCTCCTGCCAGTGCTGTGTGGATATACATTCTATTGCTCATTCGGTCAATGACAGCGGATCTAAAAGGTTGGTTGGCTTCTGTGCAGCGTCCGCCGACAGAGGCGCTGATTTGCAAAGGAAATGGGGTTCCATCTTTTGTTAGAACCTCTTTTCCTGGTTCGTGCAACGCTTTGTTGGTTCTGACTGGACCTAAAATATAAGCTTTGCTCGCAGTATGGAATACAAGAATGGCGCTGGCATTATCAGGAGCATAATTAGGCAGTTTTGAAACAGAAGCCGAAGCAATTTGCTGCAGGGTAATATTTGAATCGATGCGGCCTTCGACGACGCCCAGTTTGTCTGATCTGCGCTCAACGATGACAGGGCTCATAAATAATGACATATAAATCTCCAAATAAAAGTTAATATTTATTATGGCGATTCTACTATGCATTTGTTTAATGATCAATTAAAACGTGGTAAAAACGTGGTAAGTAACACAAGTTTTGGATAAGCATAGCTATTATGTGCTCCAGGTGTATCCAGCAGGCTGCAGGCCTGATACGTATTAGCCCAGGGCATCGCCCTGGGTGCGATTTAGATATTATTTGCAGCCTGTAAGGCTGCCTATAGTTTATAGTTTTTGCAGCCTGTAAGGCTGCCACAAAAAAAGCTACAAAAGAATAGACTTTACTATGGTTTTTAACGGACCTAAATTTAGGATTCATGTCTATGGAATGAGATGTGTTAGGTGCGCTTCACACCTTTCACTTGCCAAATCCGGCTAAGTTCAAGCGTGATTTAGGGGCGCAAATTGGGTTTTAGGGGCGCATGTTCGATTTTAAGGGATTTTTTGTAGCTCTTGAACGAGCACAGCGATGATTTTGTCTGCTTTTTGCCATTTTGGCTTTTTTCAATCTCAAACTACTGACAATTAGAATTTTTAGAATTTTGCTCCTGCTCTGATCAAAAGCTCAACTATATCTTGTCTACCTAATATTTTGGCTGTTTGCAGCGGAGTTCGGGGGTTTTTTATACTGCCCGTTTCAGGAATATAATTCACATCTGCATCTGCACCCGCATCTAACAGCAGTTGTATGACTTCAGAAGAACAAGTGATAACTGCGTAGTGCAATAAAGACATAAAACCATACAAGGTTTCGTCATTCACCCTGTTGTATGTATCAACGTTTTCTATTTCAAACGATGAGTCGCTGAGGCTCAGAGGTTTAAGTCAAACCCAGCCGGGTTTGACTGACAGCGCCAAAATTGTGCGCTTCGCGCACAATTTTATGCTTTTACTTTTTGTCAAAGCCTTATTCATGTGTTAACTCCGTGCCTCAGCGCCTCCGTGCTCTCCGTGTTGATCTTGATGCAATATTATAGATATCGATCTTGTAGCATTTTTTCTCTTTTTTGTACTCATTAGCGTGATGAACTTTTTTTTATTAGATTAATTGTGATTTTTGTTTGGTGTTTTGTTTAAAAATTAAAAATAGTTGTATAATAAATTATAGTTTATTTTTTAATTTTGTTTTTTTTATTTATTATCATGGTGAGTGTATGTCATTTAATATAACTCGCATCGATGAAGCCACCTATTCCGTTGAATTTAATCCCCAAAAAAAAATGCCGCCTGTGGTTATCCATATTGGAGGCAGGGCAGGGGGCGACTCCAAATTGGAGCAAAACAATGAATTTTATTATCACCTCGCCAGGCAAGTTGCCCACGAATTGGTCATGGCAAAAGAAAATAAACGCTCGCTGCATCAAGCCATCTCTATCGGCGATAAGGACTGGGAAATGCATCTTAAAAAAAAGACCGACCCGCTTCTGGCTCGAATTTTCCCTATCTTTCACAGACAAGCAGATGACAAGATCATGCGTTTGGAGGTGGTGCGTTCTGAATACTCCGACTATGCCAATGACATTATGACCGATGAGAATTTCGTTGTGTATGGTCATAAAGTGGTGCCTGACGATGTTTACAATGAGCAGGTGGCGGAGCCTTATAATATAGAAAAGTCATTGAAACTGAATCAAGAAGACTGCCAAACCTATGCGGGAATGTTGCCCTGCACAAGAGAAGAAATTAACCAGGGGATGAGAGGTAAGTTTCATTATCAAACGCCCTCTGATGTCGAAGCTTTGCAAACGTCTATGCTGGCCAGTCCGTTTACTGTCCTTGCTACCTTGGCGTTCCAGAGGTATGAAGGCGAGTTTATCGGGCATGATAATTTTAAAACTTCAGACTGTAAATATTGCCTCCTTTTGGATAAAGATATCCTGATTTTAACGTCTCGAACAGACGATATAGAAGAGCGCAAAGCGCAAAATCGGCATACAGTGCGCGAGTATCAGAAACGCATGTGCCAAGAGTATGGCCAAGCTAAATTGGAATATGCGTGCAAGCTAGCTAAAATAGATTTGGAAGCTACTATAAGCAAAGGCGAGCCGTTGACCCCTGAACATGTATATCGTCTGAATATATTGGTGCATAATGTTGAAACAGAAGATCTCCAGCGCCTGCTGCAAAAGCTGAAAGCGTGTGAGCTGCCCGCGGGTGCTTCTCTTTCCACAACACAGCTTATGCATGCTCTATTGCACGATGGAGAACAGCCATTGACTATCCAGGAGTTGCGCGGGATATTAACCTGTGTTTTGGAAAATGCTAATAAATTGAATGTCAGTATTTTACGTGCTTGGATCCAAACATATCGCCAGCAGGAGAGTGTCGAGGCTATGGCGCCTAGTCAAATCGATACCCTGGCGAAGCTGTTTTTTCCCTCGGAGGCCGAATCCCATCTCGTGTTTACCGGTAGGCATATCTATTATCCTATTAAATCGGGATACACCAAGGCGGAAAAATACGAATTCAAGCCCTGGGTGGACCAGCAGGAGCTGTTGCAGGCCTTTGCGTTGTTGAAACAGACCACAGACTGGGATTTATACCATGAAAAACTTTCGCATATAATTTGTAAGAAACATTTATTTCGCCAGCATCCCGAAAAGCTATATGCCACAGGGGCGTTGATCCCGGCTCCTTTAAATGCCGAAGGTCAGCCTAGATGGTACAAAGTAGCGCAGGCCAACTATAACGGTTATGGCATGTTGAATTATACACTGCTTCCCGTCGGCAATGACCCCTCCTTGCCTATGATCAAATTATACCGCAGCACTACCCTGGATCCTGTAGCTCGGTTTGCACAAAAGACCGTGCGCTCTGACTTTAATCCCTTGGATTTGCCGGGTTATGAGGGACTGGGAAAAACGGACATCTACGAGTTCGGCGATATCTTGAATAACTCAATGCCATTGTGGGTAGGCTATGTTATGGCCGCGCAAAAGCTTATCCAGGAGGATCCCGATCCCCGTAAGCTATTAAAAGTGTTGTCCAAAGCCAACATCGAGCTGCATAAATTCGACAAGGATAAATATAAAACGCTGTCTTTTCCCGATATCATCAAACAGCATGCAGGCATCCTCAACACGTTATTTTTAAAAGGCAAGATCGACTATTTTACCTACAATCATCTGCGCGAGGCATACCTGCTCACTTCTTCCTTTAGAGAGGATCAAGCTGCCTTCAAAGAGCAGGTCAAAGCCGACGCGGAGCAGCTAATTACGCATCTAGCTGATATCAAGTTAGACCTATCGTCTTTCAGTACAGGTCAGCAACAGCAGATAGCTACTGAGATCTATAGCCTCATAGAAGACCTCAACGAGCATCTTCTGCTGGATGCCGCCGATAAAAAGCGGCAGATCAAACAATCTAAGCTTAGGAAGGAGATCCTGCATGAAGCCCTGCAACGAGAAAACCTGGCTTATGAGGCTTTGAAATTGCCGGATGCCCCGCAAGCCTTAAAACATATAGAGCTGTGGCTGAAGGCGTTAAGCGACCATGCACAGCACAGCGGCCATTGGCCTAAACCTAGTGGCCATGATATGCATTTTGTGGGACATAGCCTGGGCGGGTCTTATGCCCAAATATATGCTCTGCACTATTTGATCCATAAAAACAGGATACCCTTGCCTGGATGCGGCTGCGTGATTGCTGCCTTTGATGCTCCGGGCGTGAATAGACAAGACAACGAGCTCTTTAAAAAATTCCTGATCGATCATGAAGACCTCATGAAGGCTTCCGGAGTAAAATTCACTGTGAAACATCAACATGAGGCAGGTGATGTCGTGCATAGTATCGGCTACCATTTAGGTTCGGCTAAGAGCTTGGCGGAAGCTAAAAAGATGGAGGAAGTGCTCGACTTTCAAGCTTCTGTTCTGGAAAGAAATCCTGCAGCCACGCATCCATCGTTGGCGGAGGCCACCAACGTGCATGAAACCCTGTTTTTAGAAGGAATCGAGGGTGTGGATTATCAGCGGCAGCGGGTGTCTGCCTATCAGATGGCGTTAATGGAGTCTTATGAAACCATAAGCAAAAAAAACGGGGATGCTGCAGACTTGGAGGGAAGGCGCCTTAGAATGGAGATTTGGAAATTTCCTGTCAATCTATCCACGTCATCTCTCGAGTCTTTGCGCTCTTCTTCTGTCAGCTACTGGGTCATCGGCCAGGTGCTGTCTCATGCCGTAGAAAATGAACCTGAGATGATCCCTTTTCTAGATCCTCTGGGCAATTTTTCTGCTAACGAACACGGATTGAATTACGCCGGCAAAGAGCTGCCTACGAGCACCGTATTGCCTGCGGAACGGCCGAGCTGGCTGCAAAAGATCAGCGAAAAAAAACTTAGACAGATGCTCTATCCAGGATCTGAAATGAAGGGCGTGCTTAAACTCATCTTGCGCGGAGAAGATCTGACCCAGCTTTCGGATCTGACCGATAAATTCCTGAGCACACTGAATCTTTCCAGAGGACACATGGAGGCTATCGGAGGCGAGCGCCTGACCCTGCGCACGAGTGCAGGTAATTTGGATGGTATGCTGCTAAGACCAGACGGTCTGTATCAGAGATTGGCTGAAGCGGGGGTGGTGGAGCAGTCCATACGAATAAAAAATTATCAAACCAAGGTGTGGAGATTTGACCGCGCTCAACCCAAACAGATGGAAGTCAAAAAAGCCTTAGAAAATATGCGTTTTTTCATTTTGGGGTTAGCCTCCACCTTGGTAGATGACTACTATTACGTGGGAGACGCCAGGGTCATTGCTGAAATCCAAAAAGCTTCCATATTTGATGTGCCTTTGGATTTTGGCCGTCCTCATACACCTAAGATCGAAAAAAGTCCGCATGGCGTTTTGATCTGCGGCGGCAATATGAGTGTGTACGAGATGTTCCATTCCGAAGCTGCCAGCTTTTTGTTGAGAGGGATGAATGTGATGCTTTTCAATCCTCCAGGATTTGGAGCTAGCCAAGGAGAGCCTAACCAGGAAAGCATCACCGAGGGTATCTTTGCAGCTTACGATACCTTCGTGCGCAAAGCCCATTTGAAAGAGGAAAATGTGTTGATCAAGTCTTTGTGCATGTCGGGAGGGTGGGCTTCTACCCTAGCTGCCAAGCATCCCAAAACAGCCCTTTGGCTGGACCAAACCTATTCGAGTTTTTATCCTTTGGTTCAAGCCTGTGTGCAGTCCAAGATTAAAAGCATAGTCCCCGAAGCCCTGGAGAAAACCGTGATGGATTTGATACCTACCGCTTGTCTGCCGGCGTATAACGTCAGCGAAAATTTAAGCCGGCATGAAGGGTGGAAATGCCTGATGTACTCGGATCATGACGAAGTTATTCCTGTCGAACATGTCTTGCGCAATATAGCTGCGATAGAAGATACCAAGCCGGTCAAATTGATTGAAATGCCAGGCAAGCATTCTCAGACATGGTATCGGGTCAAGCACCCAAAAGAATCCGAGGCATATACGCAATTGGTCAAAGAACAGGTGGATAGCTTTTTAACAAGGGCTGATTTTCTGCACCCTCTGTTTGAGTTGATTCAAATCGAGAGTCCGCCCCCTACATTCTACCGCAGCGAGATGACTGTGGAAGAAGTCGAGGACAGCGAAGAGGAAGAGGAGCATCAAATCCGTGCTGTGGAGGTGGAAGAGGCGGCTTCCGATGATGAAATTGACATTCCTGGAGGGGGTTTGCCTAAAATAGAAGAGGTAGATTCCGACGAAGAGTAACGTAGAAAAGACATGCATAAAAAATTATCGATACGCTACACTTTGCCTTGCGAAGCCGTGGCAAAAAACGTAAAGAGCGAGGAAATGGGAAACGTTCAAAAGTCCTTAGTTTCTTTGTTTTGCTTCAGGTATGAGCTCCAAATACAGTTGATATAAAATATGTTAATCATTGAAGCCAATCAAGTTCAAAAAGCGTATTTCAAGGACCTTCTCCGCTATCGCGAATTATTTTATTTTTTTGCGTGGAGGGATATCATTGTCAGGTATAAGCAAGCCATATTTGGCGTGTTATGGGCGCTGATCCGACCCATATTGAACATGATTGTGTTTGCCTTTCTGTTCGGGAAGCTGGCGCATCTGCCTTCGGAAGGGGTTAATTACTCTTTGTTTGTATTAGCCGGCATGGTGCCTTGGCAGCTGTTTGCCAATTCTATCAGTGAAGGTTGCTTGTCATTGATCAGCAATGCTCAACTGGTATCAAAGGTGTATTTTCCACGCATGATTATCCCCACGGCGCAAATTATTGTGCATCTGATCGATTTTTCTATTTCCGCTTTGCTGCTGACGACGTTGGCTTTGTTTATGGGCTACCTATGCTTTAGCACCCTATGGTTATTTCCATTTATAATGCTTCTGCTGCTGGGCCTGACCGTGGGAATGAATTTATGGCTGTCGTCCTTGACAGTTCAATACCGCGATGTGCGTTTTTTGGTGCCCTTTTTTGTGCAGTTCGGCTTGTTTATTTCACCCGTGGGGTACGGCACCTTCATCATTGAAGGTCCCTGGAAATGGGTCTATTATTTAAATCCCATGGTGGGTATTATCGATGGTTTCCGCTGGGCATTTTTTGGTATTTCACATGCAGATATGCTTTATACGCTGACATTTTCAGCCGCAGGTGCGGCGGCGATTTTGATTTCCGGTTTTTATTATTTTCGGCGCGTTGAGCGTTTGTTTGCGGACAGGATTTAACTATGACCAAAATTGTGGATATTCACAACCTGTCGAAAAG
>CAYMKI010000018.1:26802-34461 GCA_964390695.1 uncultured bacterium
CACGAAAACCGTGGTTCCTATGTCACGCTGGTGGAGACTCTCACCAAAAAGGTAAAGCACGGCTTCCACTATGCCACGCGTCCTTTTACAAAAAAGGAGCTTCCTCCGCAACGTTCTTGTGAGGAATTGTGGGCTTTGCGCGATATCAGCCTGAGCATACAAGAAGGAGATAGAGTGGGTATCATCGGTAGGAATGGAGCCGGAAAATCCACCTTGCTAAAAATCCTATCGCGCATTACAGAGCCAACAACGGGAAAAATACGCATCCACGGTCGTGTGGCTAGCCTTTTGGAGGTGGGCACCGGATTCCATCCCGAGCTCACAGGCAAGGAAAACATCTTCCTCAATGGGGCTATTTTGGGCATGCCCTATCAGGAAATCAAACGCAAATTTGATGAGATCGTGGCCTTTGCCGAAGTGGAAAAATTTTTAGATTCGCCTGTCAAGCAGTACTCCAGCGGTATGTATACGCGATTGGGCTTCGCCATCGCCGCTCACTTGGACCCGGATTTGCTTATTGTGGATGAGGCTTTGGCTGTGGGGGATTTGAAATTCCAGGAGAAATGCCTCAAAAAATTAAACGACCTCAGCTCTACTGGCCGGACAGTGCTTTTTGTGAGCCATGATATTAATTCTGTCCTGGCCTTATGCAATAAAGGATTATACCTAGATAAGGGAAGCTTGAAAGCATTCGGTCCTGTAGAAGACTGCCTGAAAGCTTACTTGCACAGCTTGCGTTTACAGACGCTCAGCTGGGAAGGCGAAGAGGGGGATGAACATATCCGCTTTCGAAAGGTCAAATTAAAAGGCACGCAGGCGCATAAAGAATTCTTCTATACAGAGGATAAAATTTGCGTGGTGATAGATTATGAGATCTTAAAATATGCCCCCAATCTGGTGTTAGGAGTAGGCGTTTGGAATCAGCGCAACCAGCTGTTAGCCAATGCCCACACCTTGATTTCATCGATAGGAACAGGCAAGCGGCAAACGACATTGGAAATCGATGCGCAGCTTTTTCATGAGGGGGAATATATAGTTAAAATCGACTGCAGCATGCAGAATCATAAGAAGATTTTGTCCGACCAGATTGCCCTAAAATTGACGATCTATCCCCACCCATCGCAGCCGCACGTGCTCCCTCATATTCACAAAGACGGGGTGCATTTGGGCCATCTTTGGGAGCACAAGGAATATGTATAGATCAGCAGTTCCCGCTAAAAAATTCACGAGCCCCAGAATGGGGCGAAAGACGGTAGCCCAGGGGAAGGCGGCCTCGAAGGGGCAACGCGCCCCTGGGTAAATGCAGATTTAGCGGGAACTGCTGTGTATAGATAGACCTGGTAAAAAAAAATAAGAGTGTGAATAATGAGCATATGCAACCAACCCAAAGTGAAGGGGTTCTTTGAGATTTGTCTTCCATTGCGCATAATGGTTCTGCTCATTATGATCTTAAGAACCGATCAAGGAGAAGAATTTCATGTTATATGAAGACTACGAAGATTTTACGGAAAGTCAGCTAAAAATTTTAGAAAAGTACGTGACCAATACGCACGGAAATATTTTCGTATTGCGAAACCTGCCCGAGGTGATCAAAGGGGCGTTGTTTTCCCGCTACTCGCGCTCAAGCTTAGGTTTGCGTTCACTGCTGCTAAAAGAATTTATCCAAAACAACGACGAGACCTCTTTCAATGATATCTTAGGGCTAAGCGGACAAAATGACGCGGCGTTAGGAGATACCCAATCCCTGGCGATTAAAAAAGCCCAAAATTTTTACGACCGCATCCTCGATGGATACGGCGATGACTCCATCGGAGAGCTAGGCGGAGCGCATCTGGCTATTGAAAACGTGTCCATGCTAGCAGCCAAATCTCTGGAAGACAGCCGCATTGGAGGGTCGCCTTTAGAAAAATCCACGCGCTATATCTACTTCGATCAAAAAGTCAAAGGCGAATACCTATTTTACCGCGAACCGATCTTGATGACCTCTGCTTACCGCGATATCTATGTGGACACCTGCAATATGCTGTTTGACACCTATAGCCGCTTGATTCCTCCCTTGACAGCGATGATGGAGGAGAAAACCCCCAAAGAGCCTACGATTTCCGCTAGCGCATACACAGCCTCCATCCGAGCTAAAGTTCTTGACTGCTTGCGCGGCCTTCTGCCGGCAGGGACCCTGACCAATATGGGGATCTATGGCAACGGGCGTTTCTTTGAACAATTGATCCACAAACTGCATTGCCATAATCTGGCAGAGATGCAAGATACCGGCAAACGCATGCTGGAGGAGTTGGCCAAAGTGATTCCCTCATTTGTGCGACGCGCTGATCCCAACCACCACACCCACCATAGCTTCTCTGAGTTCTATGAGGCCATGCAAAATGATATTAAACTGATCAGCGGACAGCATAGCCTGATCCCTCTGCAAAATAGGGAACAAGGGGTGTTTTTGATCAATCACGATCCCGAAGCGGTCAGAAAAGTCGCCGCAGCCATCCTGTTTGCCCATGGCAATAACAGCTTAGCGGAGTCCTTGCTTTACTGTAATCAGCTGACCGACGAGGAAATCGCTCAAATCTTGGACGCTGCATGCAGTGCGCGCGAAAACCGGCGCCATAAGTCGCCCCGTGCGCTGGAGCACGCCAACTTTACCTTTGAGATTGTAGCCGATTTTGGTGTGTATCGAGACTTGCACAGACACCGCATGCTGACCCAAGAACGGCAGCTGCTATGTTGTGATTACGGCTTTTATACTCCCGCCGAAATTGTAGGCACGGCCTTGGAGAAAGACTACCTGGACGCTTTGCATAAAGCTAAACAAGTTTTCGACACGATCGCCAGCGAACTGCCTGAAGAGGCTCAATATGTAGTGCCTATGGCTTATAACGTACGCTGGTATTTTCAAGTGAATCTACGCGCATTGCAATGGCTGTGCGAATTGCGCTCCTCCCCGGCTGGACATCCCAACTACCGCTATGTGGCCCAAGAGATGGCCAAAGAAGTCTGCCAGGTGTTCCCTGCCTTCGAAAGGTTCTTCAAATTTGTCGATTATGCTGGTTATGACTTAGGCCGCCTAGGCCAGGAGCAAAGAAAGGCAGAAAAGCAGCAGCCTGTATAGGCTACTGCATCTGCATCAGCTCTCAAGTGTATACTCCAATTAGTCCAGGATGCCGCCCTGGGTTGTACATGGGTAGGTTTTTGTGGCTTGTAAGGCTGCAACATAATACCATGAAGCAGCCCTGTATCCTGTGCTAATTAGTGTGATAAAACGATCCCATCTTAAAATTTCAATATCCTGCCGGCGAAGCCGATCCTGTTTATCCTGTTTTACAAATAACAAGAACAGGATAGGCAGGATCGGCTTCGCCGGCAGGATGAACAAATGAGTGATTTATGTAAATTAATGAAATCTTCATGCGTAATCTAAATGGCATTTCTTAATAATCGGTACTATTCAGATCTGCTAGAACTGCCTTAGTCTGAAAAGTTGCAATTATCGCTCTTTTAGCAATTAATTTTAAACAAATTGCTTGCTGGTTAAAACCGGGGTCATGAAAAATAGCACAAGTCAACAGCCGGTATAGGCTACTGCATCTGCATCAGCTCTTGACAGGCTGCTCGTAGTTGTTTGCTGATTTCCATCATGGAATTGAAGGTTTGCTCGGCATCTTGCATGGCAACCTTCAACGTTTCGCGCTCAATCACGTTCTGATTTGCGCCATGCACCTGATCGTGTGAAACTTCTTTGGTATAGTAAGAAAGCAGTTTATTGAAGGTCTGGGTATTTTCCGTCTGGGCGTTTTCTTTCATATGAGGCGAATGAATTTGCAAGTTGCCGTCTTGAATGTAGGTGCGTCCTGCCTTGGTCTTATAAGGCATTAATTTGTCTATTTTATAGAATTCATTTTCGCTCATAACACCACCTCTTACTTTTCAGCTTTTTAAACGTAGGGAGTATATCTTATCATTGTATATACGTATTTTTTTAAGTCTAGAGGAATATATGCGAGGGTGATACTTCCCTCTGTTTTTGCAGGTGTTGAGTTATACTATGAGCTCTACAGGTGACTTTATATTCGATACAGCCGCTAGGCATCTAACATAAATGCAAATCTCATGCCTAACATTTTCCCTGGGAAGAGCAAAAAAGAGCGGTAATATCTGCCGGTATGCGCCCTTTTTTGCCTAGGAAGATTTTTCCTATAGGGTCCAATCTACGGGTTCTTTGCCTAGTTCGCTTAACAGTGCATTGCATTTGGAAAAATGTCGGCAGCCTAAAAAACCTTGATGGGCAGATAATGGCGAAGGGTGCGCGGCTGTCAGTAGGTAACGGCTGTCTAGGTTGAATCCTTTGATTCGCTTGCATTTTTCCTGGGCAAATTTTCCCCATAGGAGGAAGATCACAGGATCTTTTCTCTTGCTCAGCTTTTCAATCACAGCGTCGGTAAACTTTTCCCACCCTTTGCCTTGATGCGACATCGGCTCGCCTTGTCGCACCGTCAGAGAAGCATTGAGGAGCATCACCCCTCTCTTCGTCCAGGGGAGCAAGCAGCCATGCTTGGGAGCGGTAAAGCCGACATCTTCGGCAAGTTCCTTGTAGATGTTTTGCAGGGATGGAGGCGGCGGTACGCCTATAGGGACGCTGAAGGAAAGTCCGTGGGCTTGACCGGGTCCGTGATAGGGGTCCTGGCCCATAATCACGACTTTGACCTGTTCAAAAGGCGTTTGCCAAAAGGCATTGAACATCAGGTCTTGAGGAGGATACACAGGGATTTGACCCGAGCGTTCTTGAGCTAAAAATGCCGCTAAAGAAATCACATAGGGGTCTAGCAGTTCCTCTTTTAATACGTCCTGCCAGCTCGGCGGCAGTTCGAAAGGGATAAAGGGTCTTTGTTCCATTTATGGCTCGTTATTTTGTAAATATTCAGCGTTGTAAAAAAAAAAATATTGAACCACGGAGCACACAGAGAACACAGAGAGGGGCAAAGCTCGGAGAGAATATTCAAAGCCGAATTTTAAGATCTCTCCGTGGGCTATGTGGTTCAATATTTTATGTAGTATGAGGGAAGGTGAATGATCACCGTTTTTTACAAAACTATAGCATATTTTCGAGTTTTGATAAATGGGTTAAGTTGCCTTATGATTTCTGGCGTAAGCTTTCTAATTTTTGCACCATCTCCATAAAAGTCAGATCTGATTTGAAAAACTCCTTCTCGTCTTTGTAAGTAATAGAAAAAGCCTTTTCTAACCCTAGAGCCTTCCACATTTTCGTCGGAGAGCCATAGAAGTTCAGCCAGGCAGCAATAGTCCCTTCAGCTGGACAGTTGGAAATCTTTATGTCGGTCAGTTCTTTGATTTTCTCCTCAGAAGGAAAAAATGCGATGGCATTTGTAAGCGCAGAGTGGCTGGATTTGAGCTGCTCAAGATCGGTTTCTATTTTTACCGGTGTGAGCTTGTGATAGACATTATAGGCGCGGCATGTCGGACCGTCATACGGGGCGTTGATATCTATGGCAAAGAGCTCCATTTCACTCCAATGCTTGTCTAATAATTTTTGGGTTAGAGAGTATCCCTTTAAGGCTTCTTCAACAGATTGTGGATGGAAAAACGTATATCCGGTCTCGGTTTTTTGAGGGTTTCCGTAGTAGGGGGCAATGTTTGAGGAAAACAACCTTTGAAAAATATAATCTTGAAGAAACACGTACGTATTATAGTGTAACGTTTCCGGTAAGTCTAGGAGATGCAATGCCAAAGAAGCTCGTTCCGATTTTTGCTCTATATGGTCAAAGATAGTCTTTGTGATTTGCCCTTTTCTGAAATTGAAGGTTTCCTTCTGCTTTTCCTCTTCGATGCACGCTGCTAGGCTTTCACGGTACAGAGATTCGAGGTTTTCCTTGTGTCCCAGTTCTTCCCCTAACATCAACAAACGCTTGGCTGCCCACTCGGCTTTCCAATAGCTGCCTTGCCTGTCAAATAAACGAGGGTATTTTTCAGTCAATAGCTGTATTTCTTCCATGGACATACACATGCACAGATCAGAGTAAAAGGGCAGCATCTTATCGGATGGCGGCAGTTCAAGGCATTTTTTATATTTTTCCAAGAAGCTTTCGATTTTGGTGGTTTCAGCGGCAGTAAGTTCGTTTTTAATCAGTCCGTAGGCAAAGTCTATATAACAATAATAGACATATAGCTTTGCTTTAGCCTCTTCCGGGTCATCTTCGTTTAGGAGAATCGCTTCCGATAGTTGACTGATCATGCCTAAGCAAAAGCCTTTGCCTTTTAGAGATATCACATCGCATCCAAAGGACAATGAGGGATGATCATTCCAAAGGGAAGAAAAGAAGTTAGGGTGGTTGATATTGAGTGCTTCATCTCTATTCAAATACGCCGGACTGCCAGGCAGGATGAGATTTTTGACCATCTTTATTTCCAAACCCGCCTGGGCTTGGATTTGTTTCCTGACGACTTTGCGGATTTTTTCCAGGGCAGGGTTGTAGGTGACGACGGTGATGTTTTTTTGAGCATAGACTTCCGGAATTTTTACATTTTCTGGGGCTATGAGGATGGAGCCAGCAGGAATCTTCCAATCTCCGATGATGTAAGTGTCATGAGGGGAAATGTTGAGCGTTTGTTTTAGAATGTTTTTGAGCGGGGTAAGCAGCACAAAGTCGCATTGTTCCCATGTCATCCACAGGCTGTGCGGGCGAACCATTTCGCCTAAGCTAAAGTGGATGGATAAAGATAGCCCTTTGCCTTGCTTCTGACTATTTAAAGATCTTCCATAAGGTCTAAGCACGGCATCCGGCCATAGATATGTGGATGCGTGAACAGCCCATATTTTATCTTCCAGTTCAGTGCTAACCGGGGATAATTGCAGGCAAAAATCTTTTAATCGAATCGGATGCGAAGGATGTAAGACGTTGATCTTTTTTAAGTTGAGCATCAACTGTTGAAAGGACTCTAAGTGAGAAAATTGTGGTTTTGCGCAAAGGTTGATTTTTTCGATGATTTCGGAAAGTGTCGTGAGGTATTTCCCAGAAATAGGTCCCCCTTTTAAAGTGAGTTTATTTGTTTCAACATGGAAACAAGGATGTTCTGTAACACCGAGTGATGGTTGCGGTACAAATAGTTTAGGGGATATCTGCAGCATATCTGAAAGTTTAACTCCTGATTAGTTAGAGGAATTTAAATTTTAAATAAGAATACTTAAAAATGGGATTGCTGTGATTTATAATATAGTTGACAGGATTAATCGATCAATAAACTTTTTAATATATGTAAGAAAAAAAAGTAAAAGAAGGCGATTTGTTGTTTTGGTCACATCAAATAGACATTTTTTAATGTTGTTGGAATTATATCAACGCAGAGAACACAGAGGCGCGGAGACGCGGAGATGCGGAGGAGGGGTACTATTCACACACATAGGTAACATTTTGATTCACACACATAGGTAACAACTAATATTTCCTGACTTGTGCCAATTAGTGTAACACAAGGGTCCCTAATTTAAATTTCAATATCATGATTTATATTCATGTTTCCAATAAGTGCTCTAAGAATTTTCTTCAGGCTGCAGGCCTGGTACGTATTAGCCCAGGGCATCGCCCTTGTCATTACCCATTTTATTAGAAAATTTTTTATAAGAGAACCTTTTAACAA
>CAYMKI010000019.1:0-34175 GCA_964390695.1 uncultured bacterium
GCCAACTGCCATAAGAGAGGCTCCTAAGAAACCAAGTAACGTTTTCATATTTTCTCCTTTTTTTGTTAATTGAAGAGCAATTCTAAAATTCTTTTTCAAAATATTTTAATGACAACCACAAGTAGTTCCACATGAACAATTGATTCCACATCTGCAATGTGATTCTTGAGTGATTTGAGAGCTTGTGCTATTTGCTCTTGTTGAATGCGAAGAGGCTAAAAATCCCAAGACTAAAAGAGAAACTCCTATGAATGTAGCTGATAACACTCCAATTTTTTTCTTGGTGAGCTCTTTTTGATCTAACTTTTCTATCGCAGCTAGCGAAATCCCACTAGTCAATTCCATTCAAGCCTCCATTTATTAAGTTTCATTCAAATCTTTTAATAAGTTCGCGAATTTCATCGATTTTTTTTCTTTGTTCATTCTGATCTTGTGAAAGACAAGCATCAGTTACGCAAGAAGATAGATGTGTATCTAAAATGCGCAACTCAATGCTTTTAATAGCTGAACGGATAGCGCGAAGTTGATTTAAGATTTCAGGACAATACCTTCTTTCTTCAATCATTTTTTTTATCCCATCTACTTGTCCACTTACCCTGTTTAGATTTGGCACTTGTTCGTGATGAGATGGATGTTGAGTTTGGTTTTGACAACATGAATCTGGCATAAATATTCCCCTATACTTCGTTTTATACTATACCCCAGTATAGTATATTGGTACTCCATTTGTGTCAATAGGTAATCCTTTCCTCTAAATTATCCAATCACTATGTTGAAATTAAACAATTATAAGAAGGTATGCATGGCTAAAGATCCGGTTTGTAGGATGACGGTTGACCCTGAACAAGCTACCTATAAATTTAGCTATCAAGATCAGCAGTATTTTTTTTGTAGTCAGTACTGTCTGGACAGTTTTAAAAAGAAGCCAGATAAATACCTTCGTCCAAAGTCACAAAATAAATCAGTTGATTCCTCTGTTGAATATACATGTCCTATGCATCCGGAAGTCGTGCAAGATCATCCTGGAAACTGTCCTATTTGTGGGATGGCATTAGAGCTGAAAAATATTGAGGCAAAAGTTGATGATTCTGAGTACAAAGATATGCGTCTCAGGTTTTGGATAGGATTAGCATTTTCTATTCCAGTCCTTCTTCTAGCTATGGGCAATATGATTCCTGCTTTTGATCATTTTATCTCTCCTACTTTATCTCGTTGGCTTCAATTTATTTTAAGTACTCCTGTGATCTTGTGGGCGGGTTGGCCTTTTTTTGAAAGAGGCTGGAAATCTATAGTCAATCGCCATCTTAATATGTTTAGCTTGATCTCTTTAGGAGTAGGAGTCGCTTATCTCTACAGCGTGATTGCCTTCATTTTTCCACAAGCGTTTCCGACTTCCTTTTTACACCAAGGTAATGTCCCTTTATATTTTGAAACAGCGGCTATCATCACGGTATTGGTTTTGCTAGGTCAAGTTCTTGAACTCAAGGCTAGAAGCCAAACAAGTCAAGCAATTAAAGCATTGTTAGGGAGAGCAGCCAAATCAGCTCGCATTATTGTGAATGGAGAGGAGAAAGAAGTTTCCATTGATCAAGTAAATGTGGGCGACATTTTGCGCATTCGTCCAGGAGATAAAATTCCGGTTGATGGCAAAATAACTGAAGGTAAAAGTACTATTGATGAATCTATGATCACTGGCGAGCCTATTCCTGTAGAAAAAGAGCTTGGTAGTACTGTTATTGGGGCAACTATCAATCAAATAGGTAGCTTCTTAATGCAAGCCGAAAAAGTTGGCAGTGAAACGCTTTTGTCCCGCATTGTACAGATGGTAGCAGATGCACAACGCAGTCGAGCTCCTATCCAGAGTTTGGCTGACACTGTTTCAGGTTATTTCGTTCCAGCAGTGATTTTGGTAGCGATTTTGACTTTTATTGTTTGGGCTTGGATTGGACCTGAGCCTTCATTTGTCTATGGACTTGTCAATGCAGTAGCTGTTCTCATCATTGCCTGTCCTTGTGCTCTTGGTCTTGCAACACCAATGTCTATCATGGTAGGCATGGGAAGAGGCGCAGAAGCTGGTGTTTTGATTAAGAATGCTGAAGCACTTGAGAAACTAGAAAAGGTTACAACAATAGTTGTTGATAAAACAGGCACTTTGACGGAAGGTAAACCAAAACTCACCCAAGTGATTTCAAATGAGAATGGAAAAGAAAATGTAATCTTGCGTTTTGCTGCTGCTGTTGAGCAAAATAGCGAACATCCTTTAGCAGCATCAATTGTTCAAGGTGCTAAAGAAAGATCCATTAGTCTACCTAAAGTTGAAAATTTTCAATCTATTACAGGCGGAGGTGTTGTAGGAAAGGTAGAAAATCATGAAGTTTTGGTAGGAAAGCCTAACTTTTTACAAGAAAGAAAAATCAACGGTGTCGCTACACTTCAGCAAAAAGCTCAGGAGCTTCAAAAACAATCCCAAACCGTGTTGTTTGTGGCTATTGATGGGCAAGCAGTTGGTTTAATTACAGTGAGTGACCCCATTAAAAGCACAGCAGCTAATGCAATACAGCAGCTGCATCAACTTGGACAAAAAATTGTGATGCTTTCTGGTGATAACGAGCAGACAGCTCAATCCGTTGCAAATAAATTAAATATTGATGAGGTTCATGCAGGAGTAGCACCAGATTACAAGCAAGAATTTGTTCAAAAAGCTAAAGGGAAAGATGGATTTGTTGCGATGGCAGGTGATGGCATTAATGATGCCCCAGCTTTAGCTGCTGCCGACGTGGGAATTGCTATGGGAACAGGAACAGATGTGGCAATGGAAAGCGCCAATGTGACTTTAATAAAAGGAGATTTGGTGGGCATTGTACGTGCCCTTCACTTAAGCCACGCCATGATGAATAATATTCGCCAAAATCTTTTCTTAGCATTTATTTACAACATTTTAAGCATTCCGATTGCAGCTGGCCTTCTTTATCCTTTTACAGGGTTACTTCTTAATCCTATTATTGCTGCGTTAGCGATGAGTTTAAGCTCTGTATCTGTAATTGGAAATGCTTTAAGATTACGTAAACTTCGACTTTGATGGCCAATGTTTATTTAATTTATGGAAAATATCCATTTAAATATTTTATATTTATATTATGTTCACTGAGTGTTATCTTGAAATTATAGGACATCATTATTTTTCATCATTGCAATGCGATTGCTGTTAGCCTAAATGAAAACAAAGTGGAGTTATTATGGAAAAAATTTTCTTACTTTCTACGATTGCTTTAGTGCTTACAGCCTGCGATCCCACACCACATCACAAAACGGACAGGAATAAGATAGATGCACTGACAAAAGAAATCATTAAATGAAGCTGATTAGATCACTATGCTATTGATAGGGTTATCCAACAGATTATTCATCTGCCTAGCTCATATAGCCTTTCTGAAAGAATTTATTTTGGCAACCGGCTTGCCCAGAACAGAAGAGCGATTGTAATAAGACCATTGATGATGATTCCCCACATGTTAAGTGAAGCAGTAAGAATAACCAACTTCAAATCAAGAGGAAATTGGTTGGCGTAGGCTAGCATGATATGCGTGAATGTATGCCAAAACTCAGCTCCTGCAAAAAATATAAGAACATTTTTTAATGAAAACATATAATCCTCCTATTCATTTTTAATTTTTAAAAGTCTAAGTCCATTGAAGACAACTAAAAGCGAAGCTCCCATATCAGCTGTAATAGCCATCCAAAGAGTTGCTACGCCAAATAAGTTTAAAATTAAAAAAATAAATTTTAGGCCTAAGGAAAAACCAATATTCATCTTAATAATTTGAAGAGTTTTCCTAGCATATGCAACAAGCCAAGGAATTTTGGAAATATCGTCTGACATTAAAGTGATATCTGACGTTTCAATGGCTACATCTGTTCCAATGCCTCCCATAGCAATTCCTAAAGAGGAAACTGCCATTGCTGGTGCGTCATTCACTCCATCCCCTATCATAGCTATATGGTTCCAATTTTTCTTTAAATTATCCAAAGCTTTAACTTTATCTTCTGGTAATAGTTCTGCAAAATACTCATCCACTCCAGTAATTTCGGCTAGTGCTTTTGCAGTTTGCTTATTGTCACCCGTTAACATAACAATTTTTTTTATTCCTAGCTTTTTGAGTTTATCAATTGTTTCGCAAATATAAGGTCGAGGGCTATCTGCTACGCTAATTAAACCAATCACGTGTTGTTGATTTCCAATTGCAATGATGGAATGACCTGCATCTTCTAATTCAGAAGCTATTTTATGCACATACTCATCTTCTTGCATTTTTTCGTGCATAAAGCGGTGACTGCCAATCCAAAAAAACTCTCCATTAATTTTAGCTTCAGCTCCTTTTCCTTTTATAATTTGAAAGTTCTCGGCCCGTTCAATATTAATGTTTAAATCTTGTGCTTTTCTCAAAATTGCTTTTGCTAAAGGATGTTCACTTGATTTTTCAAGAGCAGCAGCTTTTTGTAAAACCCCCTGCTCTGTGTAGCCAGTCAAAGGAATGATTTTTTGTACTTCGGGATGGCCAATGGTGAGTGTTCCTGTTTTATCCATTGCAATTACCTGAAGATAACCTGCTTCTTCAAGGTACATGCCTCCTTTGATTAAAATTCCATTTCGTGCAGCAGCCGTCAAACCTGATACGATACTAACAGGGGTAGAAATAACTAATGCACAAGGACAAGCAATGACAAGAAGAACAAGTCCTCGATAAATCCAAGGCATCCAAGGCTGAAAGAAAAATAAAGGAGGAACAATCATAAACAAAATAGTGAAAAAAATCATTAAGGGGGTATATATGCGAGCAAACCGATCAACCCACTGTTCGCTCTCTGCGCGTCTCGATTGTGCATCTTGTACCATGTGAATAATGCGTGCAAGAGTTGTATCGCTTGCTTTCTTGATCACTTTACATTCTAAGGCTCCTTCTTCGTTAATAGTTCCAGCATAAATGGTATCACCTGGGTTTTTTGGAATGGGAATAGACTCGCCAGTAATAGGAGCTTGGTTGATAACCGAACTTCCTTTTTCTACGACTGCATCGAGAGGAATTCGTTCTCCAGGACGAATTAAAATAAGACTCCCTACAGGAATGTCTTCAATCTTTTTTTCGATTGTTTGCTCTTTGTTTAAAATTACATGAGCAGTAGGTGGAGAAAGATTCATTAAAGCAGAAATTGCTTGTCTTGCCCGATTAATGCTCCAAGATTCAAGAAGTAAGGCTGTTGAAAATAAAAAACTTACTGTTGCAGCTTCAAATAATTCACCAATGGCTATTGCCCCTATAATCGCAATGACCATTAACAAATTCATATCGGCTCGCAGCTTTTTGAATGCTAACCAAGCTCTTGGTAGAACAAAAGCTGTCGCTAGTAAGGTGGCAATTGAATAAAAGATCTTTGAAATAAAAGGCATTTGACTTTCATCAAAGCTTAAGTGAAAAAGAAATCCAATAAGTATAAAGACTGCACTCGAAGCTACCAAAATAGATCGTCCATATTTTCCCCAAAAGGGAATATCTTTTATTGGTGGTCGATCTGTCCATGGCTCAGCCCTCATGCCTGTCAAAGCCACAGTTTCTAAGATATTTTTGATATTGATCATCTTAGAATCATAAACAACTAGCATCTTAGCATTAATTATATCAAAACTAAGCTCTCGAATCCCTGTCTTTGATTTAAAGGCTTTTTTTAATGCATCTACTTCCTCAGAACAGTCCATACCTTCAATTTTAAAATTTGTTTTCTCTAGCATAGCCTTCTCATTATAGTTAATAGAGAACAATAATCACTTATTCTTTATTGATTTTGCGAAGTTCTCTTAGCATTTTAGCTTGCAAGAATGTTTGAACGATTACAGCAATACCAATTATAATGACAAAAATGACCGTTGCGATCATACAGATCATCAATCCAGGTGCCTTCTTGCATCATCATCTGCTCATTCATAAATCCTCCTTTAAATTTAATTCTTTTCTTTTCCAAAGTAAAAAAATTGCTGGATAAATGTCTTAACCTATGCTTTCTGGAGCAAAAGCATAAGCCATCATAAGGTCATCTAGAGCAATAAATTGGGAATAACGATACACGGATGCTTCCCATGCTTGTCTAGCAGATTCAATGCTTGGATTTCGGCTAAGAACTGCTTGAATCAGTCCTTCGCGATCTAAATAAGCCTGGCCATCGAAAAGGACGCAGTCATCTGCGTATTCATTCAATATCCTACATGGTACAGATTGAGATAGTTCGCATGCCATCATATGATATTGAAAATCATTGGAATTATTTAAGTAGCATCCTGACAAAGTGAATAGAAAGATGCATTGAATGTATAATGACAAAAATCTTTCACTTATCATAGGTAGGTCACCAAAAAAAATTTAATAAGGCCTGACCAAAGCCAGGCCTTTAATTATTAAGGAAAACTATGTGTGCTAGAACAAGCTTCAGCACACTCCTGACAGGCTTCAGCACATTCTTGACAATGCTTTGCTTGCATTTTTTTACATTCATCTGCGCAACGTTTACAGACTTGAGCACAAAGATCCATAATTTGACTGTTGAATTCAGATTGATTGCTAGCTGACTTAATTGCTAAAGCACAAACATCAGCACATTCCGCGCAAAGAATTGCGGTTTTCTTGTGACCTTCTTCGATGCATTTTTTTGAGCAAGCGACGCAAATGCTCATACATTCCATCATTGAATGTAAATGCGGTGAATCTGCTTGAGGAAATTCTTTGTGCTTTCCTCCATTTCCTTGATTTTCACGATGTGGCATAACTGCCTCCTTGTTGGTTCTAGTTAAAGAGGTGGATGCATATGGTACGGTCCAAATGTCATCCCTCCTCCGAAAAATCCTGTAATATTTATCATCAAAAATAAAAGTGCTAGGCAACTGTAGTAAAGCCAATTAACTCCAAAATATTCTCTAATAAGTGTTACAGCGATAGCAAAAATAGCAGTTGAGATTCCAAACCACATATGCCACCAAAGAAATGTTTCCATTATTCCATGATAGGTGGCCGAATAACTGTAAACTAGACCTAATAAGGCTGTGGGGGTTGCTACGATTGCAGCCGCAATCAACATGAATCGAGATGAAATCTCAAACATTGTTTTTTTGAATAAAGCAAATAAAAGTTCGGAAATGATCACCATGTTGATCAATGCAATTGGAAAATGTAAAAAAATCAAATGAAAAGTTCCAACCCATTGCCACCAAGTTAGCGGCCTTCCCCCGGTATCAGATTGCTTGTTTTTTTCTGTGATATCTTCTTTTTTTTCTTGAACATGTTCTTTTTGTTGCATCTGTTCTTGATGTCCTTCATGGGCAAAAACAGCAAAGCCAAATGAAATGAAAAAACATAAAAATAAAAATTTCATTTTTTAATGACCTTTATGTTGCATTCAATGACCTTCAGTTTGATTTGACATGTTCATTTCCCGAGACATCCCTTGCATATTTCCCTTTTTTATACTATGGTCACCATGCATATGACCCATACTATCCTCAGGCTTGCTTTGCATCCAATTTCCCTGTTGATTATGTGACTCCAATTTATCCTCTTCTTGGCTAAACCAACTTTCTCTGCTTAATTCAGCATGTAGAAACTTCTTCATATCATTCATATTAGACATTCCATGGTTCGTTGAGCTCATATCATGCTGCATTTCACGCATATTAGAAGGATCTATCATCGTATTTTTCATTTTCATTCCATCGTGCATGTGATCTTTATTATGTTTAGCATTGATAAGTCCCTGAGGATGCTTATACCAACCTGGATCGGCATAACTTGTTAAATTATCTCTCACTTTAAAAATGGTAAACATGCCACCCATCTCAATAATATGAAGTACTCGAAAGCCATTTTCTGCTGCCTTCTGCTCAATTGCAGAAACGACCTCATCAAACGATTTGTCTGTTGTGACTGTAGAATAAATATGACAGGCTGCATACCGCTAATTTCCGAAGAAAGAACATCAACATCTTTATCATTTATCAATATCGTTGGGGATGAGTACTTCATGACGTAATGTGGGCTTTTTTGATCTGATCGATTCCATTCAATCCAATGATGCTTTAAATTTAATTCAAGAAAAACCTTGCCCAACATTTTTCTGATCTTTGAAACATTGGGACAATCGAAATCATAAATAAGTTCAACCTTTAGCATGTTTCATTACCTCGGTTATCGAAAATACGCTTTTGTGACATATTGCTGGATCATTCGCTGAGTATTGAAAAATGACCCATTCAATGAAATACAATGACGCATGATATCAATAAATCGATCACGATCGTAAAAAGTTGGGATAACAACGTTTTCTAATTTCTCATAAAGAAAATTTGCATCGGATCTATCTGTATTTGCAGTCTCGTCTGTTTGTTTTTCCCCAATTGTCCATCCCGTTATTCCTTCGATACAACCTTCAACCCACCAACCATCTCGTATGCTTAGCATAGGTATCCCATTTAAAGCTGCTTTCATCCCACTCGTTCCAGAGGCTTCCATAGGTGTTTGTGGTGTATTTAACCAAACATCCACCCCTGAAATCATTTTCTGAGCTATTTCAATATCATAGTTCTCAAGATACACAACCTTAATCAAATTCTTTAACTGTTCTTTGGCTTGAAAAATATATTTAATGACATCTTTCCCTGGCTGATCTTGAGGATGCGCCTTTCCTGCATAAATGACTTGAATGGGTCCAGCTTTATGCACTAATTCTTTAAGTCTATTTATATCATGGAAGAGAAGACCTCCTCTTTTGTATGTAGCCGAACGTCTTGCAAAACCTATCGTTAAAATATTAAAGTCCATTCCCGTATTTGTTATCCGATTTACATATTCAATAAGCCTTTTTTTCTCGGTAAAATGTGCGTCCCAAATTTCAGCATTTGGAATGCTAAGAGCGGATCTCAAACTGAAATTGTCTTCTTGCCAACCAGGAATATGACGATCATATAATTTCTGAAAAGAAGGTGAAACCCATGTCGGGGCATAAACGCCATTTGTGATTGAATCAATCGTGTATTTAGCAAACATGAGACGGGAAATTTCCCCATGTCTCTTCGCTACTCCATTCACATAATGACTGAGGTTCAGTGCCAAATAGGTCATATTTAAAATGCCCTCACAACAAAAAACCTCTTTCATGCTGAAAATTTCCTTACGTTGAAGAACTTTGCCAACCATATCCAATGGGAATTTGTCATGGCCTGCAGCAACTGGCGTATGTGTGGTTAAAAATACACTGCTTTCTAACAAGCTCAACTTCTTCATGAGTAAACTGATTTTTATTTGCTCTTTGTGCTGCTTCATCTAGAAGTTCGAGCGTTAGAAGACTTGCATGTCCTTCATTCATATGAAATCGTCTAATTTGATCATAACCGAGAGACCGAAGCATCCTGACACCACCAATTCCCAGTACGATCTCTTGGCAAAGTCGATAATATTGATCACCTCCATAGAGAAAATGATTTAAGGTTCTATCCCACTCACTGTTCTCGGGCAAATCAGTATCCAATAAATAGACAGGAATACTATTGCCTTCTTTGCTCTGAATGTTATATTGCCAAGCTCTTACTTGGATTTTTCTTCCTTCGATGCTCACCTCTATACGATTAGGCAGTTCTTGTAAGAAGTCTGGTGCAATCCATTCTGCTGGAAGTTCGCTTTGCATTCCTTCAGAATTTAGCTTTTGATAGAAATACCCTTTCCGATAAAGGAGAGTGATCGCAGCCAGCGGGAGTTTTAGATCAGCAGCAGAACGCAGCATGTCACCAGCTAAAATTCCCAAACCTCCACTATACGTGGGAATCCCTTCTTCAAGAGCAATTTCCATTGAGAAATAGGCTATGGTTTCACTATCCATGATATTCCTAAGTGTTAAAGAGGAGGATGCATGTGGTATGGCCCAAATGTCATCCCTCCTCCTAAAAATCCAGTGACATTCACCAGCAAAAATAAAAGAACAAGACATATGTAATAGAATTTACTTATTCCCCACCGCTCGCGAATAAATACCACAAATATTGCGAAAATAGCTGTTGCAAATCCAAGCCACATATGCCACCAAACAAAGTCAGCTAATATTCCAGTATACGTAGCTGTATAACTATAAGTCAGTCCAAGAAGTGCTGTGGGAACCGCCAAAATAGCTGCTGCAATCAACATAAAACGCGAGGCATAGTCAAAAATTGGGCTTGAGTACCAACTAAAAAGCAGCTCAGAAATAACTGTCATAGCAATTAAAGCAATGGGGAAATGTAGAAAAATTAAATGAAAGCTACCGATCCATTGTATCCAACTTTGGGGTCTGCCTTCATGCTGCTCGGCTGCTGGTGGGCTTTGTATTGTTTGAACGCTTTCTTGCATTGGTTTATTTTCATCCATTTCCTTATGGCCTTCGTGACCAAAAAGAAAGGCAAAGCTCAGCAAACATAATAAACTTAAAATAAAAATTTTATTCATTATTAATGCCCCATGTGCTGCATTTGATTTGTTTCCTTTGTATTGGACATATCATGCGACATGCCTTTCATACTACCCGCCCCATGTTGCATATGTCCACCCATGCTGTCTTCGGGTTTACTCTGCATCCAATTCATATTTTCTTGACCATGGCGTTCTTTTTGATCCTCTTCTTGACTAAACCAGCTAACAGTGTTTATATTGTGAGGTCTCTGTGGCATATCCCCATGTCCCATTCCATTCATATCGTGTTGCATATCGCTCATATTAACAGCTTCCGCAACTGTACCAGGAGGATGCTGATACCAACCTGGATCAGCATAGCTAGTTAAATTATCCCTTACTTTGAAAATGGTAAACATACCACCCATTTCAATTACACCAAATGGGCCCGGGCCAGGACTACCAATTGGCGAGAGGTTTGGAGGATATTTCATTTCAAATCCCATATCCATCATTTCGCTGGTTCCATACATCTCAAACATATCGCTCATCCCGTTGATATTCATTAGTCCCATGAAATCGGGAAAAAATTGTTTAATTCTCTCTTCAATCCCTTGTTTTTTTATCCCTGTTAAATTTGGAAGATCATGTTGCATTTGATTCATGACATGATGGGATTTATGGCAATGCAGAGCCCAATCCCCTGGGTTATCTGCAATGAATTCAATATCTCTTGTTTCGCCAGGAGCTACAAGCACTGTCACTTCGCTTGATTGAGCGGCAGGTGGAAGCCTTTTGCCTCCTTTTCTCGTCACTAAGAATTCATGGCCGTGAATATGAATTGGATGGGTACTCATCATGACATTTCCGAAACGAATGCGTACGCGATCACCTGTTTTGACAACTAATGACTCAGTCGTGGGGTATAGGACGCTATTGAAAGTAAATAAATTAAAGTCGAGCATTTCAAATGGAATGGGTGTTTTAGCTCCCATAGGAACTCGCCATTCATGTAAGAAGATTGCAAAGTCACGATCAATTGGTGGATCATCACCATCACGTGGATGGATAATGAAAAAACCTTCCATGCCAAGTCCAATTTGTACCATTTCATCCGAATGAGAGTGATACATGAATGTCCCATTTTGTTTGAGAGTAAATTCATATTTGAACGTCTCACCTGGTGGGATAGCTCTTTGATTCAAACCCGCTACACCATCCATCCCATTAGGTAAAATAATTCCATGCCAGTGAACGGATGTTGGTTCATTTAGTTTATTGGTTACAAGAATTCTGACCCGATCCCCTTCAATAGCTTCTATCGTGGGACCTGGACTTGATCCATTATAGCCCCAACAATTGACCCAAAAACCTGGAGCAAATTCTCTGCGGATTGGCTCAGCGATAAGATGAAAGACCTTTACATCGCCATCCATTTTCCAGGGAAGAGAGCCCACATTTGGAGTGATAACAGAAGGATATTTTTTTGATTGGTCTTCGCTTTTGGCACCCTCTCGGTGGTTCCGATCATTTTTTCTGTCTTGCTCCCTTTGATTTTGTTGCATCATTTGCTTATGACCTTGCATAGGCATATCCTGCATGGAGTGGTCTTTTGGCATATTCATCTGGTCATGCATAGAGTGATTTTGACCACTTAGAGAACAGGTAAAGAGAATGCTCAATAGAGTAAGATTTTTTTTCATTGTTCGACTCCTCCGCAATCAATTTCTTGTAGTAGCAATCGAAATAAATAACCTCCTAAAGCATGATCAAGCTGTACGCGTGATATCCAATAATCTCTGAGACTTGCTAGATAGTTGCGATAGGTTTCAGTTTCTCGTCGTTTATTGAATAAAAGACGATCAACGCCAAGACCCATGACATTATATAGCTTTTCTGAAGAATCAATGATCCTGTTTTGTAAAGGAATAATCCCTGCTCGATACTTATTGATCATTTTTAAATCCTTCATCAAGAGTTTATGAGCTTCTCTTACCTCCGAAAGCACTCGAATTTCTAATGCAGCTAAGCGATCTTGAGCTTGTCTAAGCTCTGCAAAAAGACGCATACGAGCTGCTTGACCATAATTAAAGATGGGGATTTCTCCAACAAATCCAGGCCCTATCTGATTTAGACCTTCAGATTCGCGCTCGCCAGCTAAGCCTAATTGTAAATTAGTATAAGTCCACCACTCTTTTAGTCCCAACATGCGGCTGAAACGAAGTATCTCGAAACGTGCGACTTGCAGATCTATCCTTTCCTGAAGAGCCATGGATTCTAACTGACAGAGATCAAATCCTTGGTAATCCACTTCTTCTGGTAATTGTTCTGGAAATGTAAGGCAGATATCTTCACTAAACCCAAGCAACCTATTGAGCTTTTCTCGCAATCGAATAATTTCTTCTTGTGATTGGGTGATCTGCAAATCGGCTTCTAAGAAGATGGCTTGAATTTCTTCTAAATCAAGCTTATAGATGTTGCCTACATGATGTTGTCTTAAGGAGATTTCGCTTTGAATGCTTGCCAATTCAGCAATTGATTGAGTGTATTTTAGCATTTGTTGTTCAGCGACTAATGCATAGTAGGTCTGCCTGACTTCAAAAGCTAAATCTAAAATTGCATTTGCCACTCTAAGCTTTGCTTGCTCAAGCTCAGTTGAAGCTAATTTCGTTCGCAAGGGAATGAGGAAAATATCTAAGAAAGTCGCCGTGATAAGATATTCAATATTAGTCACGAGCTTTTTTTCATGAGGATAACGCACTTCTACCGAAAATACGGGATTAGTGAAAAGTCCAGCTTCGATTAGGTCTGCCTGAGCAATACCGATTTCTTCAAAAGTAGCTTGAACTTCAGGATTATTCAGAAGTGCAATCTGAACAGCGGATTCAATGCTAATGGGCTGAGAGGCTAAATCTTGAATATAACAATTTATTCGAGGATCTTCGTAACAAATATTATTCCACTGAACTTCTTTTCCAATCCGTTCTTGTACAATGCCTGCCACCTGTTCCTCGCTTCCTTGTGGTACACGAGCGCAGCTGGAAATAAAAAGAGATAGTGTTGTTATTCCGATTACTTGTAATTTAATCATTAATCTCTCCTTCAATAAGGCCATTTCCAGTCGCGAATCTCAGGAAGATCGTCGCCAAACTGTTGAATGTAATTTTTGTGTTCTAATAGTTTGCTTTCCGCCATTTCTCTCATGTAAGCGCTGACCTTTGCAAAGCGCGGGACCCTTTCTATTGTATCGATAAATAAATGAAAGCGATCGAGATCATTGAGTACGACCATGTCAAAAGGTGTAGTCGTTGTGCCTTCTTCTTTATATCCTCTAACATGAAGATTTTTATGATTGGCTCTTTTGTATGTTAGGCGATGGATGAGCCAGGGATAGCCATGAAAAGCAAAAATAATCGGTTTGTCAGTTGTAAATAATTCATCAAATTCTTGATCTGAAAGACCATGCGGATGTTCACTTTTTGGTTGGAGAACCATCAAATCGATGACGTTGATAAATCGGATTTTTAAATCGGGAACATGTCGTCTAAGCAAATCAACAGCTGCGAGGGTTTCCATGGTTGGAATATCGCCAGCACAAGCCATGACAACATCAGGTTCACTGTCGAAGTCATTGCTTGCCCATTTCCATATTCCGATGCCTTTTGAACAATATTGAACGGCTTCATCAATAGTAAGGTATTGAAGAGCCGGCTGTTTTCCAGCAATGATCACGTTGACATAATTACGGCTTTTGAGGCAGTGATCAGTCACGGAAAGCAATGAGTTTGTATCTGGAGGCAAATAAATTCGAATGACCTCTGCCTTTTTGTTTACAACGTGATCGATAAAACCAGGATCTTGATGGGAAAATCCATTATGATCTTGGCGCCATACATGTGAGGTTAAAAGATAGTTTAATGAAGCAATTGGACGGCGCCAGGGAATATGCCGCGTCGTTTTTAACCATTTAGCATGTTGATTGAACATGGAATCGATGATATGGATAAATGCTTCATAGCAGGAAAAGAATCCATGCCTGCCGGTCAAAAGATAACCTTCAAGCCATCCCTGGCACATATGCTCGCTCAAGACCTCCATCACTCTCCCATCTGGTGAAAGATAATCATCATCACTCGAATAAATTTTCCCATCAAAAGTGCGCCCTGTAACTTCGAAGAGTGCATCTAGTCGATTAGAAGCTGTTTCGTCTGGTCCCATCACACGAAAATTTCTGTTATCGGCATTGAGTTTCATGATGTCGCGCAAGAAACGGCCTAAAATACGAGTGGCTTCACCCTCAGCAATTCCTGGTTTTGATATCGAAATCGCGTAGTCTTGAAAATTTGGCATACGCAGGTCTTTTAATAAAATACCTCCATTAGCATGGGGATTTGCTCCCATCCTGCGATTGTCTTTTGGAGCTAACTCTGCAAGTTCAGATTTGAACTTCCCCTCTTCATCAAAAAGCTCTCCTGGACGATAGCTTTTCATCCACTCTTCCAGAATTTTCAAATGCCCTGTATTTGTAGCAAAGTCAGTAAATGGAACTTGATGTGAGCGCCAAGAGCCCTCCACTTGCTTGCCGTCAATTTCTTTTGGACCAGTCCAACCTTTAGGAGTTTGCAAAATAATCATAGGCCAGCGAGGTCTTGTGCTTACACTTTTTGTACGTGCATGCTGCTGAATTTCTTTGATTTCAGCAAATACGATATCTAATGTTGCTGCCATCAATTCGTGCATTTTTTCGGGATCTGATCCGGCAACAAAATAGGGATGGTATCCATAGCCTTTAAATAGATCTTCTAATTCGTCTCGATCGATACGAGCAAGGATCGTTGGATTGGCAATCTTAAATCCGTTGAGATGGAGAATCGGAAGTACAGCTCCATCATGGATGGGATTGATGAATTTATTCGAATGCCAACTTGCTGCCATGGGACCTGTTTCAGCTTCCCCATCTCCTACAACACAGCAAGCGATAAGATTCGGATTGTCGAATACAGCTCCATAAGCATGAGTAATCGCATATCCGAGCTCGCCTCCTTCATTAATTGATCCAGGTGTTTCTGGCGCTACATGGCTTGGGATTCCGCCTGGAAACGAAAACTGCTTAAAAAGTTTGTTCATTCCCTCTGCATCCTGCGAAATATTCGGATAATATTCGGTATAAGTTCCTTCTAAGTAGACATTAGCAACAACACCTGGACCCCCATGTCCTGGACCCGCTAAAAAGATCATATCAAGATCTTGAGCTTTGATTATACGGTTGAGATGAGCATAAATAAAATTTAAGCCCGGCGTTGTTCCCCAGTGTCCCAACAGTCTTCTCTTAACGTGCTGCAGGGTAAGCGGCTCTTTGAGCAACGGATTATCAAGCAGAAAAATCTGCCCTACAGAAAGATAGTTTGCAGCTCTCCAATAAGCATCGATCTTTTTTAGCTCTTCTGCATTGAGAGGTTGATTGAGTTCTTCTAGATGCAAAGTGGATTCTAAGTTTGTTAGCTGTTCCATATCACCGTTAAATTTTTTGTAATTTTGGTTGTTTAAATAAGAAGTTAATTAAACTACTGACGAACCATACCATTAGTGCAACTATTAAAATCACACCCCATTCAGTTAGGTTAAGAGACACGGTTCCGAATATTGTTTGTAGAAACGGAGTGTAAATCACAAGTAATTGGAGAAGAAGTGAACTGGCCAAAGCTAGAATGATAAAGGGATTCGAAAAAATACTAATATGGTATTGAGACCGCACCATCTGGACTCTGACAATCTCTAGTACAACCAAGGTTGTGAAAGCCATGGTTTGAGCGAGTTCTGCACTTTGACGCAGCCCAAAATGACAGGCTGTAAGCGTTCCTATTGCAATCACAAAGCCCGTCAAAAATAATTGAACAGCAAATCGTAAAGAAAAAATGGAATCCGAAGATTTTCTCGGAGGACGATCCATGGCTGTCGGATCAATAGGGTCAAGTCCTAGTGCAATTGCAGGAAATCCATCTGTAACAAGATTTAACCAGAGAAGCTGAACAGCAGCAAGTGAAACAAAAGGATTTCCTGCTGGATCTCTAAAGCCAAGTAGCATACCCATAAAAATCACAAGAAGTTCGGCAATATTTGAGGACATGAGGTAATTGACAAATTTAATGATGTTATCATAAATCCCTCTCCCTTCTTCAACGGCATTGACAATGGAAGCAAAATTATCGTCTAAAATCACCATATCGGATGCTTCTTTGGTAACATCCGTTCCTGTGATTCCCATGGCCACACCGATATCTGCTTCTTTAATAGCAGGTGCATCATTGACACCATCTCCTGTCATGGCAACAACTTCACCTAGAGATTTCCAGGCACGTACTATCCTTAACTTATGTGCAGCGGATGTACGTGCATAAATGGCGATATTCCGCACCTTATCCTTCAAATTTTGATCATCCATTTGCTCGAGTTCAGCTCCGGTTATGGCCAAAGAACCTTCTTTCATCAGTTTAAGTTCCTTGGCTACTGCGATAGCTGTTTCCTTATGATCACCCGTGATCATCACGGGCGTGATTCCTGCTTTTCTGCAAATTTCAATGGATTTCTTGACTTCAGGCCTTGGTGGATCCATCATGGCGATCAGTCCAACCAAAATTAGTTTATCCTCCAACGATTGATCAATTTTTGTGTTTTGTGGCAAAGGACGATAGCCTACCGCAAGTACGCGAAGCGCCTGACTTGCAAGATAGGCATTCGCATCTAAAATTGTTTGTTTACGTTCTGTGGTTAGAGTTTCGACTTGTCCGTTGAGAAGAATGGACTCTGAATGTGCTAAAATAACATCAGTAGCTCCTTTAATAAAGAGCATGGGACCTTGGTGAGTTTGCCTTGCTATACTCATTCTTTTCCGTTCAGAATCAAACGGGATCTCAGTGATGATGGGATTTTCTCTTTCCAAATCCTGTTTAAGGAGATTAGCTTTACCAGCTGCAGTCAAAAGAGCGGCTTCTGTTGGATCGCCAGCAATACTCCACGCTTTTTGTTGATTGTGATTTTGATGTAGCTCCGCACTATTACAAAGAGTGCCAATTTTGAGAGACATGATCAATTCAGGAATATCTTGAGGGTTAATTTTAACATGCTTGATTTCAAAATCCCCTTCAGGGGTATAACTGACTCCAGTGACATCCACAAATTCATTATTGACCCATATAGATCTAACCACCATCTCATTTTGAGTAAGAGTTCCTGTTTTATCTGTACAAATGACAGTGGTGCACCCTAGCGTTTCAACGGAAGGAAGCCTGCGAACGAGTGCATTGCGCTTGGCCATTTTTCGCACCCCAATGGATAAAGCTATCGTTACGATAGCAGGAAGACCTTCCGGAATTGCAGCAACGGCAAGACTGATGGAAATAAGAAGATTTTCTACTAGAGGCGTTCCTCTAAAGAAACCTAAAGCAAAAACAAGAGCAACAACGCCTAAACAGATCCATACTAAACGATGCCCCAACTCTTCCAGTCGAATTTGAAGAGGCGTTTGTTCTTCCTTCCCTTGTTGTAAAAGCGAGGCTATTTTGCCGAGTTCTGTTTGAAGTCCTGTTTCTGTGACAATCATATAGCCTTTTCCACTAACAGCAACCGTTCCGAGAAACCCCATGTTTTTCTTATCTCCAACCTGAAGATTTGGTTTTTCCAGTAGTTCTGCAATTTTATGAATCGGCATGGACTCACCGGTTAAAGCCGCTTCCTGCGTAGACAACTCAATGGATTGAATAATCCTCCCATCGGCTGGAATTCGATCGCCGGCCTCAATCAGAACTAGATCCCCTGAAACAATCTTTTCAGAAGGGAGCGTTTGCAACTCTCCATCTCGAATGACTTTAGAAAACGGAGTAGCCATCTTGCGCAAAGCAGCAAGTGATTTTTCCGCTCGATATTCTTGAAAGAATCCCAGAAATGCATTAAGAATGACAATCACGCCAATGGCTGTTGCATCTATCCATTCACCTAAAAAACCGGCAATGAATGCTGCAATGATTAAAGTCCAAACAATAAAACTAGAGAATTGATCAATCAGCAATGTGAGAGGAGAAACCCTTCTTTGTTCCGGCAGTTGGTTAGGCCCAAATTCTTGCAATCGCTTCTCTGCTTCAATGCTTGATAATCCACGGTGAAGATCTGTTTTTAGATCGAGACAAACATCTTCAGGAGATTGATTCCACCATGTATTTATGTTTTTCAATTCCACTGCCACCTCCTTAAGTGTTTTGCGTTGGGTTCTTTTTTAGATGAAAACTTCGCCAAATGACATAAATAGCTGGAATGACGCAAATCGTGAGAAAGGTGAGTGAGAGCAAACCACCCCAAAGTGGTACTGCAATGCGCTTGGCAACATCTGAACCCACGCCGGTGCTCCACAGAATGGGTAGCATTCCTAAAATATTTAATGCGACGGCCATAATTAAAGGACGAATGCGATAAGTTCCATGCTCGACAGTCATTGTTTCAAGTTCAGCTACAGATGTCATCTTTCCTTCTTTTTGCCATTTCTCATAACCTTCCTCTAAATAAACCATCATAATAGATGCCGTTTGAGCCGCAATGCCCAGTAAGGCAATCATGCCAACCCAAACAGCTATGGAAGTATTATAACTTAGGGAATACATCAACCAGATCGCCCCAATGGCAGCAAATGGAACGGAAAGCATGACGATGAGAGTCTGAGCAATTCCTTTGAAATTAAAGTAGAGAATAATGGCGATAAGCAAAATCGTGAGGGGAACGACCCATAGCATAAGTGCCTGAATGCGTTCTAGAAATTCATATTGCCCTGTCCACTTGAGATAATAACCTTGAGGAAGTTTAAGATTCTTATTAACTGTTTCCTTTGCTTCCTTGACATAGCCGCCAATATCCCTACCCTCCATATCCACATAGACCCACCCGTTAAGCGAGGCCATCTCATCTTTGATCATGGGAGGACCCATGACGGCCTCGATTTTTCCAAGAAGGGTTAATGGAACATGGGCGACTTTTCCTCCACCCATCCCTTGTTTCTCCCCACCCATTTCTGTTGATACTCCTATTTGCTTAGGGATTGGAACAAGGACATTTCTCAACTTTTCAACATCATTGCGAAGATCGCGAGGATAACGAACGTTAATTTTATAGCGCTCACGCCCTTCGATGGTAGTGGTAACATCCAAACCACCAATAGCTGTTTCAATGACATCAAAAACATCCATAAGTCTGAGACCATAGCGCGCAATGGCTTCACGATCCGGAATAAAATCAATAAAAAATCCTCCAATTTCTCGTTCTGCATATACACTGCGTGTGCCAGGCACCATTTTGAGAATGCCTTCAAGCTCTTGGCCGATTTCATTGATTTTAAAGAGATCAGTTCCAAATACTTTAATCCCAATAGGAGTTCGAATCCCCGTAGTTAACATATCGATACGGGCTTTAATTGGCATGGTAAAGGCGTTTTGTACTCCTATAATTTTCAATGCCTCGTTCATTTCCTTTTCCAATTTTTCTTTAGTCATTCCTGGACGCCACTCGGACTTTGGTTTTAGCATCACAACCGTTTCAGTCATTGAAAGAGGGGCCGGATCAGTCGCAGTTTCAGCTCTTCCTGCTTTACCAAAGACTCTTTCTACCTCAGGAAAAGATTTTAAAATTTTGTCTTGAAGCTGCAAAAGATCCTTTGCCGCTTCGATTGAAATTCCAGGGACTGTGATTGGCATAAACAAAATGGTTTCTTCGTCTAATGGAGGCATGAATTCTGACCCTAGACGCATAAAAATGGGGATTGTGACTAGTGAGCCTATGATGGCAAGAAGAACAACAAGATAGCGAAATTTTACACAGAAATTCAAGAGAGGACGATAAAGGGCAATCATCCATCGATTAATGGGATTTTTCAAGGCAGGGCGAATGTTTCCGCGAATAAAGGTAACCATCAATGCAGGGACCAATGTGATTCCTAAAATAGCTCCAAAAGCTACCGCATATGTTTTAGTGAATGCCAATGGAGAAAACAGGCGCCCTTCTTGAGCTTGCAAGGTAAAAACAGGCAAAAAAGCAATCACTGTTACCAATAGCGTAGCAAAAATACTTGGGCCAATCTCTTTGGCAGCTTCGATGATGATTTCGTTTCTATCTCCCTTACCACCAGCTGCTTCAAGTTTAGCATGTGCATTTTCTGTCATGACAACAGCAGCATCGACAACATCCCCGATAGCAATAATAATACCTGCAAGTGACATGATGTTTACAGTGAGACTTTGATAGAACATCGGGATGAAAGAGATAATGACGGCAATAGGAAGAGTAATAATCGCGACGAGCGTTGATCTAAAGTGAAATAGGAAAAGGATAATAACGACTGAGACGATGATGATTTCTTCTATTAGGGCCTCAGAAAGTGTTTCCATTGAATGGTCGATTAGCGAGGAACGATCATAAGTTGTAATGAGCTTAACCCCTGGAGGAAACGAGGGGCGCATTTCTTCAAGTTTAGCCTTAATGCGATTGATCACTTCGCGCGCATTTTCTCCATAGCGCATCACAACAATACCGCCAACCACTTCTCCTTCCCCATCTAATTCAACTAGACCTCGTCGGATATTTCCACCAATTTGCACATGGGCAACGTCTTTAATTAAAATGGGTGTTCCTTTACCATCTGTTCCTACCACAACTTTTTCAAGCATGGCTTTGTCTGTAATATATCCTCTTCCTCTAACCGCATATTCATGTTCGGCAAGTTCAACAACGCGCCCTCCTACGTCTGCGTTTGACTGGTCAATGGCTTGTTTCACATCAGCTAAAGAAATCTCAAAAGCTTGCAGTTTAACAGGGTCAATTTCTACTTGGTATTCTTTCTCGTATCCTCCCACGCTGGCTACTTCCGCAACTCCTGGCACGGAAGTCAACCAATAGCGTAAATACCAATCTTGAAAGCTACGTAATTCCTGCAAGGAATATTTTCCCGAATCATCAACCAAAGCATACTCAAAGACCCATCCCACCCCTGTGGCATCAGGGCCCATTTGAGGAGTCACTCCGGGTGGAAGCCTGCCCTGCATTTTAGATAAGTATTCTAATGTGCGACTTCTGGCCCAATAGATGTCTGTGCCGTCTTCAAAGATGACGTAGACAAAGGACATCCCAAACATTGTAAAAGCACGCACGAGTTTGACTTTGGGAGCACCAAGAAAAGTTGTCACGAGAGGATAGCTAATCTGATCTTCGATCAGATTGGGACTGCGGCCCATCCATTCTGTAAAAATGATGACCTGTGTATCGGATAAATCAGGAAGAGCATCAAGAGGACTTTTGCGAATCGCCCATGCAGACCAAAGCAATACTAATGCAGTACAAATCAAAACAATGAAACGATTTCTTGCGCAAAATTCAATAATGGAAGCGATCATTTTTTATCCATCTCCATCCCTTGCATTCCTCCCCCAGAAGCTTGGATGCGACTCTCTGAATCCATCAAGAACTGGGAGCTCGTTACTACTAAATCATTTTCATTCAAACCTTTTAAAACCTGATAATAGCCTCCTCCTTTATAGCCTAGTTGTACTTCAATAGGCCTATAAAAACCTGGTGCCTTTTCAATGAAAACAATTTTCTTTGTTCCTGTGTCGATAACAGCTGCTTCAGGAAGCGCTAATACAAATCCTATCGGAATTGTTAACTCAATAACCCCATACATGCCCGGTTTCAAAAGCATTTCCCTATTACTGAAATCAAAGCGGACTTTTGTCGTTCGTGTTGTTTGATCAAGCACGTAATTGATAAAATCAACCTTCCCCTCAAAAGTTTTTCCAGGAAAGGCATTCATTGTTAAAGTTGCTTGCTGCCCAATGCGAATGGAGGCAATATCCTGTTCAAAAATGTCCGCCAATACCCAGACATGCGAAAGATCGGCAACAGTAAATATATTCATGCCAGGTTCGACATTCATCCCTACGAAAGCATTCTTTTGTAATACAATGCCATTGATAGGAGAACGAATAGTGAGTGTTTTCATGGGAATAGCTTGTCGATCTAAACGCTCTATTTCTTCTTGAGGAATATCCCACAATTCTAAACGTTGTCTGACGGATTCAAGCAGCTTCTGATTTGTGCGGGAATATTCCTCAGCAAAAGTACCTCTGAGTTGATTCCTCATACCTTTCTTAGCGATGATGTATTCTTCTTGGGTGGCAAGGAGAGCGGGGCTATACACCGAAAATAAAGGCTCTCCTTGATTGACAGATTGGTTTGTGAAGTTTACATAGAGATCGACAATCCATCCGCTAAACTTTGTTTGAATATTTGCGACACGCCTTTCATCAGAGACTACAATACCAACGGCACGAATCGACTTGTCCAACTCTCGAGAAATCACTTTTTCAGTGCGTACTCCAAAAAGTTGAATACGCTCCGGGTCGATCTTCACCTCTGCATATCCCTGAGGAGGCATCCCTTCCATATTCGACATAGTTTCAGGTTTAGTTTCTGGTTCTGATTTCGCCTCCTGAGTTTCTTGCTGTGATTGGCAGCCAATAACTGTAATCGCCATCAAAAAAACTAAAATAGAACCCTTTAACGTCTGTAATCGCATAAGACCTCCTCCAAATTCACTCCCAGTGCACGCTCTAGTTCTGCAAGAATGATTTCGCGTTCCGAAAGAAAACGTTCATACTCAAGTTCAGCATTAAACGCTTGCCGCCACGTATCCAGCAATAGTAAAAACTTTCCTTCACCGGATCGGTAAGAGGAGAGCAATGCAGAGAATGCTTCCTTAACCTTTGGCAAAATTCCATCTCGATAAAGGGAAATCTTGTCATCTGTTGATTTTAGTTTCGCAAGTAGCTCTTTCAATTTTCCAGAGATCATGGCTTGCATCCCTTCCAATTCCTTTTGATTGGCAAAAGCATTTGCACGAGCCTCACGCACTTCCCTTGCTTGTTTTTCTGGAATCCAAATCGGAAGATTGAATCCCACTCTGAACATCAAGGCATCATCGACGTGACCATCAAAATTATTATTCATTCTTTCATAAGCTACACCCACCTCGAAGTCGGGATAATAGTTACGGCGTGCCAGTTGCGCCATTTTTTCTTGCTCCATGACCATAGCTTGCATTCTGTGAAGTTCTGATCGAGAAGCTAAGGCAATCGATTCAGCTTGGTAAAAGGAAATATTAAAAGGTTTGCTAAAGGAAGCTATCGGCTTACCCAATGGTTCGGTTGGTGAACGATTCAGTAAAGCATTTAGCATACTCTGAAACATCACTTTTTCAGCTTCGAGCATGAGGCGCTGTTCTTCAAGCATTTGTAGCTCTAACTGCATCTTAATAATCTCAGCATATTCTCCTTTTCCAGAGCGATATAGCGCCATGCCATCTTCAATTAGCGCTTTAACAAGGCCTGCGTTCTCGACATTAATTCTTAGAGAAACATCATTAGTATATAACTGATAATAGAGGAGTTTGGTTTGTCTAACGAGTTCACGATAAGTCGTAATCTCTATGCTTTGTTGCTGCAACATGACTTGCTTAGCAATTTCCCCCTTCAAGCGCAGCTTTCCGGGAAATGGAATCGCTTGGCTTACCTCATAGCTCATCATAGGAGTAAAATCACTCGTCTTATGAAGCTTATTTTGATCAGACGTAATCATTACTTGAGGGTCTTCGAGCACCTGTACTCGATGCACGACCTCATGTGCCGCTTGAATTCTTAGGCGTGTGGCATCAAGATTTGGATTTCGTTGAATCACTTCCTTTACTAGAACATCAAGTTGAAGAGGCGAGAAACTAAGATTGTCATCAATAACACAATCAGCAGCACAAAATGTTCTTATTGAACAAAGCAATAAGAATAGGCTAAAAACCATGATCTTAATCATATATTTCGCCTATGACTATTCTTTGGATAAGAGCCTTTCTCCCAGTGACAATTTTTCCCAAATTTGCTTGATTCTGACTTATCATTTATTAACCACTCAGTATTTATATCCTTGAATATCAAGGATGAACGATAGTATTGATTCAAATTTTTAAAATTCTTTGTACATATCCTTATCATGCCTTATAAAGACTTATTTGATTTGACGTCAACGAAAATTCTTCAAGAACAACCCATTTGACTTTAATGGGTAGATTTTGTAGATTTAAAGAATGAGACAGTTAAAATACATGAAGCAGTTAGAGCCTTTTCTCAATGTTCCTTTTTTTACAGCAGCGGATGCAGAGAAGCAGAATGTTCCAAGGCATGCATTGGCTTATTTAGTGAAAAGAGGCATTCTAGAAAGGATTTATCCAGGAACTTTCCGCTTTTCCGAATATGAACCAGAAGTTGAGGTTCAGTGGGAAAATTTGGCGCTGGTCGCAGCTAGTATTCCCGATAGCGTCATTTGTTTAATTTCTGCGCTTTGTTACTATGATTTGACAGACCAAATCATGCGAGAGATCTGGATTGCTGTACCCCATGAATCCTATCCCCCAAAGCGCCCCAACACTAGAATCGTTAGAATGCGAAACATTGAGCTTGGGAGAATCGAAATTACTCTCGGTGAATATAAAGTTTACATTTTTGATAGAGAGCGTTGCATCGTTGATGCCTTTCGCTATCTAAGCAAAGAAATCGCTATAAAGGCTATCCAGAGATATTTCCAAAATACTGGCCATAAGCCAAATCCTAAGCAATTGGGGCTATATGCAAAGAAACTGCGAGTAAACATCACCCCGTACATTTTATCTTATACGACATGACATCAGATATAGAAAAATCATTTAAAGCTAAACTTCGAGCAATCGCAAAAGAAAAAAATCGCGATCCCGCAGATCTTTGGCAAAATTTGACCCTTGAGCGCTTTCTCGTGCGCCTAGCTCAATCAAAATACCGCAAGCATTTTGTCCTAAAAGGCGCCATTCTCTTATCAAAATATGTTGAGATTGGACGAGAAACAAATGACTTAGACTTTCTCGCTAGAAGGTTGGATAATGGGGTTGGAAAATTAAAGGATATTTTTGAGGAAATCGCAAGTATTGATCTTCAAGATGGCTTTACTTTTCATGAGATTAAAGTAAGTGAATTAGCACATCCTCATATGGGATATCCAGGAGCTGAGGTAATGATGATTGCATACTTTGGACGGACCAGGTTTAAGGTTTCTATAGATATCGGCTTTGGAGATATTGTCGATCCGATTGAATATTCCATTCCTCTTACGACATCCTCCAAAGGAGTGCTTTTTGAAAGCAGCGTAAAACTATCTTGTTATCCCAAAGAATTTATTTTTGCCGAAAAATTGGAGACGATCGTCCATCGAGGCTCATTCAATAGCCGCATGAAAGATTTTCACGATCTTTATATCATGATATCCTCTTCACAATTGCCATCCTTTTATAATCTAGTAGAAATTATACGCTCGGTATTTGAACATCGAGAGACTATTCTCGCGTTGCCAATTACTTACGAAAAAGACGAAATGTTGCGAGTGCAAAATTTCTGGAGCGAGTACCTCAAACATTTGCGTGCAGAGAATCTATCCAATCTACCGATAGACATTACTCAGGTTCTAGTTAAGATTAACGATTGGCTCCGATTAAATACCAATCTTATAAAGAACTAATTCAAGAATTAATTTAAATTTTGAAATATAGCACGCTGCCAACAATGATTAAATATGGCATAAAATAAAACATAACATAGGATTGATATGTCAAAATTTTCTTATTTTCTTCTTTTACTTTTGCCTCTTTGTCAAGGATGTTGTTGCCAAACCTACGACTATCAAAACATTCCTGAAGGACCTCGCATGAAGGGAATTGTCGCGACTAGAAATACCCCAAGTGCTAAACGAAGCAGCGAAGGTCTTCGAATGAAAGGCCTGCCTTCTCCTTCAGATGATCCTAATGAATAGATATTAAAAAGTGTTTAAGAACGTTATTCTAAAAGCTGACCAAAGTCGATCACCTTGTCAAAATATCCCTCATCTATCACGCTATCCTCTACCCCATTGACATGGACTAGAACTGGTCTAATCGAAAACCGTTTCGGAACTTTTAATCGTTTTATTTTTTCTTCCATTTCTTCGATGACTTTAATGCCAACAGGATCTTTTGAAAATTTAATCTCACATATATAAAGATTATGAAACCGAGTTTGAATCATATAATCGATTTGACATCCAGGTTGCCTGATCGTCGAAGTTTGAAAGAAAGGGCCATCCATGATGACTTCTTCTCCTGAAAGATTTAATACCTTCCAAAGTGCCTTAAAATTATGCACAACCAGATTTTCAAACTGTAAGCCCATGATTCCTTCCCAGCCAGGAAGATTATTTATCATTGAAGCAGGCACTGACCCTTTTTCGATTTTTACACGACTTGATGCAATGTATTTCAAATAGAAACGCAAGTAATTATCACTTAAACGATATCGACTAATCTTTCGTTGTTGGCCATTTTTTAGATCCCAAACGAAATCCCTTTTTACAAAACCCGCTTTTACCAGCTCATCCAAGTATTGGCTATATAATCCACCTTGACTTTTCTCCAGCTCTTTACAAATCTGCACAAGCTCTTTTGGACCATTTGCAAGGCAGGTTACAATCTTTTTGTGAATTCCCTTTGTTTTTGAAAAGAGGTCTGAAAACACCTCATCAAATTCACGAACGAGCAATCCCCCTTTGGTAAAACAGAGTTCTCGAATATTTTGCTCAGCAGGGATACTTGGCTCAATCTGTTCTAAATAGAGAGGAACGCCACCTGTTATTGACAAAAGCTTGAATTTTTCGTAGGAAGAAATGCGTTTTTCTTTGGGATGCCAAAAGGCATTACAAGCACGTAATGAGAGCTCTTCGAGAACAAAATCAATCGTGATCCTACCAACAAATCCCGTATTACTGAGGATATTTTTCTCGATCCATGAAGAGATCGAGCCGCAAAGAGCAATAATTAGCTGCGGATTTTTGCTAAAATACATATCCCAAGCTGTTTTTAACTGACCTAAGAATAGAGGATCTTTTCCTCCAAGCCAGGAAATTTCATCCAATACGATAAGAATTCGACCTTCTTGCGTATGCTTGGAGAGATGCCAGAAAAGATCTCCCCAATTGTCAGATTTAATCCCAGGAATTCCCACCCTATTAAGTTGATCGGCAAAGAGGTCTCTTTGCGATTGAGCCGTTGTTCCTCTAACCGGAGGATTACCGGAAAAGAATAGGCTTTTCATCTCTTTCCCGAACTCAGAAAGAAGCCTGCTCTTTCCAATTCGCCTTCTCCCACGTACCACAATAAGACTGGCACTTTTTTTATTTAATAGTCCTTTTAATCTCTCCATTTCCGATTCGCGACCAATAAAAGGGGAATCTTTCATCTGATTTTCTCCTGTATTTTTGATGCTGATCATGCCTTTTCGGGGATATAAAATCAATCCGTAAATAAGCAAATGTCAATCTATGGATTATTTTCAGGTTAAACAAAATCATCCGTGGATTAGCAAATGTCTTTTTATGGATATTTTTTTCATTCAAAATTCGATCAGTAAATAGCTTTTTGTAAATCTACGGATGATTTTAGAGGGAACAGCTTCATAAAGATTTGCTAAAAATCGACAGTTTACTAGCTCATAGAGTAATTCTATATGTCATTTTTACGACACGTTATATGACATTTTTGCGACATTTCTAAAACAATCTATTCTTTTTTCAATCCTTGTGATAAGGTAAGTTAAAGATCAAAAAACCCATCGACTCAAGACGGTAATCATTTTGCCGTTATCCTAAATTACCCAATTTTCCAATAAATTCTCTGATTTCTAACCATTGGGAAGATATGGGTACATACAATTTTGAAAAAAAATCTGCAGAAGAACTCAGCCGAGTTCCCCATAATGATGGCTCCATCAAAATTGATGGATGGATGAACGTTCTGACAGGTCTTGGCATCAGAGGAAGGGACAAAAACATCAATGCTCATTTTCGAATGGAACGCGTTTTCGAGCAGGCAGAGCTAGATCAGCTCTACCGATCGGATGGAGTCACTCGCAGAATTATCGATTTAGTGCCATCTGAAATGGTCCGTCAGGGCTGGGAGATTGAAGGTGATTCCGATCAGGCAGTCAACTGCAAGATGGAAGAGATTAAAACCAACCACAATTTGACCACTCTGCTGCGATGGGCACGATTATATGGCGGAGCGCTTTGCGTGATGGGTATCGCGGATGGCTTGCCATTAGACGAACCTGTCGACGAAAGAAACATTCGAGATGTGAAATGGCTTCATGTGTTCGATCGGTATCAATCTTTTAGCCGTGACGGGACATTTGAAAAGGATCTGAATAATCCTAATTATGGATTCCCGAATGTCTATACCGTCAATGATACACGCACAGGAGCTCTTTTTTACGTCCATCATTCTAGGATTCTACGTGCAGATTGGTCTATGCTGCCTCCAAGACAGCAAAACTTCAATAATGGGTGGGGTGATCCACTCATCCAATCCATCTATGATGAACTCCGCAATTATTCAACTGCTTTCGCGAATGCTGGACTGATCATGCAGGATTTCGTCAATTACACCCTCTCAATCCCTAATCTCGCTGAGCTTATCAGCTCTCAATGCTCGGACAATCAGGTGATGAAGCGTCTTGACATACTCAATTTAACCAAAAGCGCAACCAATACAATGATATTGGATGCAGAGGAGAAATATGAAAAAGCGTCCACAAATATCTCTGGCATACCAGAGCTTCTCGATCGCTTTATGTTGGCTTTATCTGCGGTCTCTGGCGTCCCGGTGTCACTGCTCTTCGGAAGAAGCGCCGCAGGCATGAATGCGACTGGAGATAACGACGTTAGAAATTTTTACGATATGGTCAAACAGGAACAAGAAGCTAAGCTTAAACCGATGCTGGAAAAGCTCACACGCTACATCATGCTCTCCAAAGATGGATCCTTCAGTGGTGTCGAACCGGACAATTGGTCAATCCAGTTTGTGCCATTATGGCAAAACACCGAAGAGCAAGAAGCCATCGTCAGGAAAATCGTCGCGGAAACGGACGCCATTTATCTCGATCGAGGAGTGCTTGATCCTGCTGAAGTGGCTGTCTCTCGTTTCGGTGGCAACCGCTGGTCTATGAATACAGAAGTGGATCTAGAGTCGAGAAAAAATGGATATGACCCCGCTGAAGTTTCCGAGTTGGAAAGAGAGAAGAAAGAAAAAGAGACTCCCCCACCAGGTATTGGCCCTGATTTTATGCCTACAGGACTCAGAATTCGATCGACTGTTTAACATTTTTTGGAATATGGATGCATGGTTTCGATTGATCAAATTGCCAAAATCAGACAAAGACGTGTTGGAAAACCTAACATTGTCAAGTTGAAAAAACCGCCTATCTGGCACTTCCCCTCTTCTCAGGAAAGAGAATACATGCGCGTCCTTTTCTCTCTTACAAATGAATTAAAAGAACTCATCAAAAAGATCATCATCCCAGCGATTCCACAATTAATTTCAGAGGTAGAGTCCTTTTATCCATCCTATGATGCACGGAAAGATGATTTTCAAGATGAAATAAAAAGATTGATAAATACTGTCATACAAGATATAAAGGGTAAAACAGACGAAACGATTGCAGAAGCTGAGAAAGTCGGCGCAAGGATCGCCTGGTATAATAAAAGGCAGTTCGATCGAATTACCAATTCCGTTTTCGGGATTGATATTTTTATCGATCAGCCATGGCTGCAAGATCAGTTAAAACTATTTGCAAGCCAAAATGCTCAATTAATCCGCTCCATTCCATCGCAGGAGCTCTCTCAAGTTGCACAGACTATCGAGAGAGGCTTGCAGGAAGGCAGCAGATTTCACTCAATGACTCAAGAAATCCACGAAAGATTCGGAATTACTCGACGGCGCGCGAAATTGATCGCAAGAGACCAAACATCTAAATTAAATGCCAGCTTGACGAAACTCAGGCAGCAAGAATTAGGTGTGGAAGAGTATGTCTGGCAAACGGCAGGTGATGAACGAGTTCGCCCCAGCCATAGAGCGCACGATGGCAAAAAGTTTCAATGGGGTAATCCCCCAAAAGATACCGGCCATCCTGGAACAGACATCAATTGCCGTTGTGTAGCGGTTCCGGTTTTAGAAGGACTCTTAGATATCTAGACTCAAATATTCAATAGCTGGACATCCAGCCATTCAGTTTCCCAATAACCCAGTCCCCCATCAAACCAACAATCCAGACAAACAGACATCCAGCTACCCATCCTATTATTTATTAAAGTTTTATACTTGGTGGATTAATGAAGCTAACCGATGTTGCCCGTTTTGATAGAGGACAAGTCAAAGGCGATGCCTTCGTTACAGAAGAAGGCTATATCAAAGCAAATGCGGTCGTCACTCGCACCGGCGTTTTTCTCTATAAAAATCCAGATGGAACCATTCGCAAAGAACTTCGCCATCCAGACGATGTGTTAAAAAATGACAGCCTGAACAGCATGAAGATGATCCCACTCACTAATGGGCATCCGCAAGAGAGACTCGTCACAGCTGAAAATGCCAAACGCCTTGCGATCGGCTACACAGGGGAAACCATCACTCATGATGGGGAATTCATCCTCTCCAATTTCGTCATTACAGATTTAGACAGTGTCAAGGAAGTTACCGAAAGAAACAGAAGAGAACTTTCCTTAGGGTACACCGTCGACCTTATTCCGGAAGAGGGCAGTTATAACGATCAACCCTACAACTTCCGTCAGACCAATATCAAATACAATCACTTAAGCATTGTCGACAATGCCAGAGCTGGCAGCGAGGCAAGAATAGCTTTAGACAGTTGCGATGCAGAAGAAATCTTAAGAGAGGAGGCCACCATGGCTAAAAGGAAAGTTAAATTCGATGATGACGAGGTTTTGATGGAGGACAATGTGGCTGACCGTGTGGAACAGCTCATGGCCCGCATCAAAAATCTCGAGGAAGAGAAAAGAAGAATCGAGGAAGAAAAGGACAAATTGGAAGCAGAACTCAACTCAATGAACAGCGAAGACGAAGAGACTGCTGAAGAAAAAGAAGAAAAAGAGGTGGGGTACATGTCGAAAGAAAATCCTCATGGAACTCATGAAACGGCAGTGAAAGCTCCAAATGGAGAAAAAGTGCCACCCAAGCCTCAAGAAAGAGAAAAAACGGAAAACCTAAAGTACAACAACATGGACTCAGCCTATATCAGAAATCTCGTTAAAGAGCGGGTTAAGCTGCAGAAAATTGCAGAGAGTGTGTTGGACGCTAAAACTTTAGCCAGAGTTGATGAGATGCCTGACTTAGAAGTCAAAAAGGAAATCATCAAAGCCCGGCAAAAGAACGCCAATCTAGATGGCAAAAGCGATCTCTACATTCAAGCGAGATTCGATGCTCTGATTGAGGACATGTCGCCTGTGCAATCCCAAGTGATTGCAAAGCCTGTCGAATACAGAACCAAATTAGATCATCAGCCAGATCAAGATGCCCAATTCGCGCGTCAGGCCATGATCGACAAGATGAAAAACGGCTATAAGCTCGGAGGTAAAGTACCATGCCACAACTAAGTTATCCCTTTTTAATGGATGTCGGGAGTGTAGGCCTTTTAGCCGATTCAGGCTTCAGGAACGTTCTCTCTCCAATAGCATTCGAAAGCTTCAATACCGGTCTTGGACTGGCAAAAGTCATTGGCCAAGACTACGTTGTTCGTCTTCCTGAGTCCAATCTATCGACGATTGTTCTCAGCGGAGATTTAGTCACATCCAATGTGATTAACGTCAGTGTCAATGGCGTCGCTCTAGCGCCCATTACATTTGCCACATCTCATCTGGCAACAATGAACACCATCGCTGCTGCTATTCTGGCCCAGCCAAATATTGCTTCCGCAGTCGTTGGTGGAGCTGGCAATCATACTCTTACCGTCACAGCTGCGGAAGGAAATGTAGCAGTTGTCAATTCTTTTGTAGTGACTCTTGGCGCTTCTCAAGCGACAGCGACGATCACAAACACAACGCAAGATACGTTCTACGGCGTCGGCGCAAGAACGCAGAACAAGCCAAACCCATTAAATCCAACAGGATCTTTTGGGAATCCTATTTATCTCGAAGGAGATTGCGTTTCGTTGCTGACAAAAGGACGGATTTACGTTGCCGTGGAACAAACAGTCACGAGCGACAGTCCTGTGTACTGGAGATTTGCTGCCAATGGCTTGCTTCTTCCAGGCGGATTCCGCGGAGATTCCGATAGCGGCAGAGCCATTCTGCTACCAGCTGCAAGATACACCGTGGGAGCTTCAAGCGGATCCGTTGCAACATTAGAAATCAACTTACCGAATTAAGGAGAGGGTAAAATGGATAGAATTGTTAGCGTCAATCTCGACTCCGCAGAGACCGCGTTCTTTGCCCGTGAGCTTGAGTACATAAAATCGAAATCATACGACATTGAATTTCCTCCTTTAAAGGCGACGAAGCTAATCCCTGTTAGCACAGAGGCCGGTTCAGGTGCGGAATCAATCACCTATCAATCATTTGAAGAAACAGGTCTTGCTCGAATCATTTCGAGTTATGCCGATGACTTTCCTCGCTGCGACATTCGCGGTAAAGAATTCATCACGCCTGTGAAATCAATTGGAGCCAGCTATGGCTATTCGATGCAGGAAATCCGCGCCGCGATGTTTGTTGGACGCAGTCTGACTCAGCGCCAAGCCAATGCCACTCGAAGAGCCAACGATCAAAAGGTAAACCGTTTGGCTTGGTATGGAGACACAGCCTCCAATATTCTTGGCTTAACAAACAATCCAAATATTCCATCAGCTTCCGTTCCTGCGGATGGAGTAGGTGCGTCTACTCTTTGGACTACAAAGACGCCTGATCAGATTTTGCGCGATATGAATCAGCTCACGAATGGCATTGTCGCCCTGACAAATGGGGTTGAAATGCCAAATACACTGATTCTTCCCATCGACCAATACACCTTGATCGCTTCAACTCCTCGTTCCGCAAACAGCGACACGACGATTTTGGAGTATTTCATTCAGAATAACCCCTTCATCACTAACGTTGACTGGGTAGCTGAGTTAAAGGGAGCAGGCCCAGGTGGTGTAGACATCATGATCGCCTACGACAAGAATCCAGATAAGCTGACCATGGAGATCCCAATGCCATTTACTCAATATCCTCCCCAAGAGCGAGGACTTGAGTTCATCATCAATTGTGAATCTCGCTATGGCGGAATCATCATCTACTATCCGCTCTCATTATCCATCGGGGAGGGTATCTAAATGGCACTAGTCAAGTACAACGGTAAGAATGTCTACTATTGTAACTTCACAAGCCGCCTTATGCCTGGGATCAATGAGATTCCGGAGGGCGAACTCAAAGCCCTCCTTCTCCATCCCCTATTTCAATGGAGAGTGGAAGAAGGAATTGTGGTGATCATTCCTGAATCCACGGAAAAAGAGGCAGACGGCAAGAAGTCGATCAAGGAAATGATGAAGTTCATTCCTCAAATTTACGACCACGCTTATCTCAATCGGATTATTGAGAGCGATGGCCGTGACAAAGTGGTTGATGCTGCAAAGAAGCAACTCCATAAAATTTCCCATCAAGCCGAGGAAGAAGAGAATGAGCATTTCAGATCCGATACCAAATCAAACGATCATTGATACTCTATTTGTGATCGCGCCTCAGTTTTATACGACTGACCCAGTGAAGCTG
>CAYMKI010000020.1:0-32308 GCA_964390695.1 uncultured bacterium
GTCACCGGATCTGCATACTCACAGGAACAGCGCAAACAGAGCCCCTCTGCCGCCCCTGGCTATTGAATCATGGAACCATCAAAAATATTTTAAGCCCGTTGGATCGACAGAATTAGCTCGCTACCAAGAACCTGAGGATACTGCCGAAGATTTCATCTCCCTCTATGAGGCTGCCAGAAATCCACACAGCACGGAATTTCAAGCTGTACATAAAGTCATAAAGAAATTGGCTGCACACACAGATGAAAAAGAAGACATCCAAGATGAGATCCAGCGGATCACAGGCGGTAGGGTAAAAAAATCAGGCAATTCGACAAATATAAGCCGTAAAGAAAACTATGCCGAAACAATACTTCTATATCGATATTTGGAAGCTGTGTATCACTACCAGGCTTCTCAAGAAAGCAAGAATCTACCGAAGCTTGAAAAATATGACGAGGCAGCTATCGAGGCTTTCTGTAAACAACTCACAGCCTGGGTGGATAACAACTTAAGATTGAGTAAGCAGATTTCCGTGACTTCCAAAGAAATCCCGGATGATAAAGAGGATTTTTTTGAAGAACTCAGCCGTCATGTCGCATTGCCGTTGGAAATGCTGACCTTGGAGACAGGTCTTGAGCAAAGATTATCACTGGCTTCTTCGACAGTTAAACAGGCCCCATCCGTTTGCCTGCAAAAAGGTGATTGTTTGATAGAGGGGAATAAACTTGTACAAGATTATTTTAAGCCTGTTGTCCAAAAGTATTCCTTTGAGCAACTAGGCTTATCCCAGCTTGAACATGTTGCGGAACCTGCTGTGAAAAAAGCAGCAGAGGGTTTGCAAAAGGAAATTGATGCTCTTCAAAATACCCAAGCGACGAAATACAAATTCAAAGACCTTAGAGCTATTACACAACTGAAAACAGCATTGGAAAACAGCAAGTCTGCCTTGCAGCTATCTTTCCATAAGCTGAAAGCCGACATCGAAAAGCAACTAGCCTTATCTCAACAAAAAGGAAGTGCGCATGACTATTTGAGACAATGGACAGGGTATGATACACAGATTCGGTGGGATGAGCTCTATGTGGCATTCTTGCAAGGAAGTTTTGAGTCTATGACCTCAAGGTTTCCAGATAATACAGACATGTCAAAGCTAAGATTGCAGCTGATGGATTATTTCAAGAAAGATGTCAATATAAAATCCATTGACCATATTCTTTCACAGCTAGCAGAGTTTGAACAAGATCCGTCTTTGATTCAATCTTCTAACAGCGCTCATAAAATATTTGAATTGCTTTCGCGTGAGCGCTGCTACGATGTGGCACACTACTCCGAATTGTTAGCCATGGAGTCTTTGTTAGGTTTTAGAATACGCGAAGATCAGCTGTGTATGGTGATTGACTTTATTCAAAAGCCTCATTCCATCCGTCAAGCCGCCACGGGTGCTGGTAAAACCAATGTCATTCTTCCTCTGGTGGGGTTGATGAAAGCCAACGGCACGAATCTGGTATCTTTGAAATTTTTAGATCCGCTTTTCAATGAAAGCTGCGAGCGCTTGCAAAAATTATTGGGAGCTTCTTTTGGTAAAAAGATCTTTCCTTTGTTGTTTTCAGGATCGACGCCGTTGACTTGTGATAGAGTCGTCAACGGAAAAAACCAAAAGCAATCCATATTTAAATATTTCTATGAAGAAGCTATCAAGGTGATAGTCAATAAGGGGTGTTTGGTGACCAATAAGCGCAGCCAGCCTTTGTTGAAGGCTAAAATGATAGAGATCTATGAACGTTTATCACAGCTGGATGCCAAGGATCGGCCGCTGTTAGACCTCGAGCATTTAAAATATCTGGGCAAGCTTCTCGGTCTGTTTAAAGATAGAGAAGAGGCTTTGTATGATGAGTTTGACAAATTTCTGTCCGCCCGCGAAGAATTGCATCTGCGCATTGGGCAGGGCAAGCCGTTGCCGGCTTTTGTTTCTGAAGCCGTTTTGAATGTTTATGACTACCTGATTCATAATTCTGATTTAAATTTAAAAGATAATACCCAAGCCGAACTGTCACCTTCCAAGCAGCGCGAAATCATCATGCAAACCATCGATCTTCTCGATAACGAATGGGAGCACAAAAAAGGCATAGCGGTCAAAGATTATTTTACGAAAACCTTGCAGGGAACTTTGTCGGAAGATGAGGAAAGTGACTTTTTAAAGTTGGTTGAAAGCAAGCTAGATCCCAAAGATAGGGATATCTTGTGTCTTCAACGCGATCTGTTGACGGAATTCCTACCTTCCACTTTGTTTAAATCTGCCGATCAACGCTATATCCGTTCCAAGCTAGATGAAAAAAGCGTGATTCCCTGCGACTATGCAGATGTTCCCAAAGAGGGATCTGAATTTGAAGATATCCGCGTCAAGCTGTGTTATCTGATCCAGTATTATTACCAAAAAGGACCTTCTTTTGCATTTTTCAATCAATGGGTCAATGGATTAAAAAGCCAGGCTATCGAGAGCTTGATGGCGGGGGAAGAGGCTCATATCACTAAAACAGCAGCAGAGAAGGTTTTTAAAGACTATTTCCCGGCAGCGTCTTTAGAAGGAATCAATAAAGAAGTCATCCAAAGCCTGTATAAACAAGTCAAAAAAAGCCCTCAGCTCATTCGAAAATTCCTCAAAGTCTTAGCGCAAGAACAAAAATTGCCGGGCAAGAAAATCAGCTTGAATCCCCACAATCAGGTATCTATAGCCAAAGCTTCTGCTGGGACATCTGCCACAAAAGGGTGCTTAGCCGGTCTGCATCGAGGCTTTAATGTGGATGCGCAGTCTTCGCATTCCAATGCCATGATGCTGCATCGCATGCTGCAGCGCATAAACACCGAAGAGCCTTTCCTTACCTTTTCTCAAAAATCTCCTAAAGGGATTATCTCAGAACTAGTCGCGAAGGACAAACAACTCAAGGTAGTCATTGACGGAGCTGGAGCTTTACGTGGCATGCCCTTTGAAAAACCAGCCAAGCAGCTACTGGAGGGACAGCCGGGTCTGAAAGCTGTGGGATATTTTGACCATAAGGGCAAACTTCAATGCCTGGGCGACGCAGCAGAAATAGAACAAAAGGGACTGGTATACTCCAACTCCCAGGCGCGTGGAGCCGATGCTGCTATCCATGTGCATCATAAAGCGGTCTTATTGGTCAACGGCCGCGCTTCCCAAGAAGAGTTGAGCCAGAACGAAGGGCGCCTGCGCAAAGAAGATCAAAAATTGCGCATCGCCGTGCCTGAGGGGGCTTCAATAAAAAATATATCCGATCTCATCAACGCGGCATTAGCTACCGAGGCTCAAGCCAACAGTCTTGATCTCTTGCTTTCTAGGCAGCAAGAAATGCAAGACCTGGTGCATGATCAAATGTGCCTGCATTTAGCCCAAATGGCTGCTCAGGCGAAGTTTTCGGAGGGTTTTAAGGCATATAAGACCTATGCGCCGCATGCGGTTCTTGTTTCAGAATTTGCTGAAGATTGGGAGACGCCAGGATCGTACTATCGGCTGCATAAACACATCCGTAGAACTAAAGACACCGTGGCAGTCTTAAAAGCTCTGCAGCAAAAATATGTCGTTATCGCTAAATCCTGCCAGCTGGACTCCAGCCAGCAGGCGTTGGAACAGTTAGATATGGAGAAATATCGCTCACAACTGCCGCGTGAGATTTCTGGGGATATGCGGGCCAATCAAGAAGTGCAGATTGAGACCGAAACCCAGACGGAAGTTCAAACGGAAATAGAGACGGCTGTTGAAATAGATGTGGACACAGACAAACCTACCCCGGCATTTTATCTGCCCTGGAATTGGATTAACGATTATGGCAGCTATGCTTGGCAAGGTTTGCAGCCAGCCTATGATCCGAATCTTAGGTATTCTGCCAACTTTCTGCCTCTGTCCCGCAATGCCAGTGCGCCCAGTGCACATCAAAGAAGGGCGCATGACCTCAGGCAAAATCGCTTGCAGCACGTTGAAATGTCATATTTCTCAACAGCAATGGATATCAAAGATGTGAGTCAAACCATTTTTAGGCTGCTATCTAATCAAAAGGCTGATTTGCAAGGGTTATATGATACGCGGTTAAATCGCTATATAGCCATAATCGATGAGCCCGCGATCAAAGCATTGGAAGCAGAGACAGCCGAAAAGGCGCCTAGCTCTCAATATCTGTCCAAATACTTTTATCAACAGGGTAAAAAGAATTTATATATAGCCCAGCTCAAATTTGAGGATGGACAATACAAAGGATATACCCCAGGGGAATGGAAGGCGTTAGGTGCCTGGATTAAACAGCAACCGAATCCCGCGGCGCTAGAAGACTACTTTGTGCAAGAAGTTTTAAAATACCGCCCTCTTGATAGAGAGCGCTATGCTTTCAGCCCCTTGCGCGATTTATTTCAACAACAAAAAGTAAATCAATAACAGAGGCTATAGAGAGAATTGCATATTCGGTTTTAAAGTTGCGTTTCGATTGAATCTGCTGCATAAACTAATATGCTAAATTTTTAGTTTATGCTCCAACATTCAATTTGGATAAGGTTTTCACAAACACGAAGTTGTTACATAACTTAAAAAAAACGCAAAGAAGCGAAAGACGCAAAGGCGCAAAGAATGGAAAATGAAATTTCACACAAGATTATTGGGGCTGCAATAGAGGTGCATCAGATTTTAGGAGGGCCTGGATTGTTAGAAAGCGTGTATGAAAGTTCTTTATGTCATGAGTTGACATTGAGAGGGTTGTGTATTCAAAAACAACTTGTCATTCCTGTGAAATACAAAAATGCAATTGTTAGGGATTCTATGTGTCTTGATATTCTTGTAGAGAACAAGGTGATAATAGAGGTTAAAGCAACCGAAAAGGAACATGCTATTCATCAAGCACAACTTTTAACATATCTTCGACTAACGGGTCTGAAGCTCGGACTTCTAATTAATTTTGGTCAGGCTTGCGTAAAAGATGGGGTTCATAGGGTCGTTAATGGCTTATAGCCTTTGCGTCTTAGCGTCTTAGCTTCTTTGCGTTTCAATTGGTTACACAAGAGGCCTATTATAAATAACAAGATAGACAAGATGGCCTAAACCGGCAGAATAACGGACAATCTAATTAGACCTATTTATTTAACCTAACACCCGTTGAATTCAAACAAGGCAGTCAATTTTTCAGTATCCCGCCGTAGGCGATCTTGTTCATCCTGTTTATTTCTGATTTGCCCCAATTAGTGCAAAAAATCATTTTTCATTGGACTTTCTTATTATATAAAATTAAATATTGTATAGGATGTTAATTGTAAAAAAATGTTTACGTAATAGCATATTATCAATTCGAATTTAGCGCTAATTTAGTGTTAATTGACTTTAAATGAATATTTCGGTAAAATTTATTAATTGTTAATCATTCAGTCATTGGTCTTGGTGCTCTCGTATAGAGAGTAAATCATCTGTTTAATTAATTTCTTTATTGTTTATTGGGTGTATAAATTTATTTTAATGTTTAATTTTTCTTAATAGGATTTAAAATGCAGAATATAAATAGTTTAAATAATTGCAATAATTTTGTTGATTTGAAGTCGTTTATCAATGGTATTGCTTGTTATTTACCCAAAGAATTTAATGAAAATTTTGAAATAGCTTTTAATAAAGTGAAAGATTCACCGGCGAATAACATACCCTCGATATCGATTTCGCAAATTCTAGATAAATTAAAGAACATAACTGAGCGTGCGGTGCGGAATGCATCTAACGGAAATGATATTTCTCAAGGCGTAAACACCTTGAATCTGCTAATTAACATAAGCTCTATGGCTCAATATGCATTGAATGGCATTCATCAAACTTTGGGGCCCAATCTTAGAGATTATAAATACTCGTATTTTTCAAGAATTACCGATCAATTCAACGACATCAAAGCCTTGTTTCTGCGGGCTAGGATGCAGCAGCTCACTGAGGCTTTGCTCTACCCTAATTTTGATGGCTTATCCAGAACTCTGATGAGAACCAGCAACCTTGAAATGCAAGAAGATTTGATCGGTGTGTATTTAACCACTAATGAATCCAATTCAAGGTCTATACGTGAGGTCTTGATGCTGGGTTCGGGCAAAGGCAGAGGTTGCCATTTGGGATTTTCGGGTTTTCATAACTTCGACGTGATGGTCGCGAGGCAATCTCGTCGTGGAATTGTAGTAGATTTCAATCCTTGGAATGCCGTTATTTTAGAGCATGCGCTTAGCCTTATGCTGACGTGCAAATCAAGGGAGGAGTGGTTAAAAGAATTTACAATCACAGTCCAAAGCCTTGACGCATTCAGTAGCACTAAAAGAACCTATTTTTCACCCAATGTCAATGATGAGCCTGATTTTGCCATGCAGAAAGAGTGTTATGGTCCCAAGGAAGAATTAGAAAATGAACTGCATCGAGAAGGCAGCTGGCTTTCCTCAGAGGAAAGTTATCAATATATCAAGCAGTTGGCTGAAGCAGGCAAAATTGTATGTGTTACTGGTGATATCCGGCAGACCCCCATTTTTGAAAAGCTAGCTCTTAGTCTTAAAAAACATGGGGAACCTATAGATACGCTCTACCTAAGCAATATTTGCAAATATATGGAAACGGATGAAGATAAGGCGGCATTTAAAAATACGGTAAAGGCTCTTGCCCAAAACGAGACGTTTGTAATTAATTGCCCCTGGACTGATACAGGCAAAGATCCCATACAACATGTCTGTTTTGGAGAGCAGTATCTACAAAATCCTAAAGCTCCTTTTTTTTATGATCTGGGACAGTAGAGAAATTTTTGGAGGGATGCCGATTTTGTTGAATAATTTTAATTTCTGATTGTTCAATCATTTAATTATTGTAGTATCTATACAAAAATATTAGTTTTTAAATTGACTTATTGATTTTAATTTGACATAGTTGTGTTTTTTAATCCGCTTGGGGTGTTAAGCTTTAAAACATATGAATAATATTAACGAAATAAATAGTTTTAATAATTATTATGACTTGCGATCCTTTATAAATAATTCGAGTTGTTCTTTTCCAACTCACTTTAACGAAGTGTTTCAAATTCGCTTTTTACCCAACAATGCACCGGTGGATAAAATATCGTCCATATCGATGGTTCAATTACTGAAACGCCTCGAAGAAATTACAGAACAGGTGGTTGGAGATCCTTCTAGAGGAGATGATATTTCCTTAGGAGGTAACACTTTAGGGGAATTAATCGATATTATTAATTGCATACAAAAAGATGTAAACCCATCAGAACAGAAGCTTAAAGAGTATAAATTCACTTATTTTAAACAGCTTCAAGATCAATGCTGTGATATCAATGCCTTGTTTCTCCGTTTTGTGTTGCGTCAAACCTCTGAAAAATTTTTGCATGGTAGACTTGATTTATTATCCAAACACTTGCTGCAATTAAATAACCGTGAATGTCGTGGAGATTTGTTTGGTGTATATTTAACCACCAACGAATCGAATTCAAGGTCTATTCAGCAGATAATCAAACAAGGATCTTTTAAAGAAAAGGGTTGTCATGTGGGGTTTTCTGGTTTTCACAATTTTGATATCATGGCGGCAAGGCAATCTGTTCGAGGCTTGATTTTCGATTTCAATCCTTGGAACGCTCTCCTTTTAGATCATGCTTTGAGTCTCATGCTACGTTGTAGATCTAGACAGGAATGGCTGATAGAATTTTCAAAGACAGTGAAAGACTTGGAAAGTTGCCAAAGCCAGAGGCATCCAAGTTATTTTAGCCCAAATGTAAATGATGAGGCCGATTTTGCATGGCAAAAGGGATGTGGTAATACAATCGAAGAATTAGAGAATGAATTTCAGCGAGAAGGCAGTTGGCTTTCCACAGAGGAAAATTATCAGTACATAAAAAAACTGGCTGAAGCCGGCAAGATTGTCTGCATTACGGAAGATATCAGGAATACTCGCACTTTTGAAAAGGTTGCATGCCTATTTAAAGAACATGGGGAACCGATAGGTACGCTTTACATAAGCAATATTTGCAAGTATATGGAAACGGAAGAAGATAAAGCGGCGTTTAAAAATACAGTAAAGGCTCTTGCTCAAACGAAGACGTGGGTGATTAATTGCCCCAGGACGGGTACTGGCAAAGATCCCATTCAGCATGTCTGCCTTGGACAGGAGTATCTGCAAAATCCAACGGCGCCATTTTTTGAATTGGGATAGTATACCAATTTGCTTTTAAAATTAAAAAGAGGTATCATAAAATTATAAGATAAGATATTTTATAAGACTAAGAACATAAAAGTAAAAACATAATAGTGAAGTAGCGAGGTGTATATGTCCGATACAACCATCCCACATAATTCAAGTGTAGCTTCCAGCCAGGCTATCAGTGCGAATGCTTCGGCGTCGACGCCGGGATCTTCGAACAAAATAGCCGGTGCCGTCAGTCAACTTCCAGCCAGTACCCCCATCAGTTCCATCGAAAATATGAAAGCCTTAGATCCCAATCTCTACAACCAATGGGCGGCTCTATTTGCGCAGACGCTGATTACGGATGGGCAACGTTATGCAAGGCGTGTCGAACAGGCCATGCGTCAACTGCGTGAAGGCGAGCAATAATGGACAGTTATCTGTATACCACGCAGCTTTTCATGGGATTGCCTATCAATGCAGAGAAAGCGGCTGTATTAGAACAGCTAAGTCCGGCTTTAAGAGCGTTGTTGATTAAAGAGGATGAGGCTTGTTTAACGGAAGTAACCTTTAATGAGTGTAAATTTTTAGGTAAGTTTGCCGGTAAGTTTATCGACATGCAACAGCTAGAGTTGTTGAAGTGCAATGTGTTTAGCTTGCTTAAGAGTTTGCTGCCTTCCATTTCTATATCTGAAGAAGATATTGTCCTTTTAGCCATTCCAGAACATGAATAAATTTCCAGACGCAGAAAATTCCGATATCGTCGTCATCACGCCGGAAGAGGCAGGTCAGCGTTTGGACAAGATCTTGGCTCAACGTTATAAAGATGTAAAATCCCGATCCTATTTCGAGTATTTATTTGAAAATGGGTTTGTGTTGATCAACAGCGGTCCGGTTAAAAAAAGCCATAAACCCAGTTTAGGCGATGAAGTCGAGGTGCATTTTCAGCTGACCCCTGAAATCACTATCACGCCGGAATGTATTCCGCTGGAGATCCTTTATGAAGATGAGTATCTACTGGTGGTCAATAAGCCTCCCGGTATGGTCGTTCACCCGGCTGTGGGAAACTGGAGCGGTACCTTTGTCAATGCGTTGATGTTCCATTGTAAAGATTTGATGCAACAGTTTGCTCAAGGTGGTGAAGGTCCTCTCATACGGCCTGGGATCGTGCATCGCTTAGATAAAGATACCTCGGGGCTGTTGATTGCGGCCAAGCAGACTTTGGTGCAGCAGCGTTTAGTGTCTATGTTTGCCTCCAGAGAGGTTCATAAAGTCTATCAAGCTATTTGCATAGGCAATCCGGGAAGAAGGGAAGTTAAGACCTTGATCGGCCGCCACCCGGTGCATCGCCAGCAAATGGCTGTCGTGGATACACATGGAAAGGAAGCCTTGACTTTCTGCCATCCGCTTTTGTTCAATGACCGTCTCAGTTGGGTTGAGATCGTGCTGGCCACAGGCAGAACCCATCAAATTCGCGTTCATATGGCGCATGTAGGCACTCCTATACTAGGCGATATGACCTATGGAAATATGGAATTCAATAAAAAGTGCAAAACCGAACGGCAGCTCCTGCATGCCAAGAGGCTGCGTTTCCAGCATCCCATAACAGGCGCTTGGCTGGAGCTAGAAGCCCCTCTCCCTCAAGACATTCAACTATGGGTCGAAAAAATAAAAGGAAAGTAATGGCATGCGTATATTGATACAAAGAGTGCTTCAAGCCAGTGTCAGCGTAGATAGTCAAATAGTGGGTCAAATTGGGCAAGGGCTCTTGGTATTTTTAGGAGTGCATAAAAATGATTCGCAGGATAGCATCCATCCCTTGGTTAATAAATTAGTAAACCTGCGCATATTTTCTGATGCCGATGACAAAATGAATTTAAGCGTCAAAGAAGTGGGGGGAGGTGTGTTGGTTGTTAGTCAGTTTACTTTGTATGGTAATTGCCAAACAGGCAGGCGTCCTGATTTTATGGATAGCGCCCCTTCTCAGCATGCGCAAAAGATGTATGACCAATTTGTAATGGAGCTGCAGAAGGAAATTTCCTGCGTTCGAACCGGGCGATTTGGAGCTAAGATGGCGGTTTCGCTTATTAATGATGGCCCCGTTACTTTTATTATAGAGAAATAAAAATCAAGTTATTGGATTTAGCTTAGTATTAAGCTCATAAGTAAAAAAAAGGCGTAAATAATTGTTTTTTTTCTAGATTAATATGATTTAATAGGTTATCCTAATAAAAAAAGGGCGTACAACTGGTAATGCATTAGCACCAAGAAATTCCCCTTAATAACAATTCATCTGTGATAGAGGATCGATTTATGAAAGAATTTGTAGCATATATCGTCAAAAACCTGGTCGATCATCCTGACAAGGTAAAAATCAATGAAATTGGTGGAACCCAGACATTGATTATCGAGCTTTCAGTTGAAAAGTCCGATATAGGCAAAATCATTGGCAAAAAAGGCAAAACTATCAACGCTATCAGGACTCTGTTGATGTCTGTAGCCAGCCGAAATGGTATCCGGGTTAACCTAGAGATACTAGAAGAAGGCGGAACTCGCGTAGAATAGTTTATTTGTCAACGCTTTCCAGCGGGGTCTTCCTAAGCTTCTAGGCAAAATGAGTTGTTGATACTGTCTGCAAAAAATGTACCTGCTAGAGTTATGCTGTAGCAGGTGGTTTTTTTACCATTTATTCTAGATCTTGGGCCATTCTTTAGGTTTTTTTCCGGTATAGCTCCGCATCGCTTGCACCGGTCTAGCCTAACTTCATCTCGCTTAGAAGAAGGGCAACTGTTCACACAGTTGCCCTTAAACTTCATTCAAATTGAGTTAGTGATTCAGTTTTTACGTTTTTCATCTTAGATGTTTTTTTTCAGTAAAATGCCTAGTTTTAAATTCATCTAGGGTGTGAATTGCGTCTAGAGAATCAAAAAAATGAATTAAGAGATCAGCTTCGGTAAATAGGGCGATATCATGGATTTTCGCGAGTTGATGCTGCCGGCTTTGAATTTAAGAACGATAATATTTTCTGCTGTCGTTGGTTTTAATAGCGTTTTATCTTTATTGAGGGCGGAAAAATTCCGATAGAAGATCTCTTGCCATTTTGTCGCGCTATGACCGCGGATTTCAAGCTCCATTTTTTGATCTTTGACTTCCGAAGCCCCTTGGAAGGCGCCTAAGAAAATAGCCAAATGGCTTTGTGCTTGCTCTGTATCGGGCAACCAAAACCAGATTTCATCTTTATGTGGGTATTCATTATCGGTTGCGTGGTAGATGTCATCAGCGCTGGCTATGGTGCTGATCATTTGGAGGTGCAGGTCTATTTCAGGTGAAGAAGCGTGTGTTTTGAGCGCAATTTTTAACCATGTCTGTTGTAAAAAAAGGGAATTTGCTTCAAAAAGGGGAATGTTAGATTTAAATAGTTTAGTTTGTCCTACGCGGCAGCAGCCGTTTTGTTCTTTGGTGTCGAGGAATAAGTTCGTCGGCATGCCTTGCAAGCACGAATCGATATTTTTAGATACTTCAGATTCTTTTAATAGGTATATTTTCTTATAGATGGAATACATGTCCGGATGTTTCAATATTCTTTGAGCCGCTGCCATAGGAAATTCCGGGTTTTTGGGGAGGTCATCTAAGTGCAGGATTTCCATCTCCTGTTTGACTGCTAGAGATTTCATTCTGTTTAAAAGCTCGGCCACGCAGTGTACATCTCTACAGGAGACTTTTGTCAGCAAATCGGTGTCGTCTAGGATCGCATGGATGAAGTAAAGGTATTCTGTGAATTCTCGCAGCGGATGAATATAATAAGGTCCTTTCGTTTCAGCTGCAATAAGCCTCTTCAGCACCCTTTGGAGCAATTGAGTATTCTGAAAAGAAGGGGATTTTTTCAGTTGTTCAATTTGTTCAAGGATGTCGGCGTTTCCTAGCCCTGCGGTGCTATAGCGGTCATTGAGTTCCATCGCTAGTTCAGCTACGAGCACATTACACGATTGGGCATCACCTATAATTGCTAGAGGAGTGGTGTTGGTCTTCAGTGCGGATTTGTGGTGATCGACCACGCTGATCACAGATAAATTGGAAGCCATTTTGACTTCTTCAAAATTGCAGAAATCTCTGAAGGAAACGGTGCCTAATGTGGATTGCCGTAAGTCCTGCGCCCATATCACTCCTATTGGATGTAGAAGACCATTCTCTTCCGGGAAGACAACTGTTAAATAACTATAGTTGCTCATCTTGATTTTAATATCTTCGATATCGTTTTTCAACGTAAGATAATGCAAGGACTTGCTCAAGACACGATACTTAATTTGCATGGCAATGTCCAGACGTTCCAAATGCGCGCGGATGCCGTGCGTAGTGTGATCCAAATGACTGATCAAGCGCTGTAGTAAAGCAAAAATCTTTGGCCGGTCCTCTATCAGGTGTCCATTTGGATCAAAAATCTCCGATGAACCTATAGCCAGCAACTCTTTATAAAATAGACTCAGTCCTTTCAGCCCTAAATCTTGGAGATTTTCAGCTATGGCATAGAAGGAGCTCTGCAAGCCTTTCTCTTGGCGTATGATATGGCGAAGAAATTCATCCAATAGGTGGCGTTGTTGATCCGTATAGTCTTTGATCGGCTCTGCCTGGTCTAGGGTTAAATCAAAGAGAGAGGAGACAAATGGTTTAATATCCGCAGCTTGGAGAGCTTCTTGAGAAAATAATGCGATGAGTTTGCTATGTATAGTGGTTTCAAACCAGTTTAAAGCCCAATTGAATAGGATCAGAATTTGGCGAATGGGTTCTACATCGGCAATACGCCAATCTCCTTGGTAGTGACCCTCTTCGTCGATGAGCAGCACGGCCTTCTCTTCAAAGCCGCGCACCATGGAGCTCGCTTGGATATTTCCCTTGGCTAATACTTTATTTTTCGTGCTGACCAAATCTATGGCGCTCAAAGTCAGTGTTCCTCCCTGGCGAGCTAGATTGGAAAATATCGAAGGACCAAAATGATCTTTGAAAAGCTGTGTGATAGGAGAATCCGGAGGTCCTCCAGGCAGATTCCATATATGCAGCCCTCGGCTGACTTGTGCGGCAAAAGCGTCCAGCCACCCCCAAAATGAGGCGATGGTGGTGTCTATATCAGGAGATAGATGAGCCGTTACAAAGTGGCTGCCGGGAAAAAAATGCCCCATGCCGATGGGAAATAGAAGCTGATAGTCTTCTCTAGGAACGTGCTGTCCGCATATTTTAGCGCGGATTTCATATTTTTGTTCAGATGATGCATCCTCAAAATTGTTGAGCCAAAATTCAAAATGGCTGATGTGGTAGTCGTCTTTAAGGATTTTAAGAGAGTTTATTCTCACGATGTAGTCTATGACGGCGGCCAGTAAGAAAGCCGGAGAGGGAGTTCCCAGGATCAAATCGAAGAGCTGTTTATTGACTTGCTGCAGGCGTTGATTTTCCGGAAGCATGCCAAAAGATTTTGTCTGAAAATGAGCGACAATGACATCGATTTTGGGAAAAAGATCTAACTGAATGCGGACATCGCCAATTAGGGGAACTGGATTCATGAATGCACCTATGATAAATGGCGGACTGAGTAGGATTCGAACCTACGACCACCCGCTTAGAAGGCGGGTGCTCTATCCACTGAGCTATCAGTCCAGCTAGATGCATGATGGATATAACATCATAATCAAAGCAAGATTTATTTTTCAATATAAAAAAATCAATGGAAGTAATTGCAAAACTCGTGCATGTGGAGAAAATTTTTTAATAATGCCAAGCCCTCATGCGTCATGACGGATTCGGGGTGAAACTGCACGCTTTCAACATTTGGATGATGGCGGTGACGCAATCCCATGATCTCCCCTAGTTCCGTTTCGGCTGTAATTTGTAGGCAAGAGGGTAGAGAAGCTCTTTCGACAATCAAAGAATGATAACGAGTGGCTTCAAATGGGTTAGAAAGCCCTGAAAAGACCCCGCACCCGTCATGATAGATACGGCTGAGCTTGCCATGCATAGGTTTGACAGCGCGAATTACAGTGCCTCCATAGGTTTCGGCCAGGCATTGATGACCAAGGCAAACACCAAGTAGTGGAATACGTCCGGAAAAATGGAGAATGAGTTCTTTAGAAATCCCGGCTTGGCCAGGGTGGCCTGGGCCGGGTCCGATGACTACATGCGACGGCTGTAGATCGAGGCATTCTTGCAGGCTGAGGTTATCGTGGCGCTCTACCCTAACCTCGGCGCCAAGAAGCTGAAATGCTTGCACCAAGTTGTAGGTAAACGAGTCGTAGTTGTCGATAAACAACAGCATAGGTCACAATGCTTATCTTGTCCTTGGGCAGATTTCTGTGGCGCTAAAGAAATAAGCGATTTCTGTTTTGGCAGTGTCTGCAGCGTCTGAGCCGTGAACACAGTTTTCGTCTATCGTTTTGGCGAAATCTGCACGGATGGTGCCTTTGGCAGCTTTCTGAGGATCTGTGGCTCCCATGATTTCTCTATTTTTAGCAATGGCATCTTCACCTTCGAGGACCATGGCCAAGACTGGGCCGGTGATCATAAAGGAAACTAGATCTTTGAAGAAAGGGCGTCCTTTATGTACGGCATAAAAACCTTCAGCTTCAGATTGAGACAGATGAGTCATCTTAGCTGCTATGATTTTGAGGCCGGCTTTTTCAAAGCGGGCAATGATGTCTCCAATGTGATTTTTTCCTACGGCATCGGGTTTAATGATGGACAATGTTCTTTCTACGGTCATGAGGTTGTCTCCTTATTTAAATGTGTTTATGTTGAATTGAAGATTATAGCGCATCGCATAATATCTTTCCTCTTTTTTCTTTTTCGCTTCTTAGCTATTCTAGTTATTTTAAACCTGGGTTCGCCCAGCAATTCCCGCTAAAAAAATTCACGAGCCCCAGAATGGGGCAAAAGATGATAGCCCAGGGGAAGGCAACCCCGAAGGGGTAACGCCCCCTGGGTAAAAGAGGATTTAGCGGAAATTGCTGTGGAGTCGCCCTTTTTGAATGTAGAGATTTATGAGAATATTATTAAGTTGGTTAAAAGAATATATAGATTTTGATTTGCCACCCGCGCAAGTGGCCAAAATACTCACGTCTTTAGGACTTGAAGTCGATGCTATTGAAGTGCGTTCGCTAGGCTTTCGACAGATCGTGGCAGGGCGCGTGATTAAAGTTGTATCGCATCCAAATGCCGATAACTTACGTATAGCTTCGGTTACGGATGGTGTGAACCATTACCAGGTGGTCTGCGGCGCCCCTAATTGCCGGGAAGGGATGAAAACGGCGTTAGCACTAGTCGGCAGTGTTCTCACCGATCCCTCGGGTAAGGAGTTTAAGATAAAGAAGACCAAGCTCAGGGGCATAGAGTCGGAAGGTATGTTGTGCTCCGGCTTTGAGCTGGGCCTCTCAGAAGAGCATAATGGCATTATGGAATTATCCGAGCATATCAAAGAGGGAGCTGATATTGCCGAGCTTTTTGCCGATACGGTCCTGGAGATTTCTTTGACACCCAACCTGGCCCACTGCAACAGCTATATCGGCATTGCGCGTGAGTTGTCGGCAGCCACCGGTTTGCCTTTGAAGCTACCGCAGATTGTGATCAATGACGACCAACACGATTCTATCGCACATCATGTCAAGGTGCAAGTGCTGGATAGTGTGCGTTGTCCCAGATATGCCTGCCGGCTAATCCGAAATGTTGATATTAAAGCTTCTCCCGATTGGCTGAAGAATAGATTGGAAGCTTCAGGCATACGTTCAGTGAATAATGTTGTCGATATCACCAACTACCTGCTATTGGAATGGGGGCATCCCATGCATGCCTTTGACTTCGATCTCATCGAGGGCAAAGAACTGATCGTCCGCACAGCTCAGGAAGGGGAGAAGTTTACCGCACTCGATGATAAAACACGCACCTTATCGGCTGCTGATTTAATGATCTGCGATGCTAACCGTCCTGTGGCCATCGCGGGAGTTATGGGCGGCAGGAATTCTGAAGTCAACGATTCTACCCGGCATATCTTATTGGAATCCGCCTATTTTCTGCCCGCCTCTATCCGTAAAACCAGTAAGTCCTTGGGTTTAAGCACCGAATCCTCGAAGCGTTTTGAGAGGGGATGCGATCCAAATGCCTTAATTCTGGCATTGGATCGTGCGGCTATGCTTATTCAAGAAGTTGCCGGGGGATCTATAGCTGGCGGATACTTAGATGTCAAAGAGAGGGAATTCCCTAATAAGAGCATTCCCTGCCGTCTGCAGCGCTTAAATAGCCTTCTTGGAACACATTTAGGTGTCAGCGAAGTGGAGTCTATATTTCATAAATTGCATTTTAGCTGTCATTGGAATGGGCATGATGCCTTCAAAGTCACGGTTCCAACATACCGTGTCGATGTGAATGCTGAGATAGATCTTATCGAGGAAGTCGCCCGTTTATATGGCTATGACAATATCCCCATAAGCGATACGCGTTATCATGGAACGCAAATTCCGCATTCTCCGCTTTTCCTTTTTGAACGGGAAGTGCGCCGGCATCTCTTAGCCGAAGGTATGCAGGAATTTTTGACTTGCGATCTGGTAGGTCCGTATTTATTGAATATTGTGCAGGACGCGACATATCAACAAGAGTCTGTAGTTAAAGTGCTCAATCCCACCTCGATAGAGCAGTCTGTATTGCGTACGTCCTTGCTCCCGGGATTGCTCCAATTAGTAAAATATAATTTCGACCATCAAAATCCCGATGTGTGCGGTTTTGAGGTCGGCCGAGTGCATTTTAAGCAGGGAGATCAGTTCAAAGAGCCTTCGATTGCGGGGATTATTATGACCGGTAAAAGCCGTCCGCATCATTGGGACCATAATGGGCAGGATTTTGACTTTTATGTCCTAAATGGGATCTTCGAAGGGGTCTTTCAAGAGCTAAAGCTGGGGCCAGTATCATTTAGAGAATCACAGTTGGCTACATTCCATCCCGGGCGTCAGGCAGGAATCTACGTAGATAGTCTGGAAATTGGGTCTTTGGGAGAAATCCATCCTGCCATCCAGCGCCGATTGGATGTACCTCAGAGAATGTATTTCGCGGAGTTCAATCTGCAAGAGGCTTTAAAGCTGCGCAAGCCTGAAGGCAAGATGTCTCCGGTGCCTATCTATCCAGGTTCTGTGAGGGACTGGACAGTGACTTTGCCTGAGGCGATTCCTGCCGAAAAGATATTGCATTTGATCAAAGCAATAGAAGCTCCTTTGTTGAAAGAAGTGTCTATTTGGGATTTATACCGCAGTGAAAAGTTAGGCAAGGATTTGAAAAACTTAACTTTACGTTTCGTTTATCGCGATGAAGCCAAAACTTTGGAACAAGAAGAGGTGGATGTTTTGCATCAGAGGATTGTCCAGGAAGTATCCAGCCTAGTAGAAAGATAGAATGTCGAGTTAAATACTTATTGAGGGAATGAATATGAAGCATAGATTTTTACCGAGTTTATTTGTGACGCTAATGCTGGCAACGGCATGTGTTTCCCACTACCCTGTCGAAGAAGAAGTGGTGATGGAATCGTATGTGCACAACTATGGTGTTGAGGTGCCTAGAGAACAGTGGCATGAGGCTGGACAAACCGGGCAGGTGGTTTCCACCCTGCCAAATGGCGTTGTGCGCCGCCAAACCTACTATTTCGGGATGTTGGAAGGCGAAACTACGTATACCTTCCCCAATAGTCAAAAAATCGAAAAATCTGAATTTTATACTCAAGACAAACTGGTTAAAGAAGTTTTCTACAATTTACAGGGCGAGCCTCAAAAAGAAATCGTCTATAATAATCCAGAACATACGCTGGTTAAAGAATGGCATACCAATGGACAGCTGAAAAGCTACGAAAAATATGCCGGCACTTTATTGTCGCATGGAGAATACTATGACGCTGCCGGCACTCGTTTGACAGGAGTGCAAGAAGGCTCAGGGGTAAAAACCTTTAGGGATGCCTTTGGCTTGTTGCAATATGCAGACACCTTAAAAGATGGGGAATTAGAAACCCGCACCACGTATTATCCCAACGGGTCGCCCAAAGAGATAACAACGTATCAGAACGGTGTAGTGCATGGCCAGAGAAAGACCTATTATCCAGGGGGAGAGCCAAAATCCATAGAAACTTGGGTGGAAGGAAAACAGCAGGGTATAACCACGCTCTTCGACCATGGTTTAAAATATCAAGAGATCCCTTATGAAAACGGCATCAAAAATGGCGTCAGCAAAACCTACAAGGATGGTGCATTTGTCATCGAAGAGCAAACTTGGAAAAACGATATGCTGCATGGTCCCACATTAAATTACCATGAAGATGTAAAAGCTACCTCATGGTATTACAAAGGGAATAAAGTCACCAAAGGATACTATGATTCTTTTGCGCAATTTTCGCCGGTTGAGACTCCTATAGCTAGATAATACTTAAAAATAGAGGGTGGCTATGAATAATTTGGATGCAGCAGTATGCACAGGGGGTTCAACACCCGCTGTTTCGAATTCTCTTGAAGGTCATCATATTCAACCTGACCATGAGTATGAGAGTTCCTTGCGCTCGTGCATTAACAAGTGTTTGGAGGGTGATATTCAAACCCTCGAGACTTTGGAATTTTCTAAAAGTATTCAATCCGCTTTTAAAAAAGATCAAGGGGCAATTTTAAAGCAAATATTCGGCGAAATTGCACAAGACTCAAAAAAGTTTAGCAGGTTGACGTATATATTTGCTTACAGCGCTCCCTACAGCGTCGTCTTTATATGCAGCTTTTTGGAGCAGTTGGATTGGCCCCAAGGGCTCGATAAACAGAAGGAACTAAACACTTTGGCCATCCTCATGCTAAATGGGGGGAGTACACGACGACAATTCTTTAAGATTGGCTATAATAACGTTGCCTTAAATCCACAAGAATCCATTCCTGTCACACAGGTGATTGTAGATTTCAGACCTATTTTCGGAGATGGGGATTTTATCCAAACAGATATCGTTATGCCTTCTTACCTTTATAAAGTGTTAGGAGAGATGTTAAAGTGCATTGAATTGTCTGAGCACTCGACAAAAGCTTCTAAACAAGATTGGACAGGCATAAGCCTTACGATCGGTCAATTTATGGAATGCCGTTTTCCTGCTACTTTGATTGCTCCTCTACTACCTTATTTGGCGCAGATGCATAAGCTAGTCAAATTGGATTTGTCCGATGTGGGACATCAGTTAGATCCTGACAGAATTTTCAGTCAGACAGCTTTTGCAGATGATCACGTTCAAACTCTGTGCGCGATTTTGGATGCAAATCCTTGTCTGATAGACTTCAAAATCAATCAGGCGAGTATGTCAAAGTCGGAAAGTACAAAAATGCAATCTCACATCGAAACTAAGACGAGGGAGCATCGCGATAATTTTTGGAATGGGGTGAAAAAGGTATCGCAATATCCCCTTCAGGCGGCTATGCTTAAGCAGATTTTCGATAAGCTAGTTTAGCTTGACCCCTCACACATTCTTAGGAGGTCTAATGTGTACATCGCCCAGGATGGCACATTGGCATGCTAGGCGTATATCGCGCGGGCAATCAGCGTGTAAAGTTTGCTTTTCTTGTTTCGTTGGCGGGCTTATGTTTTCTTGTCCCGACCCTATATGAATTTTGCATACACCGCAGGAACCTTGCGTGCACCCAAAATTTAAAGGCATATCGGGGTGGATTTTATAAAGGGTCAGAAATTCTGTGCCTGCGGAGACTTGATATTCTTGGTGTGTTTCGACAAATACTAGCTTAGGCATGGTTCATTTTCCCGCGTATAGAGGCAACGTTGCTATTTCCATATTCCATTGTTCTTCGATTAAATCGGAATATTGATCGGTTTGAGGATCAAAAACATAGCATTTGAACATGACGGGCTTTTCATGTGCATCGTATAAGATGACTCCGTCAAAAGGATCGCCTAAATGCTTATAATACATGCGATGTGTGGAGATGAAAATGCCGTGAGGCGAATGCACTTTGCACTCGCGGCACAAATTTCCAGTAAACATATACGTCTCAATGGCGATGAGGCGATCATCTTGATTCCTCAGCCAGCCTTGAGACAGTCCATTTATGCAGGTTGTGGATATTTGCCAAGCGGCCTGTTCGGGCTTTTTCAGATCTTTGAAATTTAACAATGCGCTGTCATAGACGAGGCATTCGAAAATTTGATGACGGTATTTCTCAATAGAAATTCGCTTTTTATAGGGATCGGCGATAACTTTGAAGGATTCTTCGCTTTGGGCCGGATCGCAGCTGCCGCATCCGATGGGAATTCCTTCTTTCCAAAAATATTGCTTGTAATGCTTGCTCATGATCTGTGAACATACCTGGCAAGGGGAATTTTCTTCAACTCATTTGATCTTCAAAACAATTTTGCCGCGTGTATGCCCCTCTTTGATCAACTCCTGAGCTTTAGCTGCATCTTCCAAGGGCATTTCTTGAATATGGGGGGCTTGGAGTTTGTTTTGCTCAATCAATGCGCTGATTTGTTCCAGCTCTTGCCCATTAGGGGCGACAAAGACAAAACCGAACTGTATTTTTTTCTCCGGGGGGAGCTTGGGCGCATCCAGATGGCGCACAATGCTGACCAGACGTCCGTTTGTCTTGATCAAAGAGACGCTGTCTTCAAGGTTTTTTCCTCCTGCACAGTCAAGGATGACATCCACTCCTTGCGGGAAATGTGTTTTAATTTCTTGAATAAAGTTAGGATGATGGTAGTCCACAGCGATATCTGCGCCTAAGGTTTTAACATAATCATGGTTGTGCACACTGGCTGTGGTTACAATTTTGGCGCCGGCATATTTGGCCAGTTGAATCGCAAAGCCGCCTACTCCTCCCGCGCCTGCGTGGATCAGGATGCTTTCTCCTGCTTTAAGCTTAGCAAAATCAAACAGGGCTTGCCAGGCGGTCAATCCCACCAAGGGGATGGCTGCGGCTTGTGCAAAAGAGAGATTTTTGGGTTTTAAAGCTACCTGTTCGGCATCAAAACAGATGAAATCGGCATAGGTTCCCCACTGCACGGTGGGTTTACGACAGTAGGCATAGACTTCATCACCTACCTTGAATTTTTTTACCAGGCTTCCTACCGCTGTGATGACTCCGGCGGCATCCCATCCCGGAATGATGGGAAATTTATGGGGAATCAGATTCTGGAGCATGCCTTCGCGTATTTTCCAGTCGACGGGGTTGACAGAGGTATAGTGCAGTTGGATTTGCACTTCGTGTTCTGAAGGAAGGGGGGTGGGCAGATCCTTCCAGTGAAGTTCCTGATCTGTGCCGAATTGATCAATGACTATGGCCTTCATATAACGGACCTCCTAAGTTGTTAGGCTCGACTTTGGACAAGTGCTGAGCAAAATTTTTTTGTTTTGCATATGTTTCAGCTCGGTATGAGAGACGCCGTTCAAAACGTGCAAAGTCGGGATTGTGGGGATATTTAATCATCTATTATCTCAATTCAGTGTTTAAAGCAATGAATTTTCCAGGGTGTTAGGGTATACATGAGATTTTGAATCACACATATTTAGGGGGCTAGTTGGGTTTTAATTGTTGCTGTTTTATAAAAGATAATTTAAATAGATAAGAAATAGGGTGCGTATCTTATGCTTAAACTGTTTTACAACATGGTCGTATTGAGCTCGTTATTTGTTATTTTCGCAGCTCAGATGCCGGTGATAAATTCCAAAGCAGAAACAGCCTTTGAAGATTTTCAGTTGCAACATCTTTACGAGCAACTAGTTCAGTTAGAACATCAACAAAGTATGCAAAAGATTGAAAAGAAAGAAGTGGATAAATTGTTGAGAGCTTTTGACCGCAAAGAGCGCGTAAAAAAATATAAAGCTCTGCTTTCGGGAAAATACACACCAGAACCTAAAGTGGCCTTCATAGGGGAGTGTGCCGTAGAGTTGAGTTCTTCAGGTTTTGATCCCGAGAAATTAGCAGATCTCCTAGAATTAATCAGAGAAGATAAACCTCAAGCTCTATTTTTGACCGGAAATATCGTCTATGGTCTGGAGTTAGACACAGCCCAAGTCGGCAAAGAGAATGTGGCCCATGTGAATTTGCCCCCTCATCAAAATATTTTTAAGATGACGGTGGAAAAATTAAAAGGATATTATAACTCTAACCACTATAAACAGGCCTTGGAAAATTTTATTTCTTTCCTGTATCAGCATTTAGGAGATTCCATACCAGTGTATCCGCTCATGGGTGCTTTAGATAGCATAGGTCCGGATGCCGCTGAAATCTTTGTCCAGGCTTTTCACTTGGAAAATATCCACCTATTATCCAACAGTCAGCTGGTCTATGCAGTTTCGATAGATAATGCCTTATTTATCCTGTTATCTACTGACTATTATGACAAACATACAGGCGGGGTCAAAGTTGGAAGTATTTCCGATGAGGCTTTAAGCTGGCTTGAAAATATTTTGGAAACGCAGGCGGCAAAATTTGATCATGTATTTGTAGTAGGCAGCGATCCTGTATTTTCTACTCGAGGGACTTTTGGGATTTATCGAGGTCTAGATGTAGATAAAATAACAAGAGATAAGCTGTGGGACATATTTTATAAATATAACATCAGGGCATATTTATGCGGTGGAGAGGTGGTTTATGACCGCTCTTATCGAAAAGGGGGATGGCAAATAATTACCGGAGGTGGTGGAACCCCTGCCGAATACTTAAAAGATACAGAGAAGACCTTTTATCATTTCTTACTGATGACCCTACCCAAGGAGGCAAGTCTAAATCCTCTGGTGACGGTTATCGATCAATATGGATTGAATCGCGATGCTTTTTCTCTCACGCGAAAACCACCGTTGATCTATGATTACCGCATATCCAGGCAGGAATAGTGAGATTTCTTGCTTCTTCGTGGAAGAAGCAAGAAATGACGCGGGTATTATCTAAGCAAGAATCCCAGTGAAAGCCCCCCTAAAAACCATAGAGCTGTAGGCACTGATGAGGAAGTCGTATGCGTATGCACTTCTCTGACTACCGGAGCTGGGTTGTGATAAACTGTGACGGATTGACCGTTTGGATAGTAGTAATATTCTTGGACATAGGAAGCTGGATAGTGATCGACGACGTAGCTGCGAGAATAAGCAGGATAGGATGGGCCTACCTGAACGGCATAATGATTATGATGGTAATGATGGTGACCGTGGTGACGGGCTTCCAAAGAAAATTTTGGCCCTAACACAAACAAAAGAGACAAGATAAGGGCTGTGCTTAGGAATTTGATTTTCATGGTTAAATACCTTTTTTTTAATTATTATGTTATTTTCTTATAAAACATATTATATAGAAAATAACTATTTATTATTGTAATCTAAACTGCTAATTTTTTGGAAGATAAGAAATTAATACTTGTCATCGTACGCGACTCTTCCCGACCCTTAAGTATAGATAGATTGTTTCCTTGTACGTTCTCTCATGAACATGCTCAAACTCGCCATAGTAACGGCGCAAAATACCAGAGTGTGAAAAGAAAGGAAGTTTAGGCTTAAGGTGATTAAGCTGGCTGTGCTCATCTCTATCAGATAAAACATGGCTGTAACCGTTCCTTTTTTCTCATGAGTACTGGTAAATACACTCCGGTTTAGAGGAGCTGAAATGAATCCAAAACCGCATGAATAAAGGGTGATGGGAAAAATGATCTTGTAGATGTAGCTCAAATTGAGCAGATGGCCAATTGCAAGACAGAGCAAGGCTATCAAGATAATACTAAAGCCCATTTTAAATAGAATCTGGTTTCCGTATCGATCGTGGATTACACCTACAAATCTAGTGGCAATCGCATACAAAGCAAAGATGGGTACTTGCAGCAAAGCAAATTCAATATAGCTCAACTGCTCATCTTGCATAAGTATAAAAGGGGATGCAGATATCCAGGCGATCATTACGGAAAATAAAAGTCCTAGCGTCAAAGAACTCGTAACAAATTGCTTATTGCACAATAAGCTGAAATATGAGTTGGATTCTTTCTTATCACCCATAGTTTTATTGGTTTCCGGCATTATAAAAAAAAGAATGGTGATGGCGGCAGCAGACGAAAGGGTAATGCACCAAAAAATGGCCCTCCATGAAGAATAAAGAAGGAAATAGCTGCCTCCTAGGGGGCCTAGCATGGGTGCTATAACGGTTATACAACCCATCCAGGAGATAATTCGGATGGCTTTGGTGTCGTCATAGGATTCATGAATAGCTGCATAGCCGCTGACCAATAGAGTACAAACACCTAACCCTTCGAAGAAGCGGCACAATAGAAAGCCATAGATGTTTGTAGAGAGTGCACAGCCTATAGATGACAGAAGGAATAGGCTTCCTCCTGTAAAAAGCACTATTCTTCTTCCAAATCTATCTGATAGAGCCCCTACTGCCAACTGCGGTAAAGCAAGTCCGGCATACCAAATCAGAATGCTTAATTGGACCCGGGCGGGGGTCGTAGCAAAATCGTTCTCGATTAAAATAAGAGCAGGTAAATACATGTCGTTGGATAAGTAGCAACAACACTCGTAAACAAGCAGAAATAAGGGAAAAAATGATTTAAACATCGTAGCTAATCCTCACAATTTTTTTTGTTAATTGGGCACACCCCTTATTTTTTCTTAACTCGACCTGTACAAAGCGGAGCTAAACATAGGGAACAATATAGAAGTGTGAATAGCTAGACGGCTTGAACCATAAAATTCCTCAAAATAGATTTCATATCGTAACAGATAATTTATAAACTAGCAAATGGAAATAAACAATGGAAATAACAACAGTAATGGATGATAATATTTTTTATATTTAGGGAACATGGCACATGTTATGGATTAAGCGTTGACAAGCTTCTTGGATATGTTCTTTGGAGCCGAACGCGGAGAAGCGTAAAAATTCCTCTCCGCAGGATCCAAAGCCGGACCCGGGGGTGGTCACTAATCCGTATTTTTCTAAAAATTCATGAAACATATCCCAAGAGTTTCTTCCGGGAAACCTGACCCAGAGATAGGGGGCATGAACGCCTCCATACACTTCCATTTCAAGGCTCTGTAGTGTGCTTTTGAGTAGCGCTGCATTGCCCAAGTAGACATCGGTCAATTTCTCTACAGCCTGCAGGCCTTCCTCCTGAAGCACCCCTATGCCTCCAGATTGCGAGATATTAGAAGCTCCGTTAAACAAGGTGCTGATCACCCTATTCCAATCTTTAATCACCGGCTGCCCGTTTTCGTAGCGTAAGTCTTCCGGAACTACCGTCCATCCTAGCCGAATGCCGGTAAAACCCGATAGCTTGGAAAATGAACAAGTTTCTATGGCAACTTCTTTAGCACCTGGAATTTCATAGATAGACCTAGGAAGTGTCGAATCGCGGATAAAAGCGCGGTAGGCAGTATCAAAGATGATGAATGCGCGTTGTTGTCGGGCAAAGGCGACAAGGTTTTCGAGTTGCTTTCTGGTGGCTGTAGCTCCGGTGGGGTTATTCGGGGAGCAAAAATAGATGATGTCGACTTTTGAAATTTTGTCAAAGTCGGGGAAAAAATCATTTTCCGGTAGACAAGGCAGCAATTCGATCGCCTCTTGATGTACACCTTGCAAGATACTGCCTTCAAAGTAAACAGGATACGTCGGATTTTGGATAGCTATATGCACATGAGGGCCGAAGAGAATTTGCAGCCTGCCGATGTCGCATTTGGCTCCGTCCGAGACGAAGATTTCTTGCGGCTTGATCTTGCCGGCATACATTTTTTGAGATATCAATTCTCGCAATTCATGCGAACCGTTTTCAGGTCCATATCCTCTGTACCCCTCACGCGTAGCTAAATCTGAAGAATACCTGACCATATGCTCTTTGATAGAATGGGGAATGGGCTCGGTGGTATCTCCGATGCCTAAGCTGATCAGGTGCCTGTGGGGATTTTGTTGCAGAAAATGCTGGGCCCTTTTTCTGATTTCGGGGAACAGGTAGTTTTCGTTTAATTGTGCAAAGCGTGTGTTTTGTTTGACCATGTTTTTAACTTTTTTCGCATAGGTGTTTTAAGATGGAGGTGTTGACTGTATCAGGGGCTTCTTCCATGACCCAATGGCTGCAATCCGGGATATACTGAATTTTGAAGTCATTTTGGAAAAACCGCTCCATATCCAAGGTCAAGTTTTTGCCTAAGGCTTGATCTGCTTCGCCCCAGAGTAGCAAGGTGGGGGCTTGGATTTTGGCGTGCTTGGATTCTGTTCGAGTGCGGCAAAGCATTTTGCGAAACGCCGCGCGATAGTAGTTGAGGGCCGCCCGAAAGGCGCCTGGTTGCAGCAGCTGACGCCGGTAGATTTCTAAATCCTGATCGGAGAAGGCGTTGGGCTTTAAACTCGTGCCGCGTAAGGTTTTCTTGATGAGGTTTTTAGAAAACAATTTGAACAGGATCTCGGGCACAAAAGGAATCTGAAAGAAAAAAACGTACCAAGATTTCTTGATCTGCCGATAATCCGATCTAAGCGCTTTAGAGAATTTCACGGGATGAGGGCAATTGATGACGACCAAGCGGTCCACGTTTTGGGGATAATGGATAGCTAGATGCCAGGCTATGGCTCCTCCCCAATCATGCCCGACGAGATGGGCTTTTTGATAGCCTAGAGCTTGCATTAAACCCAAAATATCCTTTGAGAGAGTCTCTATGTCGTAAGCTTGGATACCGCTGGGTTTATCCGATTCACCGTAGCCTCTCAGATCGGGGACGACGACGGTAAAATGTTTAGACAGTTCCTGGATTTGGTATCTCCAGGCATAACTGCATTGGGGAAAGCCGTGCAGCAAAATCACCAAAGGGCCTTGGCCAGCAATGAGATAGTGCAGGCGGATGTTCTGGATTTCTATAGAGGCGTCTTTGTAAATAGTCATGGTGATTTTGCAGTATTTTTTATAAATTTATTTGGATTAACTTGAACCTTCAAAAAACGATTGAATAAGCTCGTCGGGCAAAGGAGCTACTGTAGATTTATCTACTCTAAAAGCAGAATAAGGAATTTTTGCATAGCTGTTGAATGTATCCAAAGATTGAGGTTTCCAAGATAGTTCTTCCTTACATTTTGTGCGCTTGAAAGTTATTTTGTCCTTAGCTATGGCTTTAATAAGTATATATATATCCATTCCATCTAGGCATTTTTTGGCTTTTTGACCATTAGTTAGATAAATTTTACAGAGGTGGGAACTCGGAAATCGCTGTTCATAATTCTCATAGATCTGAAACTTTTCAACCAACGAAATGGTAATATTTGGATTCATTTTTATCCCCTTAAAATATATTCATTTGTGTTTTGCATAATATATCCCAACAATCTGAAAATATAGGCTTTTGCTTAGGTCTAAAACCGAATTTTAAGGTTGTTTGGGTATAACATGCCACGTTATCGTTTTACAACATAGGAAAAAATGCAGTCTATACTAAAAATAGCTAATTGTGCATGTTGAAAAATAAATGATAGAGGTTTTTTATGAAGTATTTTTTTAAATGCATGGGTATAGCCTTAAAATGTTTTCCTTTGTCGACTCTAGTCTTGCTGAGCAGTTGCAATTTGGTGCAAAATTTAAAAGCCACCACCCATGCCATCGAGGAAAATCGCGCTGCTATTCAGCAAGCCAACGAGGGCATTAGAACCAATGCGGCTATCGTCTCACAAAGCACACAAGCAATTCAGGAGAACCGAAACGCCGTCGCGCTCAGTACAGGCACTATCACGCAAAATATGGAAGCTATCGCACAGGCAAATAGAGCCATCCTCGAAAACCAGACGACTATCAGCAAGACCAATCAAGCCATTTTGGAAAATCAACGCGCTGTCTTAGAAAGCACCAAAGCCATAGATGATAATAAGAGTGCTGTGGAAAATGCCACCAAAGCGATTCGAGACAACCAAAATCAAGTATCCTCGAGCAGCTTAGCTATAGCTGATAATGCCAAGGCGATAGGAAAATCGACGGCATTGATTGATACCATGCAACCCGATCCCGCAGCCATAAAAGTAGGGGTGTTATTTTTGCTGCTGCTACTTTGCGGACCCTCTTTGGTGATAGTTATCCTGATGGCATTGGTACTGCGCAGATTAAGTCAAATCAGTCAGCAGCTAGAACCTCGCAAGGAGAATCCAAAATAAATGGACAAATGACATTCCATAATAAAAAAACGCAAAGAAGCGAAAGGCGCAAAGACGCAAAGAATGGGATAAATGAAATTTCACACAAGATTATTGGAGCTGCAATTTGGTTTCATCAGATATTATGAGGGCCTGCGTGATTAGAAAGCCTGTATGCAAGTTCTATATGTAAGAGAGTGCACATAGGGTTGTGAATGGTCTAAACCTTCGCGTCTCTGCTTCTTTGCGTTTTAATTAGTTATAAAAGAAACATATTTTCGAAATTAGAATGAGGGAAAAAAAAGAGATCGTAACACTGCGTAAGCCATTTGATAAGCTAGTAGCAGTGTCGGATCATCCTATGTGTCGGAAGAGGTGGGATTCGAACCCACGGTACGCGATTAACGTACACACGCTTTCCAAGCGTGCTCCTTAAGCCACTCGGACACTCTTCCATTTTTGGCTTGCATTAAGGTAACATCTTAATCTAATCGCATTTTTTAGGCAAGCCATAAATTGTCCTAGACAAATAAAAACCTCTATGATAGGTTCTCGTCTTGTTTGAGAAGTATCTAAGCAAAGAAAAATAAAAATACTTGAATGTGGAAAGGCATTGTGTTGGGCATGGAGGCTTGTAAAGTGTCGGCATGTTCCATCCACGAGGTCTTTTTTCGATCTTGAATGTTGTGCATTTAATCTAAAAAATTTCCAAGGATAATTATGGCTATTTCTCCTAGTAATATTTCAGGAACCTTACAAACTGTTATGTATGGGCCCCACTCTTTTCGCAATATAATTACTTACAATTTTGAAGTAAATGGAACTAGGGTCGACGTTGTCCGACAAGGCTCTATGTTTACCTGTTGCACTAAAATAGGGAGCAAACACAATTATACATTAATTTCTCATACTACTGCTAGAACATGTCCTATACCTGAAAAAATAAAACAAAAGATCGTTATGGTGGAAACTCACCCAAACTCAGCATGGGGTTATGAGCAAGTTTCTAGAAAGGTGACAGCTTTAGCACCACCAGTACAACCAGCTCCTCAAGTTACTGTAGAGCAAATGATGCATATCATCAATGAACTCAACGTACAAGTAACTAAGCTGAATGCAGACTTGGCCAAACTGACCATACAATTGGTTCAAGCAAGTGTAGACAAGATGCAATTAAAGGCTGAACTCACAATTACACAATCCCAGGTGGCCTCGCTTCGCTCTCAGGTGGTATCCCTACAATCGCAATTGAATCTAAGTAATGGAAATGTTGCGGCTCTTAGAAATGATCTGGTGAGTAAAAATGCACAGATTGAGCAACTCACGAGTACTATTAATCAGTTGATTTCCCTCCTCTTGGGCTGATTCGAGATTGCAAAATTTAGAGTCTCAAAGATGGTATAAACTCGACTTTGCAACTTTTTTGAACTCTCTGCAGAGGCAGGTTTCATCCGGCTAGATGAATTTTTTCGGAAGGGTAAAAAATACCCTTCCTATCAAGTCCATTAAGCAGGGTTTTGCCTCTTTCACTAATCTCGTCCAAAAATATTGCAAAGTCGAGAAATGGGGTATTTATGCTTCCTATAGAATTGAACTCATTTCAAATTCCACCAAGTCCTGAACAAGCTCACTTACAAGAGAAACTGCTTATCAAAGGCATGATGGAAGTAGCGAATGTGGTAAGTTTGCCTGCTAGGGCCTTTTCCTATGCCATGGACAAATTCATCGAAGATATGCAGTCTATTCCCGTTCCGAAGGAAATGCAGCCTGTTATCATGCTTAGAAATGAAATTATCAATTCTTGTAGTATTCCAGAAGTGGCAAAGCATTCCTGGAATCAAACGGTTGATAAAATCGAAATCTTAAAAAAACAAGTTAAAGAGCATTGGTTTACGCATTATCATATTCCGCAAGAAGATACAGAGTATTTTTTTGAGAGTGTTGGGCATAACTTAGCTTACGTGGCTTTGTGGGGTACAGGCAAGCTCGCAACGCGTCTTACCAAAGCTGCAAAGAATCCTAAAATCAGCTTTGCTGAAAGTTATATCGAAGACAAAGCTGCATTTAGCAAGGTCAAGGAATTCAATGGAGCCCTCAAAAAAGATTTAGTAATTGTTCGTTACCTTAACGAAGGTTCTATCATACATAAATCCTATAAATGGTGGACCACTCCGACGGAAGCTAACTTTTTAAATACAATCGCACGAGTCGAAAATCGGTTAGCTCTTCTGAAATCATTTGGAACAAAAACTCACGTTACAGTAGCTAGGATTCCTAAAGGGACAAGAGTTCCGCTTCTGCATGGAAGAGCTAAATTCCAATATGTGAAAGGAAAAAACAATGCTAATGGATTGCCTGAATTTCGTCCAGGCGGTGGATATCAAATTCGATTGAAGGAGTTTGACGAAAGCTGGATTGTGCAAACGCGTCGACTATCAGATGGCCTTGTTATAAAACCCGAAACCTTTGCATCTTCTTCAGCTCCTTCCGGTCGTGCTTTTTCAGGGCCGCTGGTTGTCCGCAGTCTCAACAACCTATCAGCCATGGAAGAAGCGGCTCAAAAAATTATCGATTTTTCTGAAGACTTAACCGGAGTCAGCTTCGTGGCGGAAAAAGGAAAAGAGATGAAACAATTATTTGTTAAAATGATTTCTGATCCTCACAATGCTCCAAAAGAGATCGTCAATCAGATACTCAAAGAACCGGAAAAATTGTTGGCAAAAGTAATCAATAGTCCTAAAGAGTTTATGGGGAATATAGAGGCATTTTCAAACGATCCTTCATTAATGAGCGCCATAGGTGTAGTCGGCGCGGCATTTACCATTACTTCTTTGATGAATGAAATTTTACCCGCATTAACTGTTATTTCGCATAAGGCGCTCAAAAAACCAATAGAAGCTCCCTTGGTGATAACGAAAGAGGTTTTAAATTTGACTGTCAATAAAGTCAAAGGGATCTGGTATTTGTCTAAAGGTCTTTTGACAAATCCCCTTAAAACAGGAGAGCAGCTCATCAAGGGGGTTATAAAAACGCCTATCGTCTTTTTCAAGAATATAAAAAACCTTTTTGGAGGAGGGAGTAGAGCGAAGAAAAAAGCCAAGCGAAAAGCCAAAAAACTTGCTCGGTTGCATGAGACGATGCAAATACAAATTGATTTGGAGCAAATACAGCTCAAAGCTACCCTTGAAAAAACAATTCCCGCTTGTTATAAAGTGGCACAACAGCATTGGATGATCCAAGAAGACAAACAGATGGAGCTCTATTTTTCCGAAATGCTGGAAGATTGGAAACGAGCAAAATCAGTCGGAGGTTTTAGTGCTGATTTTGTTCAGTTTGTTGTCACTGTGACGGAACATCTAAGATTAGGGCAGTTTTGTGAAGTAGCACGGCTAAGTCCGACGGCGCATCTGTCGGAACCCACAGCTCCTCGTGTTGTAGCTTATGTACTGGCTGAATTGGCTCAAAATACTCTCCAACTGGCCTCAAATATTAAACGTCTGGAAGCAACCGTTGCAATAGATCAAAAAAATCAAATTCAACTAAGAGAGGAGATAAGTTCTTATTCTCTTGAAAACAAGGCTTTAATAGATACGGTAGCATCTTTTGCGAAAGCGAATCAAGACTTTGCAGAGACTAATCGAAGTTTTGCAGTTGCACTTCAACAGTATAAAGGTCTGAATAAATTGAATGAGCTCGATTCTCAGTTGAGTCATGTTGCATCAGATGCTCATAAAATCCAAGCGTTACGAGCCCGTATTGCATCCAATAAAGGCAACGGTTAATACGCATATGCAGCAATTCCCGTTAAAATCCAACTTGCGCTCCTAAATCACGCTTGAACTTAGCCGAATTTGGCAAGTGAAAGGATAAGTGCCTTGGCCAAGTCGTGACTTGGCCAAGACGCTTAGCATTTCAATCTGTAGCCTCTTTTTGGTGGTAGTGATTTTTAGGGGGAATTGCTGGACGTTAATGCCCCTATTGCAAAATATACATCGTTAAGATAAAATTTAATTAG
>CAYMKI010000021.1:0-10121 GCA_964390695.1 uncultured bacterium
GCTGAATAGTTACACCTTTTCTTTTTCCCAGAATAAAAATGTTTCTGCTTATTATATCGGTTCCTTCAAAAGTCAAGTTTCGAAAGAAGTCTAATCAAAACCTCTCATTTGCTCACCTATCCCTTAATTGCATAAGGTGAGTTAAAAAGAATAGCTGATGGATAAGATAATAGCTGATGGACAAGATTTCGGGCAATAAGACAGTTCCGGTATAGTCATGATTCGTCTGTCAAACGATCGAAATCGACATGCGTCTCGACCAATGAGATTGCCTTTTCTATCTTTAAAGTGTCTTCAGCCCGAGTTTTTGCACTGAAAGATGTGATCATCTTCATGGCGTCATAACTGCAAATGGGGGTATATAATATAGGGATGTCCGAGGCTTTGATTTGAGCTAAAAGCGAAGGCGAAGGGGGAACTCTGCTGGTCAAGATCACACCTCCATTATAGTTAGCGCCTGCTGACAGGATGGCATCGATGACATCTTCCCGTGAAGCGGGAGTGATGATGAGTTCATTGGGCATGCTCTTTTCTTCGAGATAGGCTTTCAAAGATCCTGCGACAAGGCGAACATGCATAAAGTGGCGATAGCGATGCTGATCGCCCGCCAGCAGAGGAGCTTTAAAAAGATTTTCAAAATCTTCTAAGTTAGGTGTGTTTAAAAAATCATTGTAGGGAACACACCCGATAAGCGGAATGTTCCATTTACGCAAGGATTTAGGGAAATACTCTAGGATCATTTCGCGTTTGTCATCCCGAACACGGTTTAATATAATCCCGCGGATGTTGACCCCGTAAGATTTACACATCTCAATATTCAAGGCCAGTTCATCGAAAGCCATACCCAACCCACCAGAGGCTATGATGACCATGTCCAATCCCAGCAAAGAGGCTATTCTGGCGTTGCTTAAATTAATGATAGATCCCACACCTATATGGCCGGTGCCTTCGACTACAGTATACGGATTTTGACGGGATATCTTCAAGAAGGCCTTTTGGATTTGTTCCTCTAAATCTCTTTCATTCACGGCTCCATCCAGATAGCTTCTAGTGAATCCGGAAGGTATGATCACTGGGCTCATGTGCTCCCAATCCTCGGGCAAGTGAAAATGCTGCTTGAACAAAATCACGTCTTTGTCGACATTGGTGCTAGCGTTAACTTTGAGATGCTGCTGCCCGACAGGTTTGATGAAACCTACAGAAGAAAAGCGTTTCTTCATCGCGGCTATAATTCCTAGGCATAGAGTGGTTTTGCCGACATTTTGTCCTGTAGCTCCAATATAAACTGCGTTTTTTGGCATACTTACCTTTATTCGGGCTTTAGCATGTGTTCCGGTCGGACAAAACGGTCGAATTCCTCAGCTGTCAAATAACCCAGCTGCATGCAGGCTTCTTTCAGAGTGATGTTGTCGGCAAAGGCTTTCTGGGCCACCTTTGCTGCTTTGTCATAGCCGATTTTAGGATTCAAGGCTGTCACAAGCATCAAAGACTTTTCTAGATAAGCGGCGAGTTGTTGGGCGTTGGGCTGTACGCCCTTTAACATATATTTGCAGAAAGATTCACATCCATCTGAAAGCAGCGTGATCGAGTGCAACAGATTATGGATGATCAGCGGCTTGAAGACATTAAGCTCAAAATTGCCTCGAGAACCTGCAATAGAGATGGCTGCATCATTGCCCATCACCTGCACCGCTATCATCATTAAGGCTTCTCCTTGGGTGGGATTGACTTTTCCTGGCATGATCGATGAGCCCGGCTCGTTGGCCGGCAATATCAGCTCTGCAAGCCCACAGCGCGGACCAGACCCCATCCAGCAAATGTCGTTGACGATTTTCAAAAGAGAGATGGCCAGGGTTTTCAAAGCTCCACTTAGGAATACTAAGGCATCATGAGCGGCCAGCAAGGCGAATTTATTGCTGCCACTGACAAATGGCAGTCCTGTATAATCGGCAATTTTTTTGGCTGCAGCCTCTGCAAATCCAGGGTGAGTGTTTAAACCTGTGCCCACAGCGGTTCCTCCTAAAGCGAGTTCATACACTCCTTTTAAAGAGAAATCGATTCTTTCCATATCCTCTTGAATCTGTTTAGCATAGCCGGAAAATTCATCGCCGAGAGTTAAAGGCACGGCGTCCATCAGGTGGGTGCGCCCGATTTTGATGATGTCTTTGAATGCCACTGATTTTTCGTGCAGCTGCTGCCCTAAAATGCGCAACACGGGAAGCAGCCTGTGCTTTACCTGTTCGGCTGCGGCTATATGCATGGCAGTGGGAAAGACATCGTTGGAGGATTGCGACATGTTGACATGATCATTGGGGTGTATAGGGGATTTGCTGCCTAAGACCCCTCCGCTGATTTCAATGGCACGGTTGGCAATGACTTCGTTGCCGTTCATGTTGGTTTGCGTACCGCTGCCTGTCTGCCATATTCTCAAGGGAAAATGCAGGTCTAGCCGCCCGTCGATGACCTCTTGTGCGGCCTGGATGATCAGAGCCGCTCTTCCGGTGTCCAGGAGGTTTAGCTCGGTGTTCGCCTCCGCGGCGGCCTTTTTTATGATGCCTAATGCGCGGATAAGGCTGCGAGGCATCTTATCATGGCCGATGTTAAAGTGCTCTAGCGAGCGGGCGGTTTGAGCACCATAGTAACTATCTTGCGGCACCCCTATGGGGCCGAAGCTGTCAGATTCTGTTCGCCGGTTATTTTCCATAGTAATGAATAAGCAAGCCTATAAGAATATTTTATCTTCATCCTCTTCAGATTTAGGCTCCTCCTTGTGATCTTTGGAGGTACCGGACAATGAGTCTATGGCTTTCAACACGTTGGCTTCGGTGATATCCCCGCCGACAAGTCTTTTGCCTTTTTTCGTCTCGCGATTGATCACTACCAAGGTGGGGGTTTTGCTGACTCCGAATTGTTTACCCAGCTGCTTGAAGTATTTTTGGCTGAGGGTTATATCGGAAAAATGCAGCTGTTGGTACTTGGTGTGCAATTTTTCTGCGATCTTTTCCACTTGCTCATCTGTAGGCGCTGGCTGCTCAATGGAGAGCTTGGTCAAGGCTTCTCTCAGCTCCAGGTATTTGTCCTTATTCTTGATCATGAAAGATACATTATAAGGGGAGTAGTTTAACGTTTCTGTATGGATGGCATGGTCGACAAAGGTCAAGCGGCTTTTTTTCATGAGCAAAGGCACCATTTTTTCTATTTCAGGTTCGAGCTGACGGCAAGCTGGACATGCCCAGTCGGTGAATATATAGACTTCTATCGGACTGTCTTTTTGACCGAAGATCAGGCTTTCTTTGATGGTATTTTCTGCAGCCTCTAAGGGGTTGAACCTGGATGTGCCTATGATCGACATGAAAAAACCTAAAACGAAGATCGATAGGATCGAAATTCCCTTCCATATGTTATTCATAATTTCTCCTTTATTCTTTTGTTTAATCGCTATCGCTAGATCTGAAACAAAGGCGCTTCCATATCCCACAAAAGCGGCAAATATACAAGCTGCTATGGACAAGCACACCGGACACCAAGTACCGATGACCGCTTTTTGGATATAAATAAAATAGGCTTCAGACCCTAAAGCTCCTACCGTCATCAAACCCCCATAAAAGGCCAGATGAGGGATTTTCAGCGAATAGAAATGCAGGAAAAGAAGAGAAATAAAAAACAACAATCCAGGCACTTCAAAGGGCATACCAAAAAAGCGCCAATTATGTCCTTCTTCACAGCTGCCCGTGCATACCCTGAACCACGACACAAAAGTCAGGATAATGCCGCAGCATATTGCTAGCGTGATGAGTCCAAAAGTCCATTTTCTTATTGTTTCAGACAAGCTTTTAACCCTATCAAGTTTTGAGTTTAAATAAACCTCATCATGGAATGTCAAACGGTAAATGTCAATAATTAGTTATTATTTTTTTGAAGGAAAATACCAGGATAAAAACACCGAAAGCGATAAGCTTACAAAAACAAATCCTAAAGCCCATAGTGTGGGGATCTCTATCCATTCGGAAAAAATCATTTTAAGGCCAATAAAGATCATGATAGCGGCCAAAGCATAGTGCAACAAATGAAAGAGATCGATCATCGGCCTTATCACAAAAAATAACGCACGCAATCCTAAAATAGCAAAGATGTTCGATGTAAACACAATGAACGGATCTTGCGTAATGGCCAGAATAGCCGGAATGGAGTCTACAGCAAAAATAAGGTCCGAAGTTTCAATAGAGAGCAAAACTACAAACAACGGCGTGGCTAGCCATTTCGAATTTTTCACTACAAAAAAACGATCGCCTTCATATGTCGAAATGCTGGGGAATAAAGATCTAAACCCTACCAAGAGAGGGTTGTTCTCGGGATGTATTTCTTTGTCTTTTTCTAAGGCTAAGGTTATTCCGGTATATATCAAGAACGCGCCAAACACGTAAATTACCCAATGGAAAAAAGCCAAGAGGGCAATACCTGCAAATATAAAAAGGCACCTCAGTAGGATAGCTCCAAATACTCCCCAAAATAAGACCTTATGCATACAGGAGACGGGTGTGTGAAAATAACGGAAAATCATCAAAAACACAAAAATGTTGTCTATGCTAAGAGATTTTTCGATGAGATATCCTGTCAAAAAGCTAAGAGCGTCTTCAACTCCGTGTGAGTAGTATAAATAGATGTTAAAGGCTAAAGCTAGGCAGATCCAAAGTCCCGACCAAGCCAGGGCGATCTTCAATGACATTTTATGAGCATGCTGATGCCAGAAGAGGTCTATCCCCAACATAGCTATGATGAACAGGGTAAATAACAGATAGGCACTCGCAGGATATTGCATGGACATGGCCAAGAGAGGTGTTTGAATAAATATAGGCATGAGCAAGGTTCGTTAGGGTTGTGTTATTAAATAAAGACAACTATCAGAGAATGATTAAATCACCCTCTAAGAAAAAGTAGTAAGTTCATTGGGTATAATTTGTGTATAATAATTAGGGGAATTTTTGTAAATCCTAATTAAACTCTGGTTGGGTATAAGATGACAGAAGGAATATTACGTATTTCTTTTGTTTTATATTGATTGGACATCTTAAGATAAATTGGATACAATTATTTATCTTTGCTTGATTTTAATTAAAACTTGCTTGTTACTATATCTAGTTTTTGAGTAAATATGGCAATATAGCCGCGGCTATTCACCACCTCTCAAAAATATATATTATACAGTGCTGAATAGTAGTTACCTACAGCCGAATCTTTAGTTATTTCGGTTTATTAATATTTCTTAATTACAGCATGTGTGAACTCTCTTTACAGTTCGCGCATCGCTATAAAACATATCTAAAAGGAGATAATTTTCATGAGTTTTCCCGATTCAATTCGTAAAAATCAATCAGATCACATCACTCGATCGAGTTATTCATATTCGTCGGCATCTCAACCCACAGAACGAGGATCAAGAGCTGGCAGCGGGAGTGAAATAGATGGCAAAGGTTCTTCTAAAAAACGAAAATTGGAAAGTTACATACCGTCTTCAATGATGGATCCCTCAAAAAGGAGAAGAATTGAAGCGAACAACGCTTCATCTAAGCAGGGCTCTGCCTCTCAAAAAAACACCGAAATCTCTGTTTCATCTGTGGCAATCATGGAAGAGGCTGAACGAGAGGAGACGGTTAAAAAAATTCGAGAATGTCGGCAACGTCTTAGTTCTACAGGATCTAGTAACAGTGAAGCACAAAGCGTAATACTTAAAAAAGATTTATATAAGCACGAATATGAATTAGCTCGTGATAATCATCTCAAATCACTACAGGAAAACCTGGTGCTGGTACAAAAAATCCAAACCAAGGACAAACACATCCAAGACAAAGATGATGAAATCGCACGATTGAATTTGCAAATACTCGCTTTACGCCAAAAGGAAACCAGCTTGGTTGAAGAGAATAAGAAAGAACTGTCGGAATTGAAAAAGGAGTTTGAACACAGCAAACGAATTAATTATTACCTAAATAAAGCTCGCGAGGAAGCTTTAGCCAAAAAGGATGAAGATTGTAGGGCTAGGCTGATTGCGGTGCAAGATGATATGCAAAAAAAACATGAAACACAACTGATTATATTAAATTCTGATCAGACAGAGATGAAGAAACAGCTGGATGAAGCCAAAAACGAATGTGAACATTTAAAAGAGCAAGTTACGGCTGTTCAAGAAAAGTTCGAGAGATTTACCCAAGAGAAACAACAAGAACAAAGGCATCTTGAGAGTTTAAAACAAGAGGTGAGTGCTTTGCAAAAGATTCTTGTAGAAAAAGATGCTGAATTACATGCTCTTAAAGTTTCTTTATCTCAAGCTGTTGCGAAATCAAATGAGGTTCGAGAGAACTTAAAACTGACTGACACCAAGTATGCTAAATTGCAATTGGAGATGCAATTGATGTTATACAACATGGAACAACAGAAACAAAAAGTTGAGGCGTTTAAGACAGAGATGATGACAAAATTGCAAAACCTGCAATAAAAAAGCCTGCTTGCCCATGGAATGAGTAATTACCAAGCTGCAGGCCTGGAATTTGATAACCCAGGGAATCCCCCTGGGTTATGAGTAGAGATATATTGATGTAGTCTGTAGCTGCTACACTATGCTAAAGAAGGACTGTCCGACGCAATTCCCATAGCATGAAGACCATGGTCTACATAGAGTAGCGTTCCGGTGATGGCTTTACCTAAAGGAGAGCATAAAAAGAGAGCTGCATTCCCCACATCCGCTGCCTCCATCTCGCTCGTCATCGGAGCATTGGCCACAGAATAGTCGATCATCTTATCAATAAACCCTATAGCTTTCGCTGCGCGACTTCTCAACGGGCCGGCTGAAATCGTATTGATCCTAAGGCCCCACTTGCGGCCGGCTTCCCAGGCTAGCGTTTTTGTATCGCTCTCCAAGGCGGCTTTAGCTGAGCTCATCCCTCCACCATAGCCAGGGATGGCTTTCTCTGCAGCAATGTAGGTGAGGGACACCACAGCTCCTCCGGTATGCATGATCGGTCCAAAATGCGCCACCAGGCTAATCAGAGAATATGAGGAAGCGCTCAGTGCTGCTAAGTACCCAGAACGTGAGGTTTCCAGCAAAGGTTTTTGTACTTCGGGCGCATTGGCTAAAGAGTGCACCAAGATGTCGATTTTACCAAAGTCAGCTTCTACCGCTTTCGCAACTTCTTGGACAGTATAGCCGGGAACATCTTTATAGCGCTTGTTTTCACGTATTTCCAAAGGAATATCTTCGGGGCGGTCGAACACGGCATCTAAGGGATAAACTTTAGCTATCTGCATGAGTTCTCCATTGGAAAGCTTGCGTGATTCGTCGAATTTGCCGTTTTGCAAGGCGGTAGTAAATATTTTCAGCATGGGGGTCCAGGTTCCAATCAGGATCTCTGCACCTGCTTCTGCTAGACATTTTGCAATCGCCCAGCCGTAGCCTTGATCGTCGCCTACGCCGGCGATGAAAGCTCGTTTGCCTTTTAAGTTTACGTGTAACATGTTAAACCTCCATGTGATAATTACCTAAAATGTGTATATGAATAAAATTTTATCCTACACGTTTATTTTTTTTCTACTTTTATTGTGCGTCAGCTACTAAGCCGTGAAACTTATAGCACTGGGTATATACACTTATATCAAAAAATAATACAAAAAAAATATATAATCCTGTACAATGTATATATTGTTTTTTTATTATTTCAGGAAATTATTATTGTAACTATTTAGCACTGTAAAAAGTGTGTAATTTGTTGAACCACCACAGAGCTCACAGAGAGATCAAGATTATATATCCCTATGCTTTCTCTGCAGTCTATGTGGTTCAATATCTTATGTTTTATTAAGTGGTGGTGAATAGGTGAGTTACATAGTCCAAGCGGAGGATAGTATGCAGGTAGAAGCGTTCAAAAATCAGTTAAATCAAACCCCAGACACCCAGAATTTTAACCCACAGAGTGGCTTTAAACCAGAGAACAAAAAAATCCCGCCTGCAGATTTACTAACAAACAAACTTGCCAAGCTAGAAAATGACAAGGCGTCTTCCTCCGGTATTCAAGCGGAAATAATCACAGACCCCCTCAGCTTTCTGCAAAAAAATTGCTTCGATCTCTATGTAAAAGTTTTTTTGCAGTTGGATACCATCGCACAGGTCTCGCAGCTGAACCGCGAAAATCACCGACTCGCCTTACGTCACGGTCATATGACTTTGCGCATCGCCAAACTAGTCGAAAATGTGCTCAAAATTCTCGAAAAATCCGAAAGCGCTGTCAAAAAGAATGAAAATCAGATTTATGCTGAGATCACCAAAGTAATTGCTGCTTATGATATCAACCGAGCAGTCAAAATGGCGCAGCAAATTCTAAATAGTGAATGGAAATCATATGCGCTATGTCAAATGGCAGAATTGGAAGCAGGAAAAGATGCAGAGAGCGCCCTTGAAATTGCTCAATCGATCCCAGATAATAAATGGAAAGCTAATGCCTTAACGGCTGTTTCATCGCATCTAGTGCTTCAACGTCCCGTGCTAGCAAAACAGGTCTTAGATAAAGTTTTTAAGGCAGCAGAGCTGGTCGAAGATAAGTTTTATCAACTAGAAGCCCGCACTAAGTGCTTGGATGTTCTTTCGAAGATGGATACTGCTGAAGCGGATCGTTACCTAAAACTGCTGGAACAACAAACCGCCAACCTGGCAGAAAATACCCCTGAGGATAAGTGGTGCAAGTCCATCGCATATGCCTTTTTAGCTGCAAGCGTAAGTCCTAAGGATCGCGATCATGCCAAACGGCTTTTAAGCAAATCTTATGCATGCATAAATTCTGTCCCTCAGGTTTTGAGAAAAATAGATGGTTTAGCCTGGATCTATAAAGCTTATCAGGGTATTAACCCCAAAAAAGCGAAGAAATACTTGAAAGCAGCTCAATTTTTGATGCGAAACACCGACAACACTGGGGTGCAAGTGTTGGGGGCTATCTATTTAATTGAAAAAATACCCTTTAGACAACAGCGCACCATAGACGCTCTGCTTCAGCAAGCGAATCGCGCGGTGTGGCTTCTTAAAGATGATAAAGATTATGCTCATATGCAAACCAAAATCATCAAAGTACAAGCGCAATTTTATCCCACACAGTCTATCAAAGAGGCTAAGCTGTTAAAACCCAGCTACTACCGCGCTCTGGCCTATTGCTATATCGCACAAAGCCTGCTGGGGTATAACCAAACTACCTGAAAATTTCCAATAAAACACAGGTTTATAAAACACATATATATAAAACACACATATATAAAACACATATAAAACACACCCTAATCAATATAAAACTGGTGTGATTTTTTAAACCACGGAGAACAGTGAGATCATTGAGATATTCTGAGAGAAACACTACTCATTAACTTCGGAGAGGTTTTTGAGGCTATACTCCGAAGGCACTTGAGATCTATAGCCCGGAGTTAGGGGGATGAGTTGGATTGTGTTTTTAGGTAAAAATCATATGCGTTTAAACCGCCTTAGCGGCCTATAGTTTATAGTTTTCTTCGTTAAGAAAAAAATGTTTAGCCGCGCAAGCGGCGGAAGCATGTAGCCACTGGCGTAAGCCTGTGGAAACCGTGTTAAGAAAAAAATGTTTAGCCGCGCAAGCGGAGGAAGCATGTAGCCACTGGCGTAAGCCTGTGGAAACCGTAGCTAATGAGATAGAGCCGTGGAACGGCGACAGATAGTCTTTATCATCCTATCAAAGAGGCTAAGCAGTTAAAATCCAGCTGCTACCGCGCCCTGGCCTATTGCTATATCGCACAAAGCCTGCTGGGTTATAACCAAACTACCTGAAAATTTCCAATAAAACACACCTATATAAAACACACCCTAAAAAATATAAAACCGGTGTGATTTTTTAAACCACGGAGAACAGTGAGGGCAGTGAGATATAGTGAGAGAAACACTACTCAATAAATTCGGAGAGGTTTTTGAGGATACACTCCGAAGGAGCTTGAGATCTATAGCCTAGAGTTAGGGGGATGATTTGGATTGTGCTTTTAGGTAAAAAAATCATATGTGTTTAAGCCGCCTTAGCGGCCTATAGTTTATAGTTTTCTTCGTTAAGAAAAAAATGTTTAGC
>CAYMKI010000021.1:10221-29037 GCA_964390695.1 uncultured bacterium
CGCGCAAGCGGCGGAAGCATGTAGCCACTGGAGTAAGCCTGTGGAAACCGTAGCTAATCAGATAGAGCCGTGGAACGGCGACAGATAGTCTTTATAATCCTATCAAAGAGGCTAAGCTGTTAAAACCCGGATACTACCGCGCTCTGGCCTATTGCTATATCGCACAAAGCCTGCTGGGGTATAACCAAACTACCTGAAAATTTCCAATAAGACACACGTATATAAAACACATATAAAACACACCCTAAAAAATATAAAACTGGTGTGATTTTTTAAACCACGGAGAACAGTTAGGGCAGTGAGATATAGTGAGAGAAACACTACTCATTAAATTCGGAGAGGTTTTTGAGGATACACTCCGAAGAGGCTTGAGATCTATAGCCCGGAGTTAGGGAGATGATTTGGATTGTGCTTTTAGGTAAAAAATCATATGCGTTTAAGCCGCCTTAGCGGCCTATAGTTTATAGTTTTCTTCGTTAAGAAAAAAAATGTTTAGCCGCGCAAGCGGCGGAAGCGTGTAGCCACTGGCGTAAGCCTGTGGAAACCGTAGCTAATCAGATAGAGCCGTGGAACGGCGACAGAAAACACTATCGTCAACTTCTTTTTCAAAATAAGGACCACACCTTCTAATTATATACCGACTCCACCGACTTAAGGAGAAATTTCCAAAAGCTAAGGCAGGGAAGATGGCAGTCAAGCTCTGGAAATAGCCTCATCGATCGACTTTCCAATATGACAAGCTGGAGCCTTAGCGGCTATCGCTAGCGCACGTCTTCGAAAAAAAATCCCGTTGAGGCCAAAAAAGCGTTGGAGGACGCATTAAACGTCAGTGAATTGATTGAAGATGCTTTTTATAAGTTTGAAGCGTTAGTGAAATGTCTTGATTCTCTTTTTAAATTGAACTTGGTCAGAGCTGAGACATTGAGCGAAAGACTGGTTTCAGAGGCGGCTAAATTTTCGGTGGATACCATGAAAATATATGGAGCCGATCGAATGCCTATATCTATACAAACGGTAGAGGGTACGTTCAAGCTGAATTAGCAAAGATTCAGATAGTGATTTATCCCAAGCAGGCTATTCTGGATGCCAAAGATATTCAATCCCTTCAGCATAGAATCTTTGCCTATTGCCATATGCGGAAAGCCAGCTGGCGTATTTCGGTTAAGCATCGCTTCAATAATTTCATAAGTGTGTTTAAAAATATTTTATTAAACACACTCATTCCAGTGACTATTCACCACCTCTCCCCGTTTACTGCGCAAACCAGGCGAGGTGGTGAATAGTCACATTTTTTTGTTATTCTGTAGGATGTTTCATGGTTCTAGTTTCATTAGGTGAATTACGTAATTGAGTTACCAATTTTTGAAACGAAGTGTTTCGAGTATCTATATCCACGTTTTGACTAGCGATGGCCAGGTTTAAATTGGTTTTTCTAACGGATGTAGTTGAGGGTAAAATGCCATTAATTTTGTTGAGGCAATTTGTAAACTGCTTTGCTGGAGCAAAATCTCGCAGTTGTTCCATCAATGCTATGTCGACTCCTCCCCGCACCAAGAACAAGTTCTTAACAATATCATCAAATTCCTCTTTCACATTTTTATCATCAAATTCCTCATCGCGGGATTTTAATGTTTGTTTAGCTAAATCGGTAATAAAATCTTTAGCTTCCTCGTTTGTTAATATAAAGCTATTAAGTTCTTCAGCGTTTTCAAATATTGGTAGCTCAATTGGATTTTCAAGTTTTTTCAGTTTATCTTTCAATTGGATAAGTGTATGCTCTGCTGTTATGTATGTGCTGGAGCGGCCATCAACCATCTTGAATATAAAGCCCGCAGTTATACCAACGGCAGGCATGTAGGCTATTTGCTTTTTATTCATATTATCATACTCTTTTGTCAGATTATCAAACTTAGGTGGACCGCTATAAAGCTTTTCAAATTTATCTAATGTTTTTATTTTTTTTTCTGATACAAGAGCCCATGTTCTATCTAACTTAGAAATGGTTGAACCACTGGAGCCTTCTGATCTCAAAGCATTCAAAATTTGTAGAGGTGTATTAAAGTCTCCTTTGTTTTTTAGCGCTTCAGCTAAGTCTATAAATTTTTCGATAACTTTAGCCCTCTCTTTTGGGGTATTACATTTAAGAATACTTTCAGAAACAAATCCTTGTATTTGATTCATATGGTCTGTAAAAGCTATTAGTCCTGGTTTTTCAGATATTTTATCGCCTTTCATTTCGATCAATTGAATTTCAGAAAATAATTCTACAGATTTATTAAATAAATCATCAGTCATGTCTTTAACAGATAATTGGTTTATATCGTTTAATAGAGATATATTTTGAGATTTAATGGAATCTTTAATATCTTTTATAGCATCTTTAAGTAGTTTCATGTCATCCTTATTTAATTTTGCTGAATCTTTGCTATCTTTGACACCCGCTGGAATGTAATTAACACAAGAGGCAGTGGACTCGAGATTTTCTAGAAGTCTTATTTTTTCATCTGGAGATGTTTCATCGGCGGTGGCTTTCTCGACTATTTTATTTAATTGGTTTTGAAATTCTGCTGATACACCGCCTTGTGGGTTTGTGGACCTGACGCGACGGCTTAATACCTCGCCTGTTTCCGCTTTTGTTGGTGGCTTTGGAATATAAGATGGCGCCGTAGGTCCAGTCTTTTTAATCGTTTTTGACTGAGTTTTTGCAATAGCATCATTCATTTCCTCTTTCATTCCTGGTTTGGAAAGAGGGATGTTTTCCGAAGTGTCAGATGTTTCTGATTCCGAATCTACTGTTCCATCGGGATTTATTTGTTTGGTTTCCGACTTTAAATCAGTATTTTTAGTTTTGGCACTGCCAAATAAAGACTCATACGAGGGAGGAGCCTCTGTTTTCATTATATCTTGCATGGCTTCTTCATAGCTTGGTGGCGGTGTTTGAGGTTTCGATGCAGATGATGGCTGTGGCGCTACTTTCGCGTTTGAGGGCGGAGGGGGTGGTGTATAGGAGGGGGTTGAAGGTCCTTTCGGCAGGGACGATTTCCATTGGTTTTTAAGATCGGACAATTCATTTTTTTCTCTTCTCAGCTGGGCTTCTAAAATCCCAATAGTTGGATCGTTTGGATTTTGAGCTTTTAGATCCTTGACAGTACTCTCTTTATTAGCTATAACCTTTTCTTTCTTTATTATTTCTTGGCTCAAGCTAACAGAGTTCTCTACAGCTGGGTCTTGAGAGAGTTGATGGGCGGGGGTATTTGGAGCGTTTGTTTGTGTGTGAGAATTCACCGATATTTGTGTAAGAGTTAATTGCGAGCTTATTTGATTAGCTCTTATTTGATCGTTAATCGTTTTCTTCGTTGATGTTTGTGAAGGTTGAATGGACTTTCTTCTTGAGTCGATGCGATCTGTTTGAGATTTCGGGGAGATTTTGGGCAAAGCAGTGGTTTGAACACTTTTTACCCTTGCGGAGGAGACGCGTCCATTTGGTTTTAATTTCTTTAACTCGGCTGTGTTTTTTTTCTCTGTTTTATCATTCTTTGATGATTTGAGGCTGCTATTTCCTATCTTATTTGTAGCCCTAGATTTAACAGGCGTTTGACTAGGTGTGATATCGATGTTATTGTTTAATCTTACAGTTCGGGGATTATCATCTATGTTGCTAAGTTGCATTTTTACAGATTCTGGCGTTTTTTGTTGGGTTTGTGTAATTGTGGTATTTGTATCAACACGGACGTTAAAATTCATATATAATACCTTATCACTTATAAATAAGATTTGTTTAACTTATAATTTCATTATATATAAATAAATATTTTTTTTAAACAATTCAAAGTTTTATTAGATTTATTTAAATAAATGTTGAATAAAATAGTTTTTATTGTTTATGCTATTGTAAGTTTGCAATAAATCTATAATCAATAATTTGAGAGGCTAACTCATGGCTGTCATTAAAAATACATTAATGGTTTTACTCTATGCTATATCATCAATCAGTTTTCTCGGCGCATCGGAGCAGGCGACGAAAGACAGGATGAAAACCGATATCGATAGCATAAAAAATATGCTGGAAGCATCGTATGCTCCTAGCGAATGGAAGGCTAGTCATTTCCAATGGGATTTGACCTATGAAGTCCAAAAAGCCAAAGACAGCGTGGAGATGGCAGAGGGGATTACTACCAAGAAATTTCAGGAAATCTTGCGCGATTTTTTCCATTCGACCAAAGATTATCACGTCGGCATTTACTTTTACTCCACCGAGAAAAGCTCTTTGCCTTTCAAGGTACAGCCTTTGAATGGCAGATACTATGTGTCCTCGGTGCTGGACCCCTTTAACTTGGTCCAAAATCACGGCCTATCGGTAGGCGATGAAGTCGTTAGATTTGACGGGCGTCCCATCGCCTCTGTAATCCAAGAGCTGATCGCGACCCAAACGCCAAATGCCAACCCCGATACCGATGAAGAACTCGCTTCTCGGTCTCTGACACAGCGCAATGGCATGCTCGGCCACGCTGTTCCCAAGGGCAACATAAAAGTCGTGGTCAGATCTCAAGCTACAGGTAAAGAGAAAACAGTCAATTTAACCTGGGAATATACCCCAGAGAAAATCGGCAACGGTTTTGAAGTGGTTAAGCACGCTGCACGTATAGGTGCTCCGGCTGACAACGATATTCTCTCGGCATGGGTCAACCCCAAACGCAGATTCACCAAGACCATGATGCTGCCTCAGTATGCGATGCTCAAGAAACTGCAGCCAAAGAAAGTGTCGGCGGATGAAGAAGACGGTGATGACGGGGAAAAGATCGGAGCTAGAAACAGTGAGCTGCCTCCTCTCGGGAAGGTCATCTGGCAGTCCTCCAGCGATTCTACGTTTCAGGCTTATATCTTCGAGACGCCCGCTCATAAATTCATCGGTTTTGTGCGCATTCCAACGTATAACACAGGCGATGGCTTGGACAACTTCATGTCTGGACAAGATCCTGTCACAGGTATGGTCGCCATCATCAGACACTTTGAAGAGGCTACTGATGCATTGGTCATCGACCAGATGAACAACCCTGGCGGCGATATCCTCTACATGTATGATTTGCTGTCGATATTGACAGATAAGCCATTAGATTTGCCTCGGCAACGCATTATGATCAACCAGGAAGATGTTTTTGAAGCCTTGGAATTCATTGACTTGGTGAGCTTGCTCAACGAATATAAGGATTTCATTGACCTCGACCAGGAGACTCTGGATTTCCTGAATAACGCTTCACCCTATTATGACTTTATCATTTCCCAATGGGAACAGGGCAAGTACTTTACGGATTTGTGCTATTTGTTAGGGGTGGAGCAGATTAAGCCCCATGCCGAAGCGCATTATTCAAAGCCGATACTTCTCTTGGTTAATAGCCTTGACTTTTCCTGCGGGGATTTCTTCCCTGCTATCATGCAGGACAACAAGCGAGCTATTTTGATGGGTACCCGTACAGCCGGTGCAGGTGGATATGTGAAACAACACTCCTTTACCAACCGCCAAGGTATTGCTTCCTTCTCCTTTACAGGCTCGCTGGCCGAAAGGCTCAACGGATTGCCTATAGAGAATCTAGGCGTTACCCCGGATATCGAGTGCAAGCCAACCCTGAACGATATTTTGCGCGGCTACCCTGACTACGCCAAAAAGATCAATCAACAGCTGAATAAGATGTTGAGATAATCACCACCCTAACAACCTGAGCAATTGGATTTAGCAAGCTCTAAACTCCAATTGTTTCAGGTTATTTCGTTATAATAGCCCATCAGCACAGATGTATACTCTCTTAAATGAGGAGCTGGCGCGTGCCCGTCCTCATCTCCATGCCCGAATTCTTTCTCTTTAATATTAAACACATTATTGCTTCAAGTTCAACGCAGAGAGGGAACGGAGGCGCAAAGACCCAGATTTAAGGTTTTAAGAAGCAACAATATAAAATTGCACGCAAAGCGCACAATTTTAGCGCTTTTAGTCAAACCCGTCAGGTTTGACTGAACTCTCGGATCATTAGCAACACTGCAAATCTGTGTTTGAAATATAAAACGAAGATCCAAGTTATTTCACGACAACGGGCTTTTCAAGCCTGTATCGTATCGAGCCTGCTCTTGATTAAAACAAATTAATTACCATCTCAAATAAGTACAATCTTTAGGGCCGCGTTAGCGGCTAAGGCATGTAGCCACAGGCGTAAGCCTGTGGTAATGATTGTATTAAAAATATAGCCGTGGAACGGCGACAGAAAAAAAAGTTGATAACGCCTACCCTTCGATGTGGCTTAGCTCTATCTCATTAGCTGGTTCATGCCTATGGCTGCATCCATCCGCCACTTATGTGGCTTAATCTATCGATTTAAATATCTAGGCACGTTTTTTGCATTACATTAGCAGATAGGGATAACTGATCGAGCAAGATCTGATATAGCAAGCACGATAGAATATTGGAGTTTAATTTAATCGCGTGAAAGGTGTTCAACTCCATTACTTTGACCCTCAGTGCGCTCAGTGTTCGCTGTGGTAAAATAATGACGAATTTATGTGATGCACCCGTGAGATAAGCAATACATAAGCTAAAATATATAATTACACAAAATTTGTAAAATTAAAACTTGAATTGTATAATAACTATTAGAGCAAATATAAAATTATGTCATTTATTTTTTTTTTAAGGAGATGTTATGTCAGTTAATAATTATGATATGCCGAAATACGATCCTCCTAGCGTGCCTTCCAAATTAAACTATAAGAGAATGGGAGAATATAAAGACATCGAAGCATGTACGAAAGAACTAAAAGTTCTAATTAGAGGAATTACGATTGCAAAAAGAGGAACAAAAGATCAAAATTCTAAAGTGGAGAATATAAGATCTCACAGTCTAAGTGAAACATCCTCTACTTCTTCTGTTTCTAATCGTTCAAGTACCAAACTTCGTAAAATATCAGCAGAAAGACAAAATTCTTTGGTAAAAGATGCTGTTAAAAAAGGGCATTTGTTGTCCAAATTAGAGGAAAAACAACCCGACAACCCTGTTTTAGATGATAAACAATCGGATGAACCCACCCCCCCCAAACCTTTACCCAAACCACCTGGATATCAATCAAAAGCACCACAATCGACAAATCTGCCAAGTTCGCCAGCCACTTCACAGGCCACTTCGGCACTTGTGACCTCAAAAACACCTCCAGCTCCACCACCCCAATCAGCAAAACCATCCACGGTTGTAGAGCTCGAAGGTTTGCAGAATATACCCAAAGACAAGAATGCGCCAAGCCTTAATATTCAAATGCGACAGGGAAGACAACCCCCTCCTTTACCTTCTACGCCCGCTCCGCCTGCAGAGGACAGTCAAGTAGATCAAAAGCTTTCTAATATAGGAGCAGATGCAAAACCTCAATCTGCCGCTCGCAAGCAGCCTCCTCCTTTGCCCAGCACACCAGCACCTTCTGTTTATGATATGGAGGCTGTCTATGATGGCATTGTAGATATATCAAAATCAGCTAATAAACCTTCTTCCGAGCAGTTTGAAAAGGTGATGAAAGAGGCTTTGGGCTTAGATACCTTGCCGCGTAATATTCCCAATATCGAAGTACTGGCGTCTATGATTAATGTCTTAAAAAGCCAACCGGGAACGGGTTTGTGTATATTTAAAAAAAACATGGTATTTCAGCCTAAAAATAACCCTCAACCAGGGGCGGTGCTGATCAAGGAAGAGCAGCTGAATAAAATATTTATAGGCCTAAAAAACATCGCCAGTGAAAAATCTGTGGCAACTCCTGCCCAGCGAGGGATCTCTCCAAGGAGCGGTGTAGTAAGTGCAAAAACCGAACAGAGGCTTTCAGGCAGACAGCCAATACATCATCGCAAAACGGCAGATTATCATCAGGTAGTGAGTTCTTTGCGTTCGAAACAGGGTAAATCGGAAATTGAGTCTAAACCCGGAATGAAAGGCGAAATGGATAAAGATATAGCCGCCACGGAATCAGGACACGAAAAGTTAACAAATGAAGCTAAAAATATAATAAAAAAATACAAAATAACATCAGTTATAATATACAAAAAGCTTCTTGGGGCTAATACTAGTGATAGAGCCTTGTATTTAGATTTTAAAAGCAATACTTTGTCTAACGAAAATAAAGGTGCAAATTCAAAGAAAATCGATATTGAATTATTGAAAGAAATCGTAAGCCAATTATTATCTGACAATGCAACTGTTGAAAATTTGAAAACTTCAATTAATAAAGAAATGGCTATATATAACAAAATACATACATCTGCTACAAGATTAAAAGATCTTGAGATGGTGGTAAATATGCTTAAGATGCGTCAAAATCAAATCATAGAGCAAAATAAAGCCAAGGATAAAAATTCTCAAAAAGAAATGGATACAACTATAGTCTATCGCGATGGAAAGTATATGTTAGATTTGTATAAATCAGTATCAAAGAAAGAATCTCTATCTACTCGAAATCAGATAAACAGGGATATAGAAGATTTTCTTAAATTTACGATAGCTAATGAATTAGTTCCTAATACAATAAGATTAAGTGATACAGATGACAAAATAACTATAAATATACTTCTTGACAATTTACAAAAGCTTAAACTCTACGATGAACCTATTAATGTAATAAGACTATCCGCTCAAGAATATGCTGTTTCAGCTGCAAATGTGGCCAAAGTTTTCATGGATGCAGATAACAAGGTAATTCTAAAAAACCTAGTAGAGAATACTTCGCAAAAGACTCAAAAAGACGGTTATAAAGTAAAATGGACATCCGAAGAGCTTACAGTAAGTCAGCTCTTAGGAATCAAAGACAACCCAAGTTCAGTATCTAATTATGCATCACAAGTTTATGAAATAGAAAAAGAATATAGTAATGATACACAAACAAAAATATTAGATTATCTAAAAGATCAAAATAATGATACAAAAAAAATGTACTCTGAACTCTTTCCAGATAAAAGTATAGATGTTACAGATAAAGACAAATTGTTGAAACAAATTACCGACGAGATTGTAATTGCACAACAAAATAAAAATACAGCAAATAGTAATGAAGATAAAATAAAATTTATTGAAAAGGAGAGTAAATTAAACAAATTGTATAGTGGAATTAATAGGTTTATAGAAAATGAGAAAATAATTAACAATCCAGAGCTAATGGATGTAAATAAATACAATGAGCTGCCCTCAAGAGCTATCAACAATTTATCGGATAGTACTCCAGAAATACTGGGGGCTATCCGAAAAACATTTGCAAAATACTGTGAATATAACTATGGACCTACCTTTATAGATACAACTGCCGATGGTTCTATAAACGAGAGACTAGATGCAAAGAATTTTACAGACTGGAATATGAATATTTTGAATATTTTAAAAGAAAAAGGAATTAATGTAGATGATTTTATGAAACGACGTAAAGAGATTAGTGATCTATGTGAAAGAGATAATAAAAATCCAACTTATGAGGGTAGACAGAATATCCTTAATAAGATTAAGAGCTTTATGCAAGATTTTCCACCTGGTGTGAATAAAATTTCTGAAGAAGAATATAAAAGGCACAATATTGATCTTGCAAATATACCTATGCTGTATAAAAAAGATTAACCTTATATAGGAATTCTACATAAACAAAAATAGAGATAGCTATTAGATCTTTTGAAAAAAAAGGAGACTGTATGATACCAGAAAGGCTGCCGAAGGTTTCCGGATCGAATGTCCCTTCAGTTTCGGCTGAACCAGTGCTTGCAAAAAAAGAGGCGAAAAAAGGCAAAAATATCCCTGTTCCCCCTTCTAAAGCAGAAGGTGAGGAAGCTGTTTCGCTTGCACCGGGACAGGGGCACACTGTCACGCCAAAAAGCATCACATCGCCACTGGGTAGCAAGTCGAAGATTCCGAGTATGCCTCATCCTATAAATCCAGAAATTTTAGAGAAATTTGATACTCAAGGACCCAAGTCCTTGCTATTGCCTTTACCCGGATCTAAAGAAGTAGCGCGTATGGAAGAGGCGATGGTGGAGACTAAGCCAAGACCTCCCAAACCACTCCCTCAGCCACCCTTAAAGAAAGCAGTGTCGGAAGTAAAACAAGAAAAAATTACAATATCGGAGCCGGAAGCAAAGACGCGCCTTGAGTCACTTGTGACCGAAGTTGAAAAGGTGGTATATTCCGAACAGCGAGATGCTCACAAAATCCTGCTGATGGAAAAATTGGCGGTACTTTCGAATTTATACTTAAGCCCTGAAGAATGGGTCGATGTTCTTCAAGCCATTTTACAAGCCATTTCACCAAGCGAGACGAAGAAAATAGAGGCTTTTTGGCAATTTTTGGGATATATCATGGAAAAACCCTATCTCCACAACGCCTTTAGGGATTCAGCTATCCGGCCTAAGCTGGAGCGTTTGCTGGAAGAGGCTGTGCAATGGAACACCAGCCGGTATTTTCCTTGGGGCGTCGAGATCCTGAATGTGCTGCATGAAGAGCCCATTAAGGATACCGTACAGATGAAAACAGCGTTTGTCTCATTTAATGATGTAGTTTCAACCAAAACAATAGGGAAGCGAAAGTGGGCGGCAGCCGTCGATTTGGCAGCCGAAGAATTCAAGGGCTTATTTATCCATGAATGTGAAGGTTTGAGCGTCAAAGATGTGTACACCTACTTAGAGGCAAAAGATAAAAACCATCCCAGCTTAAACGACAATAAATTCGCCAAACTTTCTAGACTTTCAGTAGCTTTAATGAATAACATTTTACATGCGTTTTTAGATTGCGGCCCCAAGCAAATGGACAGGTACATATCCTTTTTTGTAGATGTGGCTGCTAAGTCGGTAGAGAAAAACGATTTTGCTACTGCCTATGCTATCTACCTAGCTCTTAATAAGGTAGACAGCAAGATGAAGGGGTTAAAGTGCGCAGATACTTATGAGTCCTTGAAAACACTGTTCAAGGAGGATAAAAATTATACAAACCTCCGCAAGGCTATGGGCAAAGGTGAAAAAACCATGACTATACCTGCACCCATACTCAGCAAGGATGTATTCGATATTAAAGAGAATATGAGCTTATGGACGAAGAAAGAGGGCAAGTCCCCCTTTATCAATCCTCAGATCTTAGAGGTGCTATTTGCACAGCAAAAGCTGATAGACGCCATGCCGCCCTTGAGTCAGCCTTTGGCTTCTAATATGATTGATTTATTGAAGCAAGAGATTCCGGGAGAAATTCTCGATATCATTACCTACACCGTCATCAATCCGGCAAGATTTACCAAGGATGCCTCGGCAGCGGCGAAAAAAATCCTGCATCATATCGGTGATCTGGGCATCGGCAAAGACAACCGAGAATTATTGAACACCATCGACAAAGAGCTGGAGTTGCTATCTAAATTGTGTGCGCATTGGTCGCCGTATGGTGATGACCAAAAAGAGTTCATGATGTTCAATTTTGCAAAATGTGCCTACTTATTGGATCAATTGAGGGCCGCCGAAAAAAGCAAGGAAAAAAGGCCATTGGAGGCCATCAAGGCTATGATTCCGGTCTTTTTGGATGAGAATCTCGTGCAAAAACAACTGTGATTCGGCTAAATACACCTCTTGCACAATTAATCGCCTTGCCCCTGCGCCTGCTCAAAATAAAAAAATGTGACTATTCACCACACCTCATAATATAATAAAACCACAGAACATGCAGAGAACGCAGAGAGATATAACAAAGGGTCAGCAAATGAGGCCTCAAAGAAGGTTTCAGTCAAACCCTGCCGAGTTTGACTGACATCGTTAAAATTGTGCGCTTCGCGCGCAATTTTATGTTTTTGCTTCTTATCAAAATGTTAACTCCGTGGTAAATTTTATTCTTGAGCAAAGGAACATTGAAAAAGTGATACCTTTGTGATACACTTTGATTATCCGGAGGAGATTTTTTATGAGGAACCCAAGAATAAACGTGACTTTGAATCCAAGCGACCTAGAGGTCATGGAAATTCTTTGTGAGAAGAAGCAGATGAGTATGTCGTCTTTAGCCAAGAAGATGATAGAGGAGTGGCTAGAGGAGTATGAAGATATGTTGCTTGCCAGGAGGGCAGAGGAAGCTGAAAAAATCTGGATAGAGGAGGGTAGGCAAACCATATCACACGAGGATTTATGTCTGGAACTTGGTATAGAATCGAATATTCGCAAAGCGCAGCAAAAAGCATCAAGAAATTCTCAAAAAACATCCAAGAAAGGATCATCCGTGCGATCGAAGAAAGGCTCTGCACTGCGTCGGAAAAAGTTGGCAAGCCCCTAGTAAAACAATGGATCAATCACAGGAGATTGAGAGTTGGCGATTATCGCGTGATCTATAAGATATACGAAGAAAGAATAGTCGTCTTTATCGTTGAGATCGATCACCGTAAAGAAGTGTATGAATAGCAGTGTAGTTATTTGCCATTGAAGATCGGCAACGCCCCGGCCGCATCTGCATCCAGGATCCATAGGGCCTTGTGCGACTGGATGCCCACGCGCTGTGCCGGATAAAGGTCCGGCTGATGGTGCCCGTTCAGGACCGTTTTCACGATAGAAGCTTTGCTTTTCCCTAATACATAGAATGCCCTTTGACGCGCAGCGTTGATACAGTCGAAGGTTAAAGTCATTCTCCACGCGTTCAGCTTAGGAACATAATTGGAGACGACGAGCCGATTCTCTACATGCAGGGCATGTGTTTGAGGAAAAAGAGAGGCGGTATGCCCATCTTCCCCTAGGCCTAACAGGACCAAATCAAAGGCGGAGTCAAGTAGCGATTTCTTGATAAATTGCTCATACTCAAGCGCACCTTGCTCGATGTCTTCTTCGGCCTTCATACGATGAATATGGGCCGGCAGAAGGGGCATGCGGTCAAATCCAGCCAGCATCGCCATGCGGTAATTGCTGTCGGCATGCGAAGGAGGCACAGCGCGTTCGTCACCCCAAAAGAGGCGGACTTTACTCCAATTGATTCTGTCAGCGTATTCTTGGCTGGTCAAGATCTCATAGACAGCCTTGGGAGTGGAGCCTCCCGCCAGCGCTACGGCAAAGTAATCGTGATCTTGAATAGCGGCGTTGGCGCTGGCGATAAAATGTTCGGCACAAAATTTCAATGTCGCCGGAAGATCTCCCGGAACTGCTATATCTCGGCGGTCATCGTAGTTGAAAGACTTGTTTTGGTGGATGTTGTGGTTCATGCGAATTTCCTTTTTTTTAGGTGACATAGCGGGTGATGAGGTTAAGCATGTTGCGGTAGTGAGTGCTTGTTTGTCGATAAAAGAGCTCTTGGATTAAAAATAACCCTTTGCGCATATCTGGCAAGGGGAGGTCGTAGGGCATTTCGCATCGGTCCTCTGTGGTAATGTGCACAGTCGCTTTAGGTTGCTGTGTTTTGCTTGCGCTCACCAGGATATTTTCAGAAGGGGTATTGATTTCTATCGACTGTATACAGCCTGAAATTTTATACGCCAGGGGTACGGGCGCCAGCTCTACTTGTATTTCTTGATCATTCAGGGTATAGGTGATCTGGGTCGCACCTTTTTCTTGTTTGATGGACTGGTATTCCCAGCCCATTTGCGCTGCCAGCCAAGCTTGCACATATGTGGCTTGGATTTCGGGATGGGAAATATGCTGGGAGCACATGCTGTTGAACTCCAGGCGCAAGCGGGTGCATCTTCGCAAATGCTCAATCTTCTCTTTTGTGTGAAATAAGTGGGTAATAATTTCACGCCAAGATCCGGTGGCGGCCCAGTTAATATCCCTAACTTCCAAGGTGCCTGCATCCAATACATTTAGCATCTTGCGGCTAAAATCCTGTAGGTTATGGATGGAATCGGAATCGAAGATGAGGCGAGAGGCATACGGTTTAATGTAGGGGAGGATGTCCACCTCTTCGGTAGGGTCTTTGCCCCAAAGCAAATAGATAGGCAGATCGGGGATCAACAATGGCAGGATGATGAATGGCACCCTATGCAGTTGCTGAGGGGAGACCTCGATATTTATGCGATCGCATGCTACGGCGCTATCGCCTTTACCTACGATGATATTTGCCACGGAAGTGGTCAAGCTGTTTTTAGCAGGGTCCGGATTTCTGCCGATGAAGATGATCCGGCAGGGGTACTTCTCTAGAATCGTTTGCACCATTTCGTTTAGAAAATCGCCTTTTTCGAGCCGATCAGCGTAAATGATGAGGTTGAAAAGCGAAGCTTTGATCAGTTTCTTTTCTTTCTGAGTTTCCCATAGATTGCTTAGCTCCTTTTCAACATCAGCCAAGCGGATTTCGGGTGGGAGGATTGTCATAGTAGTTACCTTGTTAAATGAGTCGCCAGTTTTTCCCTTTTCTACTAAGCAGTTCATCAGCTTCTTGCGGCCCCCATGTGCCTGAAGGGTAGTTAGGGAAGTTATTGGGTTTATTGTCTTTCCAGTGTTCTAAAATCGGAGTGATCAGCTTCCATGAGGCCATGACCTCGTCGATACGCGCGAACAGCGTGCTGTCGCCGGCCATGCAGTCGCAGATCAAACGTTCATAAGCTTCGGGAGGAGTGGAGCCAAAGTAGGAGCCATAGCGGAAGTCCATCTTCACCGGCTGTATCTGCGGGGCCATGCCCGGAACCTTGCAGTTCATTTTGAGGGAAATGCCCTCATCGGGTTGGATGCGGATGACCAGGACATTCGGTTCATGCTTATGTTGGCTGCCGTGCATTAAAAATCCCGGCGCCGTATGGAAGGTGATGGCTATTTCGGTAGCCCGTTTGGGCAAACGCTTGCCGGCCCGCAGGTAAAAGGGGACTCCCGCCCAACGCCAGCTGTCGATATACAGTTCCATGGCCACATACGTTTCGACACCCGACTCAGGAGAGACGTTGTTTTCTGAGCGGTAGCCTATCACTTCTGAGCCGTTGATATAGCCCTTGGCATATTGCCCTCGCACCGTATATTTTGCGATGTCGTGGATGGGCCGTATGGACTCCAGCACTTTGACTTTTTCGTCATGGATGGACGACGCTTTTAAATTGATAGGAGCTTCCATGGCGATGAGCGAAAGCAGCTGCATCATATGGTTTTGCACGATATCGCGCAGCATGCCCGCCTCTTCCCAGAAGTGGCCGCGCGTGCCTATGCCGATTTCTTCGGCCACGGTCAACTGTACATTGTCCACGTAGTGGTTATTCCAGATAGACTCAAAGATGGGATTGCCAAAGCGGAAGACTAATATATTTTGCACCGTTTCTTTTCCGAGGTAGTGGTCGATGCGGTAGATTTGGCTTTCGTCGAGGTGTTTGATGATGTCACGCTGGAGGGCCAGAGCTGAGACATAATCTTCGCCGAAAGGTTTTTCGATGATGATGCGGCTCCATTTGTCGGTCACGGTGGAGACATCGTAGACCAACTGGTGCTTCTTCAGCTTTTCTATAACCTGTGGAAAAAAGCTAGGCTGGGTGGAGAGGTAAAATACCCTGTTGCCTTTGGTTCCCATCTTGAGATCCAATTCATCCAGGAAGGTTTTCAGCCTTTCATAGCCGGCGTCGTCGTGGAATTCTGATTGGTGATAGAATAGTCCGCTGCTGAATTGTTTCCATATTTCCTGGTCAATGGGTTTGGTGCGGGAATATTTATTGATACCTTCCAGCATTTCATTTCTAAATTGTTCGTGTGATTTTTCTCTTCGCGCAAATCCGATACAGCAAAAATGAGAGGGGAGCTGCCCTTCCCTGGCAAGATTATATAATGCCGGCAAGAGTTTGCGGGCGGTCAGATCACCGGTGGCTCCGAAGATCACCAAAATACAGGGATCTGCCATCTTGGTACGGCGCGTATTTTCTTCAAGAGGATTGCAGAATTCGGGAAGGGGACTTGTTAACATAAATCAACCTATTAATAAAGATAGATGCTTAGGTTCTGAACTTGTACAAAGTCGAGCTTAAGCTAGAATTACATGTTTTGGATAAAAAAATCAAACAAAGTTTCTCCGCCTAAAGATTTTAAGCAGGCACCGGTTTTGCAGGTGCGCAATTCAGGGCATCTTTTCTCAAATGTTTTAGCATAAGGGCATTGCCCTTGCAGGGCGACATGCTGTTTGCCTTGGGGCTTATACTTCAGCGCCAAGGAGGGGCCGAACAAGCTGAAGGTTGCCGTGCGGGTAGTTCCCGCTAGGTGCAAGGGCAGCGAGTCCATGGCGATGACGACGTCCATTTCGTCCATGAGATTTTGCAGGACGGGAAGCGAATGGCGTTCTAATATCACAGAAGCTTGTGGAAATTCGCGTTGTATCCCTTCGACCTGTGCCCACTCAGCAGGCGTCCCCCAGGCTAAGACCAGCAGCGCAGGGGAGTGCTGTTGCAGACGCCTTAAAAAATCCACCAAAGCTGTCATGGACACTTGCTTATTTGGCCAGGCAGAGCCGGGGCAGAGCATGATTTTGCGGGGATGGGAAAGCAGTCTCTGCTGCGTGCTTTGCAGCGCCAGCTGTTCTTCGGGACTAAGGGTTAATTTTTGACCCTGGAAAATATAGGGATGTGTATCGTTAAAATACCTTGTGAGCAAGCTTAAATAGTCTTCCCGGATATTTTGACCGGCTTCCGGATTGTACCTTTGGTCAGTAAATAGCACATTTGGTTTTTCTGCGGCGCTTTTCCAGCCAAAGCCTACCTTGGTTGTTGCTGCGGCCAGATAGGTGATCAAGCCCGATTTCAGATTGCCTTGCAGATCAAAGACGACGTCGTAGTGTGTTTTTTGCAGACGCGCTTTGAAGCTTCTCATGGCCTGCCAGGTATCCTTGTTCGTGAGGTTTTTCCTCCACAGCTTGGAATCGATGCTCAGGGCGTTATTGACCTCAGCATGTGCCGCTACTAGGGGATAGGCGGATTGCTCGACGACCCAATCGATCACCGCATGCGGAAATTTATGCCTCAAATAGCTGACGGCGGGAAATGCTTGGATGATATCCCCTAAGGATGAGGTTTTTACGATCAGGAATTTATGCATGCTCAGGTGGCCTCTTGAACAAAGTGTGAAGGGCTGTAGTGAAATCGGCAGGCAGAGGGGCTTCCACATACACCTTTTCAGCCTTCATCGGGTGGGTGAAAGCTAAGGCAAAGGCATGCAAGAGGCAGCGTCGGGGCTGATAGGTAGATTTGAAGGTGCGGCCGTATTGGTAGTCTCCCAGGATAGGATGGCCCATGCCGGCAAGATGCACGCGTATTTGATGCGTCCTCCCTGTCACCGGACTACACTCCAGCCAGCAACAGTCAGTTCCTCTTTGTTTAAGCTTCCATAGGGTTTCTGCATAGAGTCCCTTTTCGCGAGGGACGGGACCCCATAGCGATTGTCCCTGGTAGGAAGCTACTTTGGCTAGGTACGAGATGATGGTTCCGGCTTTTTTTTCAGGGATGCCGTCGGCAATGGCATAATACGTTTTATTAATGGTTTTTTCCTGAAAGGCTTTGATCATCTCCTGAAACACTGGTTCACTTTTGGCTAAAAGCAGTGCGCCGCTAGTGTCTTTGTCCAGACGATGGATGAGCGCAAGGCGCGGACACAGCTTTTGCATTTGGATCAAAAATGAAGAGTCTGTGCAGGATATTCCGGCGGGTTTATTGTAGATGATCAAATGTTCGTCTTCAAATAAGATAGAGTCTTTTTGAGGACGAAACACAGGGTCTACTGGAGTTTCTGATCGCGGTATGCGAAAATTGACCCGGTCGCCTTCAGCGAGCACGAAAGAGGCAAACCTTTCGATGCGGCCATTGACTGTGCATAGATTGGTTTCTATCCATCTCTTAAGCTGCCTGGCAGAGTATTTTGCATCTGTCTTGCCTTTAATGAAATCTAGCAGCTTTACCCCTTTGTCTTGTGCAGAGGCTTTCCATTCCATCATACTCCTGAAAACTGCTCCAAAAACCGCAAGTCGTTTTCTGTGAACATGCGTATGTCGCTGACTCCGTGTTTCAATAGAATCACCCGTTCTACGCCCATTCCCCAAGCAAATCCGGTATACTCTTCAGGGTCAATGCCACCATTCTTGAGCACTTCGGGGTGGATCATGCCTGCTCCGGCAATTTCCAGCCAGCCTGTGTATTTACAGAGATTGCAGCCGCAGCCGTCGCATGTCAAACAGCGCAGATCGACTTCCATGCCGGGTTCTACGAATGGGAAATAGCTCGGGCGGAACCTTGTCTCTACTTCTTTGTTGAATAGCTTGCGTAAAAACTCATTGAGAGTGGACATCAGATCCGAGAAGGTCACGTTTTTGTCTACGTAAAATAGCTCGATCTGATGGAAAAAAACATGGGAACGAGCGGTAATCGTCTCGTTTCGATACACTTTGCCCGGTGCTATGATCCTGATGGGGGGCGCATGCGTCTCCATCACGCGCACTTGGATGTTGGAGGTGTGTGTGCGCAGAAGCACGTTAGGGGAAATGTAAAAGGTGTCTTGCATGTCTCGCGCCGGATGGTCGGGCATGAAATTCAACGCTTCGAAATTGTAATAATCGGTCTCGATGTCGGGTCCATACTGTACCGAAAAGCCCATACCAACAAGTATGTCGATCATTTTATCCATGGTCTGTGTGATGATATGCTTGCGGGAAGGAAAGCGGTGGCGGCCTGGCAGGGTGATATCGATTTTTTCCTGATCAACTTGTTGCTGTTCTTCTTGTGAAACGAGTTGGATGTGGCGTTCTTCGATCTGGGTGACGATCAGTCTTCGGTGCCCTCGCCCAACACCGCGAAGTGGGTCAATCACATCGCCTTCAAGGTCGGCTCGCTCGACGAACTGGCGCAGGCCAAGGCGAGGCTCAATGC
>CAYMKI010000021.1:29047-32074 GCA_964390695.1 uncultured bacterium
GGGTTTTCAGATCGTTGATATTTTTGCCGACTTCGCGGCGTATTTCTTGGGGGACGTCTTTAAGGGATTTCAGCAAATGTTGTACGGGACTTTTTTTGCCGAGATACTTAACTTTAATCTGCTCTAGGTCGGCAGTGGTAGCTACGCTAGCTAGCTCCGCTTGGAATTCTTGTTGAAGGGCTTGGATGTCAGGTTGCATAAAACCTCGGATAAAAAAAACGCAGAGTTTACCTGCAAGGGTAAGACTCTGCATTCTTAAAAATAAATGTGATTTAAGCTAATGCTTTTTTAGCGTGGCTTGCCACTGCAGCAAAGCTGGTGGGGTCGCTAACAGCCATATCAGCTAATATTTTTCTGTCGATTTCACATCGGGCTTGCTTCAAGCCAAAGATGAATTTGCTGTATGAAATACCATTGATCTTAGCAGCCGCTGCAATGCGCGTAATCCATAAGCTACGAAAATCACGCTTTTTCAGTTTGCGGTGATCATAGTTATAAGATAAGGCACGTACTACGCAGTCGCTGGTAAGACGCAAGTGATTTTTTCGGTCGCCAACAAATCCCTTTGCACGTTTGAATAACCTTTTTTTCCTTCGATGTGAAGCGACGCTATTGGTCACTCTAACCATTGTTCTTCTCCACGTTATGCTCCTGACTATCAGGAGGATGTTTTATTATGATATACACATTAGACGCTTGTAAGTCTTAGTAAAGGACTCAGACAAAACAGATTGAACTGAAAGCTGTCTTTTTCTTTTTGGCGTCTTGCTTGTTAAAATATGCCGTTTTCCTGGATGGCTAAATTTTAGCTTCCCTGTAGCAGTGGCTTTAAATCTAGCTGCTACGGCTTTTTTGGTTTTCATTTTAGGCACTGTAAATTCTCCCAACGTTAATACATATAGAGCCATGTTTTATACGTTACGCATAGAAACAGGGCTTTTTATTCCTTTTCATTCGAATCGGATTTAGCTTGCGTTTTTGGCGCTTCCTTCTTTTTCTTCGCTCCGGGTGCGAGAATGACCGTCAACATCTTGCCCATTAATTTTGCATCAGACTCGGCTGTTGCCACATCTTCCATTTCTTCGACAAAATCGTGGACAATCTTCTGGCCAATTTCCGGATGAGCCATTTCGCGGCCTCGAAAAGTACAAGTGATTTTCACTTTGTTACCTTTAGAGATAAACTCTCGTGCATGCTTTTTTTTGGTTTCAAGGTCATGAGTGTCGATGTTTGGCTTCAGTTTGACTTCTTTTACTTTTATTTGGTGTTGCGCTTTTTTACTCTCTTTTTCACGTTTGGTTTGATCGTAGCGAAACTTGCCATAATTAATAATTTTGCAGACTGGCGGATTGGAGCCCGGTACAATTTCTACGAGATCTAATCCCGCTTCAGCAGCTCTATCTAAAGCTTCATAGAGTGCCATGATACCTACTTGTTCACCCGCTTGATCGATTACTCTAACCTTCGGAGCCCGAATTTCTCTATTGACTTTCAAGCTAAATATGTTCTCCCAATTTTCCGATGACCTCTTGTATAAAAGCCTCTAGAGAAAGGGTATTCTTCAGCGCTTTTTGACCGTGAGGCCTAATCGTTATTTTGTTTTCTTTTGCTTCTTTTTCCCCGATAATTACCATATAGGGAATTTTTTCTATTTCTGCTCGATGTATCTTACCGGCCAAGGGGTCGTCTGCTAGGTCGATGCCTATTCGCAACTTTTCCTCTGACAGCCGATCAGCTACCTTGTTAGCATAGGCGAACGTGTGCTTGCCTATGGGCAAAATTCTAACATGTTCAGGCGTAAATTGCCAAGGTAATACGCCTGCATGGTTTTGTATAAGCAAAGCTATAATTTTTTCTAACGAAGTATATAGCATTTCGCTTATTAAAAATGGCTGGCGCAGCTGGTGCTGTTCCTGCCACTTGAGCCTTAAATTGTGAGCTAGGTTTAAAGATAGTTCCAGTGTTGAAACAGCAAAGCTGCGGTCCAATAAATCTTTAACATGTAGCTCGATACGAGGGCCGGGTAAGGCTATTTGGCTTCGCTCTTCACGATAAGCATATCCACAGGAAGACAACGTCTTTCGCAAAAGATCCAGGCCTTTATTCCCTGGGTATTGTCCTTTGGTAGATATTTTTTTACCGGAAGACGACAAAATCCATTCGTACCTAAAACCCAATATTGTAAAGGTTTTCTCAAAGAATTGCAAGCAAGAAATGATTTCCTGTTCGATTTGTTGCTCATCACAGCAGATCAGCCGGTATCCGGCAGTGCGTGTAGACAGAGGAAGTTCATCAGCTGATGAAGGAGTTTCATCGGACAGGGAACTCCATTCGGCCAAGCGGATCGGCCAGCTTTGGGTCAAGTTTTGCGGTAAGCTAAGATAATGCGTCACGAGAGAAAATTTTTCCTGCACCAGATAGGCGTTTTGACCTTCAATCGCAAAGGGCGGAGAGTCTTCTGTGTCGAGACTCCATGAAGTGTAAAATTCCGAAGAAACTATGTTGGGTGTGGCAACGGATTTGAATTGGCGTTCTCGGCTATTAATTTCCCACAGATTTTGTAAGGCTCTTTGTAAAAACAGGCCTTTTTCACTCCAGAAAAATCCCGACGGACTTAAATGGGGATCTATGGCAAAGAGTCCCATGTCACTACCGAGCTGCAGCGGGTGGTTTTCTTTGGCTAGCGTGTGTTTCTTGAGGAGTTGTTTAAGCGCTTGTTTGTTGTCAGCTGCCGTGCCGCTAAAGGTGATGACTTTGTAATCTTCGAGGTCATCGCTCGGGGCTATTTTGTCTTCGATTGAGAGTAGTTTGATGGCCGTTGAGGGGTCTGGAGGGGATTGAGACAGAGGAGCGGCATCTATGCCAGGTAAATAGTCGTAGAAGTTATCGATTTTGACGATTTGCACAATATTATAGGGACAATTCGCCACCTGTTCGGCCTTGAGGGGCTGCTGGTGGTGCTCTAACAAATTGGCGGCATTTTCACGCATCATGTCCAAGACCTGGACTGGTGGAAGGTTTTTAAGC
>CAYMKI010000022.1:0-30399 GCA_964390695.1 uncultured bacterium
ATACAATACGAACCGTAGACGATAGAAACACCCCGACAGCAACCAATTGGCCGCTCCTTAAATCTATACCGCACATTACAAAGCTCATCATCATGGGAAGCGTGGAAAATATTAATCTCTCCGAACTTGCTTTACAAAATGACCTAGAAACACTGGATTTGTCTCATTTTATTATGACCGAAGCCCAGATAGAACAGTTCTCGGAAGTCCAGTTACCGCATTTAACTTCTCTGGTACTCATTCAAAGCAACCCTAGAGGATTGCCGTTTGACACCCTAGCGCCACATCTGAGCCACATAGATCTTGAATATTCCAACGTCGGCGGCGGCGATGTAAAAAAGATAGCTCAACTCAACCACTTGGTCGAGTTGAATTTAAAATCCACAAAGATTGGTCACACAGCCATTGCGCATTTAGCCAAATCAAAAAGCCCCCTAAAACGCATCGATCTAAGCTGGAATGAACTAAAAGGCGCCAACTATGCCTTGCTGCAATCTCTAGCCAATCTGGAGGAGCTCAATTTATGTGGATCCAATCTAGCCAAAGCAGACTTAGCCTCTCTTAAAGAGTTAAAAAACTTGAGATTATTGGACTTGCGCATGATGCAAAATCCCAATATCGGCAAGCTAGAAATAGAGGAATTGCGAGCCTCCCTGCCGCAATGCGAAATCCTCGCGGATTAATCTCGCTATTTACTGCGTGAGAAGCATGGGTGTTAACTCTTGCTTCAAATCCGCCACCTTCTGTTTGAGCTCATCCTCTGACAATTTGGATGAGCCAAACAGCATATTCTTTAAGACCCGCAGTTTCCCGATAAATTCTTGCATTTTTGAAGCCGTTAAAATGACATGTTCATGGAAATGAGGGACCGTTTGCCCAGCGGGTGCTCCGGTCTTGTTGAATATATAAGCGACCTCATACCCATGCTTTTGATAGTGATTTAACAGTTTAGATCTTTGTGCAGATATTTCCAAATACTCATCTGGAGTGAGGTCGGAGAATTTTTCACGGTGTTCCTTAGGAGTCAGCAAGAAGTGCAGCTTCCCTTCTCCGATGGTAACAGGAGCATAATTGTACAACACATTGACTTTTTTACCTTCAAAGATGCGCTGTTTATCTAACACCGTAGGATTGCAAAATGGGTCGGTGAAGTGGCTTTTTTCGGTTAAGCTCTGCGCATCCAGAGAAACCCAAGGCTCTGAAAAATATTGTGTGTATTTTTCGTACTGTTTAGCTTCCTCTCTCCTCTGTTTCGCATTCACGGCGTCTGCACCAAAGATAATCTTCCATAGCACCTTTAATTGATGCCATAAAGCCCATCCACTCGATGGGTAGGGAACAATTTCCCATCTAAATCCTGAGGCTGATTTCACATCTTCTTTTCCATAGATCATATAATTTTGACTGAGATGGCTGTCTTTCCAGATTTTGACAATTTTTTGCGCTAGATCATACATTTCAGCGTGCTGGTCTGCACTCCATGCAGACAGCGTAGACTTTTTGCCTTCTAAGGATTCATTGGATTGAATGACGACAGACTGAGCAGCCAAAGGACGTTCAGGAACAACCACTTGAAAATACTTTCCGCGATACACCACAACTTGTTCCTTAGCCTCTATATTGGAATTTTGAGTCTCTGAGCAAAACAGTTTAGCAGCTAAAATACACTTACATAAACATGACATAAATTCTCCTCCATATAATAAAATTCAAAATTTTTACATAATTCACACATTTTCATCAACTCATACTTGACATATGCAGCAATTCTTGCAAATTTTGTTGATTTTTCACTTGCGATACGCATCGTATATGAGCTAATTTTGAATTTATATTATACCCGAGGAGATTCACATGTTAAGCTATGATGAGATTCAAAAACAATTAGGAGCGGAGGCTGAATCCTTACTCAAACACATCTGCACATCTGTTCCCAAGGAAAATCTGCACCTGCCAAACCCTAATTGGCTCGACCAGGTTTTTGGCCCAAGCGACCGCAATCTACGTGTTTTGAGGAATTTGCATACTTTATACCATCATGGGCGCCTATCGGGTACGGGGTATCTATCTATTCTACCCGTTGACCAAGGTGTAGAACATTCGGCAGGGGCTTCTTTCGCCCCCAATCCCATGTATTTCGACCCTGAAAACATTGTAAAGCTAGCCATTGAAGGCGGCTGCAACGCCGTGGCATCCACTCTAGGAGTGTTGAGCAACGTCGCTAGAAAATATGCACATAAAATCCCTTTCATACTCAAAATCAACCACAATGAACTGCTCTCCTACCCCAACCACTACGACCAGATCCTCTTTGCTAACGTAAAGCAAGCCTACGATATGGGCGCGGTAGCTATAGGTGCCACGATCTACTTCGGATCACCTGAAAGCGGCAGGCAAATCCAGGAAATTTCCCAAGCTTTTCATGCTGCGCACGACTTAGGCATGGCTGCTATTTTATGGTGCTATACCCGTAATTCAGGCTTTAAAGTCGAGGGCGTTGATTATCACGAAAGCGCCGATTTAACTGGCCAGGCCAATCACTTGGGAGCAACCATAGGCGCAGACATCCTGAAGCAAAAACTTCCTACCTGCAATGGAGGATACAAGGCCCTCAACAAAGACAAGAAGGGTTATGGCAAATACAGCGATAAGATGTATACCGATCTATGCACAGACCACCCTATCGATTTATGCAGGTACCAGGTTTTAAATGGCTACAATGGCCGGATAGGCCTCATCAATTCTGGCGGCGCCTCAGGGAAAAATGACCTTCAGGAGGCAATAAAGACAGCTGTGATCAACAAACGCGCCGGAGGCATGGGCTTGATCAGCGGCAGAAAAACGTTCCAAAGACCTCTCAAAGAAGGCGTAGAGCTATTTCATGCCATCCAAGACGTGTACTTGTGCAAAGAGATCACAATAGCTTAAAGACATTATGACATTTTCTGCATCCCTGATAAACCAATGGCTAGATACCGCCAAAGCATGCGCGCATAAAGCAGGCGCTATAATTTCAAAAGAATGGGGATCGCCCCATGTGATATCCCGCAAAGAAGCCAGCATCGACCTCGTTACTGAGGTCGACAAGACTGCTGAAGAAGCCATCATCCAAGACTTGGTTCGTATATATCCCCATCACAGCATCCTGGCGGAGGAAACAGGCCGCCAACAAGGAATCGATACAGATTTTTTATGGGTGATCGATCCTTTAGATGGGACAACCAATTTTACCCATCACTATCCGCAGGTTGCCGTCTCGATAGCGCTGCTCCAACAAAATCAGCCTATCATCGGCGTGGTGTATAACCCCATTACCCAGGAATTATTTCATGCTGCCAAAGGCTTGGGGGTCTTTCTTAACGGTAACCCTCTTCAAGTCTCAAAGGTAAATTCTTTAGATAAAAGCCTTTTAGCCACCGGCTTTCCCTATGATCGCCAAACGAATCCAGATAACAATTATGCTGAATTTTGCGCCTTGACTCAAAGCTCCCAAGGCGTGCGAAGAGGCGGTTCGGCCGCTCTAGATCTCGCCTATGTAGCTGCGGGGAGATTGGACGGCTACTGGGAAAGAGGGATAAAGCCCTGGGACATCGCCGCCGGCGTGCTATTGGTAGAAGAAGCCGGAGGCCAAGTATCGCAGTACGATATGCAACCTTTAAATCTATTCTCAGGATTTGTCTTAGCTACCAATGGACACTGCCATTCCCTCCTAAGCGAAAAAATCGTTCAAGTCCGAAGCCGCCCCGGCTATATAATAAACTCCTAGCGTGCTATAATGATCATAGGAGAGATATCTCTCCGGGAGGTTGTTATGTTAAACGTTAAGAGATTTGCTCTAGCAGGCGGCGTCCTTGGAGCTTTATATGTATTTGTCCTAACATGGGTGGCTATTTCTACCGGACACGGGTCAGACATATTGCATATGGTTGAAGGATTTTATCCAGGGTATCACATCGATGCTGTCGGTAGTTTTGTTGGTGCATTTTACGGTTTTATCAGTGGTTTTGTTAAACTGGGGATAGTGGCTTGGGTGTATAATTTCCTTGATCAATACGTAAAATAAATCAAGGATAATGATTACCTTGTTATTTACGGTCAGATTTTCAAAAAAAATTTGAAAGATGAGTAGAGAATAATTTTAATTTTTGATAATATATCCATTTCCATTCTCAACTTAAAGGTCTATCATGAACGTCGGAACCAATCTTGTACAGGACAGAATTTCCTGCTTTAGTGAAACCTACGAACAAGCTCGCTTTGCATTTAGAAAAGCGGCCTCGAAAAATCCCTCTGTCAGCTTATTGGATAGCATAACCATCACCGCAAAAGGCTATAGCAATGAGCCCTTAAGCATCGATATTGCCTGGCTAGGTAATTTATCAGCCAAGAAAATTCTCATACATATCAGCGGCACACACGGCGTGGAAGGATTTGCAGGATCAGCAATAGCCAACAGTTTATTGAATCAACCCATCGATATGGATGAAGATACGGCGATCATATTTGTACATGCCCTCAACCCTTACGGGATGGCCCTAAATCGCCGAGTCAATGAAAATAACGTAGACCTCAACCGCAATTTCACGGATCAAAGGCAAACCCATCCCCTGTATGCAAAAATCGACCATCTGATTAATCCCCCCTGCCACGCACCATGGGATTTTTTTCATCTGAAAGCCCTGGCTTACCTATTATGGTATGGTTCATCAAACGTTATGCAAGCCATTGCCGGAGGACAATATCATTTTCCGGAAGGCTTGTTTTATGGCGGAACACAAGTCGAGGAGGGGCCGCAAAAGTTACTAGCTTGGTTTGAAGATAAATTATCTGCTCACCCCTTCAAAGAAGACATCCGCTTCGGCTTGATTGATGTACATACAGGTTTAGGTCCCAAAGGTCGCGATTTTTTATTAGCTCTAAACGATAATTTAAAGCGTTATTTGCAAATCCATAGCGGCGGCGATCTTCAGGATAAACAAGTTGGCTATACCCCGCAAGGCATGTTTTTAACAGCCCTCGAGGATTCTATTCGAAAAGCCACACGTTGCGCTTCTGAAAGGATCGCCTCTGTGGGACAGGAATTTGGCACCTATTCCAATTATAGAGTCTTCATGTCTTTAAGAGATGAAAACAGTGCATATCATGAAGCTAAAAGAAAGGGCCATAGACTCAACCCCCTCAGTTCTGAAAGCCAGGCTGTGTTACGGGTATTTTATCCCGACCACACTGAGAGAGAATGGCGACTGAATGTCATTCAGCGCGGCCGTTCCTTAGTTGAAGAAATGAATGCTTATTTAAAGAAGTTATCTTCCACTGATTAATTCTAGCTATTAATTATGGGTCATCACGCAAATTAGTACTTCACAGTAAGAGATAGTTGCTTTCCGTTCCCTATCGTTAAATAACATTGATCATCATTTTCTATTTCAAACGCAGAGTCGCTGAGGCTCAGAGGTTTACTTTTTCTCAAAGTCTTAATATTAACTCCGCGTCTTTGCGCCTCCGTGCTCTCTGCGTTGAAGTTGAAACAATATTGTAGATATTAACCTTTTAGTTTTCTCATTTTTGTACTCATTTACGTGATGAATCTTTTATTTTCTCTAGGCTAGACTCACTTGCTTGATTAACCTTAAAATAAATAATACTTTATATACAAAACCATAATTAAATAAAACATTTGATATAATAAATATATAAAACAAAGTTATATTAATATAATCAAGACTTTATTATGAACGAATTAAATAACTATCTTAATCAATTTAAGGATATTTTAACCAATCGAGAATTAATTAATGGTTTTTGTTCTGTTAGTTCAATAGGACATTTTTTAGACTGGGGGCATTCCGAACTCATCAATCAAACCAGCTTGGCGATTATTGATAACATTAAAAATGAAGCCCTCAAAAATATAGAATTGTGCAAAAAAAACATCAAGGAACTAAAAACAAACCTGCCTGCACACCCAAAAGGCTCGATTAAGTCAGATGATGCAAAAATCATCGCAAACCAAATTAAAGCCTTGAAAGCCGCAAAGTATGAGTGTCTGCAGTTGCGCCATTTGGCAGATCAGAGAAAAGAGCTGATTGAAAGTCGCAATCGTTTGTACAACACAGCCGATTTACCCACGATTCCGCATTTTTCCCATCAACTTCAAACTGTAGAGCATCGACATCCTGAACTCAAAGGACCTTTGAAAGGTTTTGTCCGAGTTCTATCCATCTGCATGCAACACCAAAGAGAAGCCCTCAGCAAGGAGGATCTTTTACAAATACAAGACCTACTCCAACTTCTTGAACAGAACCACGATTTAAAAGGTTGTGAACTTCATGTGGCTGTCAAACACCTACACGAAACCTTGTGTCGGACGCTAGAGCAAAAACAGCAGGGTTTGCAAACATTATTTGCTTGGTGCCAAGAGGAGAACATGACCGCTAAGCCATATGAAGATTGGACCGAAAAGCAAAAAATACACTTTATTGTCACCATAGAGCAAGTTTTTAAAAATCCCTTTCAACCGCTTTTTGAAAAAGAAGAACTTCTGTATAGTTTTGCGATGAAGTGCCAAGATCCCGCCTCTTCACAATTCTGTGAACACATTCGAAAGCTGTATTTAATGCCCAACCCTAGCACAAATATATTCTGGAAAAAAATGCCCCCATTAGAAGCTGCATTGCACGAACTATCCAACACACCCGATTTGAAAGACCACTTGCTCCTATGCAAACTAGATGGGCTGCGCAATTACATCTCCCAGCACCCTCAAAACCCCAGTATCCAGCATCTTATCGTGGGCGCTGGACCTGCGGGCTTAATCCGAGCGCTCTACTTCAAACTGCAAAATCAAAATTTTCAAATCATTGAAAAGCGTTCCAACGATAAAACCCCTAGACCCAATACACTCACCTTAGGAAAATGGGAACCCAGAGAGCTAGAAATTCTGTTCTTTTTAGGAGTTATTCCCCTCCTAGAGAGCAAAGCCAGCTTTGGGCATAACAATCCAAACTACATGGAAGTCAAAGTAGGCGATCTAGAAGAAGCTCTCGAAAGTGTCCTATGCAAACTAAATGAAAATATAAGTCCAGTACAGTTTGATACCGAAATTAAACGCGTTACCAAAGAAAACGATCGGGCTGTAGTCCACATGATCAACCGCCATACGCAGGAGAAAACGACCCTCTCCCCCTCCAGCTTGATTATAACAGACGGCTTTAAAGGCACCACCAAGGAGCTTATTGGTATATCCCGAATCGATTTGGCCAAGCCCACGCTTGTGGCATTTTCTATTTTTAACCAGGCTATCCAAAAACAAGCATCGAAAGACAAGCCCTCAAGCATCCAGTACCGATTTTTAAATGGAATAAAAGGCAGTCTCGTAGTCGCTCGTGTCTTGGGGGAAACCCTGCTGCTTAACAAAAATGCCGAACAAGCCTATGCTTCCTCCATGGAAGGAGGCCCTTCGGGTATATCTAGATTACCCGATCAAGATTACCTTTTTAGGGTCTTAAAACGAGAGGAGCAAAATATTGTTGAAGAGAATTACAAAAATGAAATAACAAAACTAGATCAAAAAATCAAAAGACAAGAAGAAAAAAACACCTCCAAAACGCTGCAAAAAAAAGAGGATCTCAAAACTTTAAAGAACAAAAAAATGACCGAGCTCAAAAATTACCTTAATCAAAAATCTAAGGATGCGCATGGGGTGTTGGATTTTCTCCAAAGCGTATACCATCCCGAGGGGCATAAGATGGGTGATGCGCCAAAAGAAATCACAGACAGCGTCCTCGTAGATACCATCATCTCGAAAGCCGAACGTTCCTTAGTTCAGATCGGCGGTATGCCTTGTCTAGTACGCGGTGATGCGTGCCATACCACAGATCCTTACACGGGCACTGGATGCAAGACCGCAATCGAGGAAATTCTTGCGGATCAATATTTGTTCAACATGGGTGACGTATCTGATGCCAATCCATTAGAGTTGTCCATCCTTGATTGGGGTCAAGATTTTTACCAACAAAGAATGATCGATGCCGCTTTCGATGAGCGAAATAACTACTATGAAGGAACTGAAGCTGAAAGTCGATATATCAACTTAGCCGTCCGAGATGATATACTGACGCCGTCGGAAGGAGACTTTTTCTTGCGCCTGCTGGCAAAACAAAAAATCCCCATACGAGAATTACCGATCTATGACCCTTCAGGGTTATTGCATTTAACGCTACCTAAGGAATGCAAAATCATTTATGCTAAAAATCCACGCATTACTTTTTCAGAAGAAGAATCCAGCTTTGCCGAAAAGCTTCAAGTGCGTCTGGAAAAACTTCTTAGGGAGACCCTGAAAAACACATCCGTAAATTTAGACAATCCGGATTGGAAAATTAACATTGATCTATTGACACCGCAAGAAAATATCCTGCTACAAAAATACACTCAATATGCTCTAAGAAAGAACATCACAATAGAGCCTACCGAAACCTCATTGGTCGAAAAGATTATTTCTAAGCTAAGCTCCAAAAATCGCGCAGAAGGATGGGTGCTGCATCTGATACTACAAAATAAGAAGCTCCTGGATAAAATCGCCGCATTGAACGGCATCAGTCCTACTTAGGTCTTTTCCTCTCTTTTTATTTTCCTTGGGCCCAAAGAAATTGGCTGTAGGCTGCCCGATATTGCCATTTGGCCGTGATATAAGTAGCTTGACTGAAGGCATATGCTGTTTCGGCGTCTAAAAGGTCGGTCAGAATACTGGCGCCGACCTTATATCTTTCCTGCAACAATCTCAAGCTTTCCTGCGCATCTTTAAGCTGGTCTGCGGCTGACTGTATAGATTCATAAGCCTCCAGAAGCAAGGAATACGCATCCCATACATTCTGCTGCACCTCTAGGACCCCCCGATCATATTCTGCGCAAGCTTGGCGCCATTCAGCTTCCACTTTGCGCACGTGATGCCTAGTTTCATATCCTTCGAAAAGCGGCACCTCCAAAGCAACACCTATCGACCAGTCAGGGTCTTGAGGAAAAAAATCGGCATCCATCCTGCCATAGTAACCTTGAGCCAAGACCTTAGGCCCTCGTGCAGCTTGTGCCTGTTTTCTTTGATAGCATAAAGCTTCTATGCGATGGCGTGCAGCTTGGATTTCCGGTCGGCATTTTTCGGCATTGAAGATGGCCATCTCCAGCTCTGATTCGTTGGGTAAATTAAATTCATCGCGTTCTGCATGCACATGATACCGTGTTTGAGGAGGCAATCCCATTGCGGCGTTTAAATTTCCCTGGCATATGCGAAGATGGCTTTCGGCTTTAACTTTATCTTGTTTAGCTGTGGAGCGGTTCACCTTAGCGCGTAAGGTATCTGAGAAGGGTACAGATCCAGCCTTGTATCTATCCAAGGCTAATTGGACATGTTCTTCCGCTCTCTGCAAGGTTTTTTTAGCAACATCGAGGAGCTCTACATCTGCAAGCAGGGCATAGAAAGACAAGGCCACATTAAGAGAAATATCTTGCTGTACCCTAGCTTCTTCTTGCACGGCTTCGCCTAGCAGACATTTAGCTTTCAACAAGGTAGCTTTGCGCAATCCAAAGTCATATAACGTGTATCGCGAATTGAGATGCAGTTGCCAATCATTGAAAGGACCTAATATGGAAGGCACTTTTATCGTTACATTAGGGATAGGCGAAGGCACGGGAGGAAAGAATAGATGCGTCTGAAAGCGGTTATAGCTGGCGGTAAAACGAAGGTCCGGATAATACGGAGCTTTGGCCATGCCCACGTTTTCCTGAGCGGCGATTACGCCTTCTTCCGCGGCTTTTGCCAAAGGATTTTGATCCAAAGCGATATCTATGCACTGCTTTAAGTTTAACAAGGGGGCTGCAATTCCCGCTAAATTCTCTTTTACCCAGGGGAGCGTTGCCCCTTCGGGGCTGCCTTCCCTTGGGCTCCCCTCTTTTGCACCATTCTGAGGCTCCTGTATTTTTTCAGCGGGAATTGCTGACATAGGCGTTGTTTCGGCTGTCAGCACACCGAAAATGCAAGCAAAAAAAAGGCAAAACATTTTTATTATCTTTCTCATGTTTAATCTACACAAATCTTCAACTCATAGTTTTCTTAAATAATCGGGAAGCTTGCCATAGCGTAAACACTCCCATTAGCGCTAAAGCTAACATGTACGGCCAAAGGATTTCCAGTCCTATTCCTTTTAAAAACACCCCGCGTATAATCAACACAAAATACTTCAAGGGATTGAGATAGGTCAGCCACTGGATATATTCCGGCATATTGTTTACCGGGAAAAGGAATCCCGATAATAATACGGCGGGAAAATAAAACAAAAAGGCGCACATCATAGCCTGCTGTTGGGTTTGACTGATCGCTGAAATGAATAAACCCACTCCCAAAGTTGTTAGCAAATACAATCCCGCAGCCAAGAACAAAAGCAGGAGGTTGCCCCGTACAGGCACTTCAAACCACAATGTCCCTACCATCAGAATTATGCACACATCTATAAATCCCACTATGATAAACGGCAGCATTTTACCTATAATAAACTCCATTTTTTTTATAGGAGTCACGATTATTTGTTCCATCGTGCCGATTTCCTTTTCCCTGACTATAGCCATGCTTGTAAGGGTCAAAGTCACCAACGTCACTAAAGTTGCAATGACCCCCGGGACATAATAATTTTTACTTTGCAGGTTGTCATTAAACCAGGCTCGACTTTCTAGAGTCACGTGAAAATTATGTTTATTTTTGGTGGTTATTCTGGATACCGGGACCACCAAATATTTATTGACTAGCTGAGTGGTGATCCTGTGGATGTAGTTTTCTACGATACTGGCGGTATTGGAATCCACCCCATCCAATATTGCCTGCACATGTGCCTGTTCACCTGCCCGAATTTTGCTTTCAAATCCATAATCGATGCGAAACACGCATATTGCCAAGCCGTTATCTAGCACTTGGTTTATTTCTTTATCATCTTGTAGCCTAGCTACAATATGGAAGTAGCCGGATTTTACAAAAGCATCGATAAATTTTCTGCTGGCAATAGTGTTATCCAGATCATACACTGCTGTAGCCACATGTTTAACATCCATAGTCACAGCATACCCAAACAAGAGCGTTTGAATGATAGGCACCAAAAAAATCATAGCCCTCATTTTGGGGTCGCGAAATATTTGGATAAACTCTTTGAAGAGCATGTGTTTTATTCTATCAAACATCAGCTTAGCTCATTTTTTTCTTAAACAACACCCTTGCGGCAAGTAGCATGGAAAGTGCAAAGACAACCAGCAGCAAGGTTTCCATCCATAAAGCACTTAAGCCTACCCCTTTTAAGTATATGCTCCTCAACGCTGCAATAAAATATCGTGCCGGCACTATATACGAAATATGCTGCACGGCATAAGGCATGTTGGCAATAGCATTCATAAAACCCGATAGCAAGAATGAAGGTAAAAAGGTAAATATCATGGCCATTTGTGTAGATACTAGTTGCGATTTGGAGATGATGCTGATGACCATGCCTAACAGTAAAGATCCTATCAAAAAAATGATCGACAAGACCAAAAGCAATATCAAACTACCTCTAAGCGGCACATGAAAGAGGAATTGGCCCATGAGCACAATGAATATGACATCGACAATTCCGATAACAAAGTAAGGCAGCAGCTTGCCAACCATTAATTCCGAAGTTGTTACCGGGGTAGAAATCAGTTGTTCCATGGTCCCTTTTTCCCATTCCCTAGAGATGGTCAAAGAGGTCAGCAAGGCAGAAATCACCATCATTATGACGCCTATTAATCCGGGTATGATGTTATTTCGGGATTGTTTATCGGGGTTGTACCAGATGCGCGTGCGTACTCCTGTGGGATCATTAGGAGGCTCGATGCCTTTTGTCAACATTATTTTTGTGCGGATTTTTTCAGAGTATCTTGTCATGATAGAGTCTGCATACCCCATGGCAAGCATAGCCGTATTGGAGTCGCTGCCATCGAATATCATTTGGAGCGATGGGGAGCGATTTAATTTAAGTTTGTGAGCATAATCCAAAGGGATGACCAAGCCTGCTAAGACGCTGCCGTTGTCTATAGCGTATTCGAGATCTTGGTAATTGCGCGCGTATTGCTTTGCTGAGAAATATTTAGACCCTGTAAATGACGAGATGACATCGCGGCTTTCAGGCGTTTTGCTTTGATCCCAGATAATCAAAGGCACTTTATCCACATCCAAGGTCAAGGCATAGCCAAATAGCGCTAATAGAAATAAAGGGACAGAGATGGCCAAGAGCAGGCTGCGCCAGTCGCGAATCACGTGAATGCACTCTTTGCGGGCTATAGCTACAATGCGTTGCAATTTCATAGTGTACTTTGCGTGTCCTTTCTGTCATGAGCATCGATGAGAGACACAAAAACATCTTCCATCGAAGGAGAGATCAACTGCAAACTATGGATTTTTATTCCATACTGTCCAAGTGTGGCGTGTACGATTTGATCTGCCACTTGAATGTCGTCTGTTACAAGGTGAAGGCTTTTTCCATAGAGACCTACTTCTTTGATCTTACCGGAATGGTAAAGAGGAGCCATCATTTCTTTAGGTTGCTCACACACCAGCTCTAAAACCTTGTCCTGCATCAACTCAGTTTTGACAAATTCAGGACTCCCCTGTGCGATCAACTTACCTTTATACACCATAGCAATATGATTGAAATATTCTGCTTCCTCCACATAATGGGTGGTAACGATTACTGTCATTCCCTGGGCGATAAGATGGTATATCAATTGCCAAAAATTCCTTCTACTGATAGGGTCAACACCTGCGGTGGGCTCATCTAAAAAAATTATGGAAGGCTTATGCAAAATGGCGCATCCAAGAGCAAGGCGCTGCTTCCAACCCGTCGGCAAAATGCTTGTGCGGTAATGCAAATAATCCTTCAGTTGGATCATTTCTATCACTTCTTGTTTTCTAGAGGCCTTTTTATCCTTGGGCACACGGTAAATGCCACTGAAAAAATCTATGTTCTCTTCGACAGTCAAGTCTTCATATAATGAGAATTTTTGACTCATATACCCGATCTGAGATTTAATCAGCTCGGATTGGGTGGCAATACTGCAGCCTGCCACATGACCTTCCCCTGAGGTTGGAGACAATATACCGCACAACATGCGCATGGTCGTAGACTTTCCCGCGCCATTAGGCCCTAAAAGACCGAAGACAGTTCCTTTTTCAACTTCGAAACTGATCTTGTCCACAGCCACAAAGGACTCGAACTTTTTAAACAGATTTTTCACACTTACAGCTTTTGAGCAGTTATTGTGATCCATCAATTTATTCCCTCGAAATGCTGGGCCAAAGCCATAAAAACATCCTCTAGGCTGGGTTCGATCGATGCTGTTACATAATGACCTAACCTATGCTCGTAGACCATCCTAGAGATAACCTCTGAGGCTTTTACAGGATTGGTGACACAAAGATGAATTCTATTACCGCATTGCCTGACATGTAGATGGCCAAACTCTGCTTGCAGCAATGGGTAAAGGATAGGAGCTTTATCGGATTTAATTTCTAAAAAACAGTTTGAATTAGAATGTCTTAAATCTTCGGGTGCACCCTGGGCGATCATTCGGCCTTTATACATAAATCCTAACTGACTGCATCTCTCGGCCTCATTCATATCTGAAGTAGCCAAGACTATAGTCATTTTTTGGCCGACCAACTGATAGAGTATACGCCAGAGTTCGCGCCTAGACACAGGGTCTACGCCATAAGTCGGCTCATCCAAGAACAATACTTGGGGTTGGTGAATCAGAGCGCAGGCCAAGCCTAACTTTTGCTTCATACCCCCTGAAAGGTTACCTGCCAGCCTTTTTTGAAAAGCTTCCAAATTGCTCATTTGCAGGAGCTCGTGTATCTTGTTTTTTCTATTTTTTTTCGGAATACAGTAGATGTCAGCAAAGAACTCTATGTTTTCCAATACCGTTAAGTCCGGATACAAACCGCATTTTTGGCTGAGATAACCTATCTTGGCTTTGATTGCTTCGGCCTGTTTTAAGGCTGAGAGCCCCAGGACAGATAACTCTCCAGAACAAGGCTCAACAATAGTGGTCAGCATCCTCAAAAGCGTGGTTTTACCCGCGCCATCCGGACCTACCAAACCAAAAATTTCCCCTTCTGAAATAGTAACATTGACCTGATCCACCGCTAGGCAGTTTTCAAATTTTTTTGTCAGATGCTGGGTAACGACTACCTGCATATCACACATCCTAGTCTAAAAAGATGGTGCCATCGGCCGGCATTCCCGCCTTTAGCTCTTGATGGGGATTTGCGATATCAATCTTGACCCTATAGACCAACTTAACCCTCTCGGTTTGGGTTTGGACATTTTTGGGAGTGAATTCGGCCTGGGAGGAGATAAAGCTGATACGGCCGGGATAAGTCTTATGAGGAAAGGTATCCGTCTTGACATCGACGGTTTGACCCAACTTGATCAAACCTAGTTCTGTTTCATTGATGTAGGCGCGTAACCAGACATTATCAAGATTACCTATCGTAACTATTGGGGTGCCTGGAGACACATACTCCCCGCTTTCGACATTCTTGGAGAGCACATACCCGCTGATCGGCGAATACAAATTCGCGTAGCCTAGGCGAATTTCTGAGATGACCAGCGACTGCTTGGCTTGCTGCAGGTCTGCCTCGGCCTTGCTGATTTTTTCGGCCCGTGTTCCGTTTCTGAGGAGATTATAGTATTCTGAATATTCCACATATTCTGCTTGGGCCTTGTCAAATAGGGACTTGCTAGTTTCAAACTCACGCGTTGAAATGACTTGCTGTTGAAACAGTTGCTGCTGCCTCAGAAAATCGGCTTCTTGCAGTGTGAGGTTAGCCTTGGCTTTATCTCGTTGAGCATCTGCCCGAGCAATTTCTTGGGGCAAGTACCCGTTGACTAATTCCAATAAATTCGCCTCTGCGGCGGCTACATCGGCTTGTTTGAGCTCCACTTCATGCATTAGCTCCGAAGTGTCTAAAACCGCGATAAGCTGGCCGGCCTGCACAAAGTCGCCTTCATCCACCAAACGCTTGTCAACTCTTCCAGCTATTTTAAAGCTTACTTCAACGTCCGTAATCTCTACGTTTCCCGATAACTTGATGTTCTTTTTATGTTCAGACTTATTCTGAAAACCCCATAACATTATCAAGAAGATTCCCAGCATTCCTGCAGCGAATATCAGTACTAATATATAGTTTTGCTTCAATTTTTCCATATCATGCCAAATATCCACACAGTTCAAATTTCATATTGTTCACAGGTCCTGAAAACCTAAAAAGTGCTCTATACCATCTACCTTAGATAACTCATAGGGTTTTTTATGACTATAGTAAATTCGCAACAGTTCATAAAGTTGCCAAAAACCTCATTTTCCGAATTTTGCAATTCCCTCTATTTTCGCAAATAAACAACAAATAACTTTAGATTGAAAACTATTTACACATGAAATAAAATAAAATTGCACGCTTAATTATTAAGATTTTGTAAATAAATTAAACGTTAAATAAAAAAACCAATAAGTTATAGAGCTACGCAAATAACCTTAAAATGCTGTCTTCAAGTTAGTCTGATAAACGCTGTATAACAGGTAATTGATTCTATAGATAAAAAGGATAAAACATGGCCTCTCCAGTTAATTCAAACCGCTCCTCTTCTTCTCAAGTTACTTATAAAGATGACAGTTCAAACTCGCAACGCAAAGATTTAATCCAACGTTCACGCCGCATGCGACAGATGGAGCGCTCTCCTTCGCCGTTTAATAATACAATGCAGCAAATCGATAAAAAACTTCACGATGCAGATAAACTCGATAACGCCATGGCCAAATTGCTAGTTCGAAGCAAAGAGTTGCTATTGAAAAATTCTCAACAAGATAGCCTCTTTTCATCTAACAATAATCCTGACCAGAAATCCATATCACAATTGGAAATCAATCTAAAACAAAAATGTCTTGATCTTTCTAAAATAATGATATCCGCCTCCATGTTCGCTAATACGGAAAAAACACACCCCCAATTTGCTAATCAAATGAAAGCATTTGCGGTTGATTTGGAAGAAGACTTAAAATTTGCTCAAAAAAGAATCCAATCGCTACTATCCAACAAAGATACTTCCACAAGCTCTACTTCATCTACTTCTGATGCATCTAACGCCTCCACTTCAAGCACGTCTATCACGCAACGTAAAATGGCAGAAAAGGCACTTGGTTCTAGTCCAGCCACTACCACTCCCACTAAATCTCCTGAAGCCTCATCCTCTATAGAATTTGAAGATGAAAAAAAGTCATCCTCCACATCCTCAAAACGCAAAAATAGGAAAAAGAAATCTAAGATTAACAAGGAAGTTAAAACACACCCTCTTCCCTCCCCAAAAAAATCTGAAGCGCCGGCTTCAACAAGCCTTGATCCGGATCCATTCAAAGAAGAGGAGTCGTCAGCTCCAACCATACAGTCATCTACAGCTTCTTCCAACAAAAAACTAGATGACAACTTAAGGCTATACAAACCATCTAACCGCTGCAAGGAGCTACCCCGTGTTACACGTTGGCTAACCAAAGATACCGATCAAATACGTCAGTTTGTGGACACCTCCATGGAAGGAGATGCTTTAAAGCACTATGAACACCTTTCTGACGAAGAAATTCTAGAACAGCGTGCACGGCACTATTTACCCGGCACAGAAAGACTTCTGATGGACCCTGAATTCCGCAACAAATACACCTTCCCCACCAACCGAGGCTATGGCATGCTGGCACAACTAGCTTTCAATCAAACGAAAACGAACGGCATTCTTTACATTGGCATAGACGATGCACTGATTGTCTTCCACAAATATTTTGAAGACGTCCAATTCAGCACGTCTACAACCAATTGGTTATTGGATAAAGAAGGATCTAATCCTATTGAAGCTGTACAATTTAACGAATCCTGGCATTCGGACTTTAAGTTTGATTCTCACCTTTCGGATAAAGACGTTTTCACATTCACCTACTCCGATGATCATGCTATCTCTATTTACCCCTTAAAACCTATGTAAAGCTCAGAAAAGGTATTTTGTTAAATATAAAACATCATAAACCTTAATTTATATAAAGGAATCTTTATGTCTTATTCTCCTGTTACCTCTGACTCTTCTGTGAATTATAGTTCCACTTCCTCGACTTCATCTGTATCCAATTCACAGCAGACGCCTTCCCCAACACTCCCCTCGCCTCATACAGATGCGATATCGCCGGCCAATCGACGCCAAGAACTCAAGAAATTAGCCCGGGAGCGCATTCAAGCTAAAAAAAACGGGCGCACAGGTTCTCTAAAAACGGAACTTGCTAGCTTACAGTTAAAAAAAATCGGCATTCAACAAGATATTGTCAAAAATGAACAAAAGCATATCAAAGAGAGGCAAGCTCTCGAAAAGCTAAGTGATTGCCTGATTGTTATGCAAACCTCATTAAAATCTTTTGATTCGTTTTTGAAACATACCATTGAGGAATTTAAATCCCTAGAAAAAGCTAGAAAAGACCTTCACACCTACATCTCACAACTTAAAAAGTCCGCGACTTTTACAACTCCTCAGCCCATTCAACCCCTAGCCGCATCTTCTGAAAAAACTGATGAGGTACCAGCAAATATTTCATCTCAACCAGAAACTGCACAGACCGAAACCATTGAAGACGCAACAGCTCCACAAAATGTGATGATGACATCACCTCTTCAGCATTTGAGCCCTGAGGAAAAAATGTCTACCACTTTAAAATTGTATAAACGAGTGAATAAATGCCATGAGCATCCCAGAGTCCGCAGATGGGCGACTGTAAACACCGATGAAATCCGTCAATTTACGGATATCCTTCCGAATGGATCGCTTGTATATCGATATAAAAATTGCTCTGATAAGGAAATCTTGCAGCAACGGGCTAGGCATTATCTTCCAGGAACGGAAAGATTAGTGTTGAATGAAGACTTTAGAAACTCGCATGCCTTTGCCACAAACAGAGGCTATGGAATGCTGGCACAACTGTGCTTTCAAAACTCTAAGATGGACGGCATTTTGTATATTGGATTAGATGCCGAGAACGTCATCTTTCACAAATATTTTGAACCGATAGATTTTTCAACAGACGTCAAATCCTGGATAGTGGACAAAGAAACAGCCCTTCATGCCGAACCTGAGTTTGACAATAGCGGCTGGCAATCTGATTTTGATTTTGAAGCAGAAGTCACAGACAAAAACGTCTTCAAATTCACTTATAGCAAAGACCATCATATTTATATTTATCCGATGATCAAAGAATGAGTCTAATCGCAAAAGTTCTCCTTCCTCCTTCGTCGGGAGGTGAATTTTTGCGAAAATTTAGTTTTTCTGGATTCAATTTGGAGAAGTATGTTAACCTCATATTCATTTCTTTGCAAACTATAAAGAGATTTAATTAACAGATAACTATTTTAAGGAGTATCTCATGTATAACCCAGTATCTGGCTCGGGAAATAACCCTTACGTTTCAACGTCGCCCACTCTCGCTCAAGCTACCCCCTCCACATGGGCATTATCCCATAATATTACTAAAATAATCAGTGAATCAACCGAAATACCTGGCCTCAAAGCCGAGCAACTACAGCAGTTAAGACCGCAACTACTGTCCTATTGGAATCAACTTGTTCAATCGGGTGAATTGGTGATTTCGGATACTGACGAAAAAATCCGCCCCTATTTCGTAACACTGCAGGCCGTTACAGAACATGTTTTAGCCTGTGAATTGGGTAAGCAGGTCCTCTCACTGAAGGGAATAATTCACACACCAGCACCGGCAACCCCGCTGTGCACTAAAGATAACCTGTCTTCCAATCTTGTCGATCCAAGCATTGAGAATGATCAAAAGCGTCTTTTAACTGTCAAGGCACGCGTCACCATCTTAAGAGAATATTTACAGAAAAGTGGTCAGTTATATGTTTTATACCCTAAAAATGGTATTCACACCCGAACGGAAGAACAACAAAAGATCTATAAAAATGAATTGCAAGAGCATTCTAAAGTATTATTTGATAGACCCCTCGACATAGAAACCCTACCTGATGAAATGAGCGGAGCCACTTATTTTTTTCAGGATAAAGAAGGGAAGACCGGAATTTTTGCGATTAAAATGACTCAGGCCAACAAACTTAAACCAGAAGGCCATTTTGGCTTGTGGTATGGAGATATTCACCACCCCTCAATAAGTTCACGCGTGCATTCACTCAAGGAATTTATCAAACAAAGCAATCCCGAATTGATAACAGAACTCCAGATGCAGTAAAGAACAGGCTTTGCTATTTCTCCACCTGAAACGTGACTTGCAAGGAAGTCGCAGGAAATATAAAGGCTAGTCTTTTTTCATACTGGCGAGGAAAAAGATTAGCCAAAAAACCTATCCCTAAGGCAAAAGTCAAGTCGTCAAAGTAGAGGTATTTCTCCTGGATATGAAAGTCTGTTTTGTAGAAGGGGTTTCCTTTGATGAAAAAATCTAGGGAAGAGAAAGTAAAACGATGGCTGTGATCGGTATGCCTATAAGCCTCTGAACGGGTAAAATGAGGCAGTTCCAAAAATATTTTGCCCTTTTTAGAGGTGATCCTATTTAATTCTTCGAGGGTTTTAGCAGTGTCCGGCAAGTGTTCTATCACATGCTGGCACAAGATTAAATCATAGGCATTATCGGCAATCGGCCAAGGGAATCGCGTCAGGTCGTGATTGATATCCAACGGTGTATGCACATCGGCTGAAAGATGCAATACATGTGTTTTGCCATGACAATCGGCATGGCGGCTTAAATCCAGTATTTTCTTTCCCTTAAATTCTTCCAGCAGCTTGTGCTTTGTCTTTTTGGGATGCGGAAAAACTCTCATAGACGCAACATGCCATGCAATTTTAGTTTATCTATGCCCCAACTCGTTCCAACTTGTTCACCTGGGCAACTGCAATATTCCAAAAAAATCTTTTTAATGCAAGCAACTATTCAACCGTAACCGATTTAGCCAAATTGCGCGGATGGTCTATATCTTCACCGCGTTCTTTAGCTATATAGTAAGCTAATAGCTGAGTGACGATAGCCGTGGTCACACAGGCAAATTCGTCGGGAACATCGGGAATAGTGATGATATGATCGGCGATATTTTCTAATCCCGCGGCATTTTCTTCGGCTATGGCGATGATGCGCCCATTGCGGGCTTTGATTTCCATTAAATTGCTGACCAGCTTTTCAAAGGTCAACTTATTGGCACATAAGGCCACAGTGGGACAGTTTTCATTGATCAAGGCTATCGGACCGTGTTTAAGTTCTCCGGCAGGATAACCGTTAGCATTAATGTAGGAAATCTCTTTTAGTTTTAGAGCGCCCTCTAGACTTGCCGGGAACATATAGTTGCGCCCCACAAAGAAAAAATTGTCGCAATGGGCGTAGTGTTTGGCAATATCTTCAATTTTCTTGGATTGATCCAATACCGCTTGGGCTTGATCGGGAAGTTTTTTGAGGGCCCTTAAAAAATCTTGCCCCTCCATTTTGCTCATATTGCGCATTCTGGCCAATAGCAGGGAGAAGAGGGATAACACAATCAATTGACTGGTAAAGGCTTTTGTGGAACATACCCCAATTTCAGGACCGGCACGCAGAAACAAGGTAGCATCGGCTTCACGCGTCATGGATGAACCATAAACGTTGCATACGGCTATTATTTTTGAGCCCTTGGCTTTAAGCTCTCTCATGGCAGCCAAAGTATCGGCGGTTTCTCCTGATTGGCTGATGGCAATCACTAATGTCCCTTTAGCTACTACGGGATTTTTGTAGCGATACTCTGAAGAAATTTCCACCTGCACCGGAATGCGCGCTTTATCCTCTAGAAGATACGAAGCGACATAACCGGCATGCCAAGAGGTACCGCAGGCTAAGATCAGGATGCGTTCTACCGCCAGCAATTCGTTCAGGTCAAAGTTCAGCTCCTCAAAAACAGCCGTGCCATATTCATCTATAAAACGGGAAAGCAAGGCATTGCGGATAGTTTGAGGTTGTTCATGGATTTCTTTCAGAGTGAAATGTTCGAAATTACCTTTTGAGGCTTCGTTGGCATAGACGGCTAGGGTCTCTGTTTTCTTGTTTATAGGCGCCATACTGGAATTATAGATTTCCAAATGATCGGCCTTGATCACCGCAATTTCGGCATGTTCAATAAAAATCACCTCTTGAGTCTGCTGTACAAAGGCATTGGCATCGGATGAAATGAACACCTCTTCTCTTCCTATACCCACAACGAGCGGGGCTTGGTTTGCACATACAATGATTTGGCCTGGAAAATCTTGATGAATCACAGCGAAGGCATAGGAGCCTTTGAGCAAAGGCACCGTCTGCTGCACGGCTTTGAGAAAGTCCCCTTCGTAGAAATCGCCGATGAGTTGTGCGATCACCTCGGTATCTGTATCAGAAGCGAATTTAATGCCTTTATGTTTCATCATCTCGCGCAGACTTTCATAGTTCTCGATGATGCCGTTGTGCACCAAAGCTATTGAATGGTCTGCATTGAAGTGAGGGTGAGCATTAATTCTGGAAGGTCTTCCATGTGTTGCCCAGCGAGTCTGTCCGATGACGGCATCTAAATCCAAAAGGGATCGATCTATAGCCTGTTCCAAAGTAGCAATCTTGCCTACCTCTTTCCAATAATATATCTTTCCATCTTTCAGTCCAGCGATGCCTGCAGAATCATATCCTCGATATTCCAGCCTTTTGAGTCCATTCAGCACCATTTGTACTGATTGTTTTTTTCCTACATATCCAAATATTCCGCACATATTACGACTCTACAATTATTTTTTTTTATCTTTTAACCCGATATGATTCTGAATTTCGCTAGCTATGGCATTAGCCATCTGCTGCACTTGCTTCAATTTTGGGCCTTCTACCATAACTCTGCAAATGTTCTCTGTACCGGAATAACGCACCAAAACCCGGCCTGAATCCGCTAAAGATTCTTCCACTTGTTTAATGGCTTTTTTTACAGGCTCTAGAGTATCCAATGGAGGCTTTGAGGCAACTTTAACATTTATCAAGGCTTGTGGATACTTCTTGAAGATGGAAGCCAAATCCGATAATTTGGAATCGGTTTCAATCATTATCCTGAGCACCTGAAGAGCGCACACCAAACCATCCCCTGTAGTATTGTGGTCAAGAAATATCAAGTGACCGCTTTGTTCTCCGCCCACATTGGCATCATGCTGCAACATCTCTTGAATGACGTATCGATCTCCTACAGCGGAGCGGATGACCTCTATGCCCAATTTTTCCATGGCTTTCATAAACCCGAAATTCGCCATTACCGTAGCTACGACACGGTTATTGCGCAACATGCCTTGCCGTTGCATATCCCTGGCGCATATCGCTAAAATCGTGTCGCCATCTACCAGCTGGGCATTTTCATCCACTAGCACCACGCGGTCGCCATCGCCGTCCAAAGCTATTCCAATATCGGCCCTGTGGTCGATCACAGCCTTCTGGATCATTTCCGGGTGCAACGAACCGCATTCTAGGTTGATGTTAAGTCCATTGGGAGCATTCCCATAGACAAATACTTGGGCATCCAACTCGCGAAATACCAGAGGAGCTACCTTGTAAGCAGCTCCATTAGCACAATCTAAAGCTATCTTGATATTTTTCAAGGACATTTTTCGGGGAAATGTGGCTTTAGCGAACTCGATATAGCGTCCATCGGCATCATTGATTTTGGTATTGCGGCCGCAGGCATCATCTGCCGGCAAACAATCCTCGAAACATCCCTTAGAGACAAGATCTTCCATTTCAGATTCCCATATATCGGGCAATTTAAAGCCCTCGGAGGAAAAAAACTTGATGCCATTATCATAAAAAGGGTTATGCGAAGCGGAAATCACGATGCCGGCGTCTGCGCGATAGGCTCTGGTGATAAAGGCCACGGCTGGCGTGGGCATGGGTCCCACCATCAATGTATCCACGCCCATAGAGCACAGCCCAGCGATTAGAGCATTCTCAAACATGTAGCAAGAAAGGCGCGTGTCCTTGCCTATTACAACGCGGTGCTTGCTGTCATGTTTGCGAAATATTTTTCCGGCAGCCCTGCCTAATGCTAGCGCGGTCTCTACAGTCATCGGGCTTTGATTTGCTCTTCCCCGGACTCCATCCGTGCCAAATATTTTTTTTTTGCTTGGGGATTGCGACATGGTGAACCTCATAAGAAAATGCCATTATATATTTTGCCCCTCGACTTTGCAATATTATACACACTCTTTACCCCAACAACCTGAAAATTTTTGCCGGCTGCATCCTTGTGTACTACAAATCCAATAACCCTGAACCTAACCTAATCGCGTGCGATTGGAGATTGTAGGTTTTGAAAAACAGCCTTATTGAAAATACGGCTATCGACGCAATCATGAACGATAATTTTTTATTTTAAACCCTTTTATAGAATTCTATTCTCTTGACTTTTAGTTAAAAATACATCATCATTTATTTATCCATAAGACTCTATAAATTAGCTACAGGAGCTCTAAGTTAAAAGTGCAACCTAAAGTTTATACTGAGCACAGCATCGATCCAAAGTTAATCGATCCAGATGCCCTTTTCACTATTAACAAATTAAAGCAAGCCGGTTTCGTCGCTTATCTCGTCGGAGGCGGAGTCCGCGATCTTCTTATCAACAAGACCCCCAAAGATTTTGATATTTCCACATCTGCACTACCGGAACAAGTCAAGCAGCTTTTTTCCAGACAATGCCTCCTCATCGGCAAACGCTTTCGCTTGGCGCATGTACGCTTTGGTCATAAAATATTGGAAGTCTCAACCTTCAGGTCAGGCGAAAACGACAGCGACCTGATCCTGAGAGACAACCAGTGGGGGACACCTGAGCAAGATGCTTTGCGGCGGGATTTTACTATCAACGGTTTGTTTTACGACCCTACCAATCACACCATCATTGATTATGTGGGCGGATGGGAAGATATCCATAAGCATATATTAAGATCTATTGGCGATCCGTGTGTGCGCTTCAAACAAGACCCCGTGCGGATGCTCCGCCTGCTCAAATTCCGCGCTCGATTTGGCTTCAATATCGACGCGCAAAGCCACAAAGCCCTTATAGACTGCAAAGAAGAAATCATCAAAAGCTCTCCGGCAAGAATATTAGAAGAAATTTTACGTATGCTCGAATCAGGGTCTTCTGCCCCATTCTTGAGTTTGATTCACGATGCCGGCCTGTTGGAGCTGTTATTCCCTACGCTTTTGCATTTTTTAGATGGACCCAAAGGCGAGGAGATTTTTCAGTATCTCAGAGCGGCAGACAAAATCAATCAAAGCAACGCTAAGAGACCTCTGGACCGCTCGGTGCTGATTTCCTGTTGGCTCTTTCCTATACTTGAAAATGAAATTCGCACGCAGTATCTCTCTAAGAACTTGCATCCGCATATAGGACAAATTATGCTGCTGACTTCATCTCTGCTGCACGCCTTTGTCACCTCCTCATTTCCGCATTTTCCCAAAAAGATAAGTTCTATGAGCAGTTTTATTATGTCCACACAATATCGGCTCACTCCCTTGTCGGGGAAAAAGCACGTGCGCCCTAAACTGTTTCATATTAAAGAGTTTGGCGCTGCCATCCAATTTTTAAAGTTAAGAGCCCTCGTGCATGAGGAGCTCATGGACATCTATTCCACCTGGAACAACCTCTACAAGCAGCATTCCAAACACCATGAACACAGGCATCACTCCCCTGCACCCCGCCGAGGGGAAAGAAGGATACATGAGAGCGAAGACGAAGACTTTGAAGACATGCCCTAAAAGCTATTCCACCATTTTCATCTAACGCAAATTATCTACGTGTTGACATGTATGAATTAAATGAATTACAAGGCCAAAACGATTTGAAAATTTATTGGCGCGGACCTGGCTTTGCTAACGGCCCCGCTCCAGCTGTAATTTATTTAGCACTCTCGGGTCCGGACAGTCTTCTGCTTGATCCCATCAATCAGCCCGTGGAAATGCTTCTCAAATATTCCTTCAATGTCATTTCATTTACACTGCCAGGCCATTATCCAGGCATGGATTACAAAGAAGCCATGAAAACCTGGTCGACGGAACTGCAAAAAGGCTGCAATTTTATCGAAGACTTCACCACCAAAGCCATCCAAAATATTGATTTTCTGGAGCAAACCCAACGGATTTTGCCTCAACCGATAGCAGTTATTGGATTATCGCGCGGAGCATTTATAGCAGCGCATTTGATGGCCAAAGAAGAGAGGATCGGGCTCTATTTAGGTTTTGCCCCCTTGATTGACTTAGCCTCTTTAGACGAATTTCATGTTTTAGCTTCTTCTGCCCTAACGGATGCCTTGCACCTCAAACAACTGCAAGATAGCCTATCTCTGAAGACCTTAAAATTTTATATCGGAAACAGAGATTTGCGGGTGGGAACAGCCGAATGTTTCCATTTAGTTGAAACACTGTCGGAAACCGCCTACCAGAAAGGCCTGCGCTCCCCCCAAATCGAAATGGTCATCTCCCCTTCCATCGGTCACAAGGGACACGGGACCTCTCCACAAACTTTTCAAAATGGAGTCGATTGGCTCGCTTCTAAGGTGCGCCTTTCTTCCTCTCCTTAACCCCCTCACATAAATCATAGTACATTGAATTACAGCATCTTATGCACTATGTCGGATAAGTACATAATTAAAAACACCCTAAAATACATATAAACAATATATTTAATTAATAGTTTTTTAATTATTATTTTTCTAATTAATTAAAATAAATATTATAATGAGTTTATATTACTATTTATCATCATATATTTTCAAGGAGGAACTTATATGTGTATACCATTAGGATCTATCATTAACTCATTAAAATCATGCGTTGATTCGTTAAAAACTTGGAATGAGGTAAACAAAACCGAAGAAAATCAGCAGCTGGTGCAGGTCACCGAAAAAGTCACGATCATATTGGAAACCTCACAGAGCCTTTATGCCCTATCTTCCGAAATATCTGAGGTAAAACCCCTGAATGCGGATGACCTAGATCAAACACTGCAAAAAATGGAAGAAATCTCCAAAAAATTTAAAACTAAAGAAGCTCAATCAAAGGAATTAAAATCAGTGGCTATGTCCATGGTCGAAGAGTTTGAGTCTCTAAAAGAAGAAATGCACGAGAAAGCTTTGGTTGTCAAAGACTTAATTAAACCTGAGATCGAAAAGTCTAAAAAAATTTTAGACAACTTAAAACAGATGAAAGAGCAAGCCACAAAGATGTTGACACCTGAAGAAAAAAAACAAGCCGAGACGTTAGAAGAACTGATTAACGAAGAAATCGAAGAATTCAAAGAAGATGTCACCACTTACTACAAGTCAGCCATGTTGATTACTGAAACCCAAAGATATGAAGTAGCCGATAAAATCAATGAACTGGCCGGAAATGATTTTAAAGGGCGCGCTATAGCTAAAACATCTGAGATCATCTATGGAATCAGCACCAAACTAACGAGAGTGTCTCCCGATGATGATGCCAACATCAGAGCTGGATTTAAACTCAATCAGATCAAAAACAGCTTCTTCACCTCTTTAACGGACTTTATCAAAGAACCTAAAAAATCCGTGGAAGAAGTGATTGAAAACTTGAAAAAACCATCTGAGTGAGTGTCCGACCTGTATTCCTAGACCGTTCAATCCTGATTAAGATGTCTCAAAAACACCGTTAATCGGGCAGGGGCAAGCGCAAGGGCAGGGGCAAGGAGATCAATTATGCAAGAGGTCTAAAATTGCAAAGTCGAGTCCACCTATATTAGCTAAATATTTTCTCGTTTGTAATACCATAATGGAGTATAATTATAACTTAATACACCTAGACTTTAAGATATTGTGAACTCTAATGCAGTGAGATGCTATACCCTAACAACCAGAAATTTAGGGTATATATCTATATAAGGAATTTCTTCTGCAGGGAAAAATATGGCAAAGTCGAGATACAGAAGGTTAAAGTATGAATTTAAAGTACTCCGTTGTTGTTCCTTTAAAGAATGAGGAAGATAATATCCGGGATTTGGTTCAAGAATTAGAACCCATCATGCAATCGCTACAGAACCCCTGGGAGCTGATATGCGTTGAAGACGGTTCCACAGACAACACGCTTGCCATCCTCAAAGAACTAGCACAGAACAAGCCCTATATCAAAATTGTGGCGTTTAACAAGAACTATGGCCAGTCCAGCGCATTTGATGCCGGCTTCAAACTAGCTCAAGGCGAGTTCGTAATCACCCTCGATGGCGATCGTCAAAATGACCCGGCCGACATTCCAGCCATGCTTCAAGCCATCGGTAATGGCGACATGGTATGCGGTTTTAGGCAAAAACGTCGCGACTCAGTTGTGAAGAAAATCACTTCGCGCTTAGCTAATTTTGTCCGCAGCAGAGTCTGTGAGGATGGAGTGCAAGATACCGGGTGTTCCTTGAAGGTGTACCGAACCGAAAGCTTGCGAAAAATTAAAATGTACCAAGGGATGCATCGCTTTCTACCCGCCTTATTTAAAATTGAGGGCTTTAGCATCAAGGAAATGCCTGTCAACCACCGAGAAAGGACCAAAGGTCAGACTAAATATAATTTCTTGAACCGTTCATTTAATACCATTGCGGATATGTTAGCTGTGCGCTGGATGAAAAAACGTCATTTGAATTATCAAATTAAAAAATAGCCATGACGGAAGCCTTAAGAAATTTGCTTTATCCCTTGGGATTTATTTCCTCCTTAGCTTTTACGGCACGGTTTTTGATTCAATGGCTGAATAGCGAAAAGCAACGGCAAAGCGTCGTCACGCCACTGTTTTGGCAGCTGTCCTTGCTGGGCAATGTCTTTTTGTGGATCCATTCTATCATTCAACTTCAGTTGCATGTGGCTATGATCCAAGCCTGCAATGCCACGATCTCTTGGCGCAACTTGAATTTCATGCGGCCCGCGCATAAAATAAGGCGCAAAACCACTGTGATTGGAGTGATGATGGCAGGCTTAGCCGGGACAATGGCATTATTCCTCCTGCAGTTAGGCCAAAACCATGATATCATCCTGTTTTTTCGCAATCCCACTTGGCTAGAAAGCGTTTCTGGCAGCCCTGTATTTTGGGGATGGCACCTCTTAGGCATTGCAGGCCTTGTGCTGTTTAATAGCCGCTTTTGGATCCAGTGGTGGTTGGCGGAAAAAAAACAGCAAAGCTATCTAGGGCCTTCTTTCTGGTGGATGAGCTTGGCCGGCGACATAATGTGCCTTGCCTATTTTGCGATGCTGGGCGATCCGGTCAATTTCATAGGCCCTGCTTTTGGCTTGGTGCCCTATATTCGCAATTTGATGCTGATCTATAAAAAAACACCCTCACAACCTGTAAGAAGTGAATCGTGAAAAGTGACTCATTATCCGCATTTATCTTCGCCGGCGAAAAAAGTGCCGATCTGCATGGAAGCCACTTAATGCAGGCCTTGAAGGCTCAAATACCCCAGATCTCTTTCTCTGGCGTGGGAGGCCCTAAAATGCGGCATCAAGCTCTTGAATCTGTTCTGCGGATGGAGGATTTTGAAGTGATGGGCTTTACCGATGTCCTGATGGCGCTTCCGAAACTGATGAAACACTTTTATCTGCTGAGGAACGAGATTGTCAAAAGGCAGCCGGCTTTAGTCATTTTGATTGACTATCCAGGATTTAATCTACGGCTGGCCAAAGCACTCCGCCGCCAAGGATACCAGGGAAAAATCATCCAGTATATCTGTCCTAGCGTTTGGGCACATGGTCAAGATAGAATTCAACAACTAGCAGATTCCTTTGACCTGTTGTTGACGATCTTGCCTTTTGAAGCCAGCTATTTTAAAAATACCGCCTTACAAGTTTCCTATGTAGGCAATCCCCTTGTAGAGCTGCTATCTCAATATTCCTATCAAGACCATTGGAAGGAGCAGTATGGGATCTCCAAATCCTCTCCCCTTGTAGCCGTATTTCCCGGCAGCCGCTCCAGCGAGGTAAAGCATAACCTGCCCCTGCTCTTAGAAGCTGCGGTTTTACTCAAAAAAGAGTTTCCCGATATGCAAATCGGACTGTCCTGCGCGCATGACCTGACCGCGCATTTAGCAGCCGAATTAGGTGCTAAGACGCCATTTCGGTTAGGCCAAGATCTCTTTCTTATACGGCCGGAACATTCCTATGAATTAATGCGCGATGCGCGTTGCGCCATGGCGAAATCAGGAACCGTGTGCTTGGAATTGGCCCTGCATGCATGCCCTACCGTGGTCATTTACTATCTCTCGGCCTTGAACCGCCTGTTTGCCAAATATTTACTTAAAGTGAAACTGCCTCATTATGCCCTGCCGAATATCATAGCAGGAGAAAGAGTCTTTCCTGAATGGATCGAACAAGACCTCACCCCGCAAAATATCTACACCACTCTAAAACCTCTAGTAGAGCCCACATCCGCAAGAAATTTATGCTTAAAAGGCTGCTCACAAATTAAAGCCGTATTAAGCCTCCATACCGCTAGCCAATCGGCCGCTCAAAAAATCAAGGAAACACTGGCATGCTAAGCAAAACATGGAAATCCTGGAAACGCAAAATCAAGTCCCTCATCATCGCTTACGGCGGCAAGTATATCATACGATGCATTCTAAAGACTTCAAAAGTCAGCGTAGAAGGCTTAGATAGCTTTATAGCCACGGCTGAAAAAGACAAGTGCATCTTGGTGCTTTGGCATAACAGATTAGCTATCACTTCGGAAATCCTAGTCCGATACGCTCCCCATTTTTCGTACACAGCGCTTGTCAGCAACAGCCGCGATGGCGACCCCTTAACCTTATTAGCTCACAGCTATTCTCAGGGCAATACTATCCGAGTCCCTCATAATGCCCGCCATATAGCCTTAAAAAAAGTCTCAGAAAGCCTTAAACATAAGTCAGAAATAGTGGTTATTACTCCAGACGGCCCGCGCGGTCCGCGTTATGCAGTCAAGCCGGGTATCGCCTGGTTAGCTCAGGAGACACAGGCCACGTTGATCCCTTTCTCATGGACAGCGGACAAATATTGGGAACTTAACACTTGGGACCGATTTCGCTTTCCGAAGTTTTTTTCCCGGATAAAGATCACTTTCGGTCCTCCGTTTGAACTGGCTTCTTCACAGATAGAGGACAGAGGTCTAATTCAAGAGGAAATCACTCAAGCCCTCAACAAGCTTGAACCCGACCACACCCCCTTTTATGGCTAAAACAGGAGAATAATATGGCCTTAACCCCCTTATCCAGTAACTTTGAGCTGTCTGCAGTGCAGCCATCCGCAGGTATAGATCCTAGAG